>JAZUOC010000280.1:0-5424 GCA_045604465.1 Acutalibacteraceae bacterium
TTTTATGATGTCTGTTCATTTTTTCTCCTCCCGATTTATATTTGAGTTTATTATACCACCATATCTGCATAAACTCAATACAATACCGGCAACTCAGTCTTAAAAAACGGCAACTTGTGTTTCAGGATATTGCAAAGGAAAAGCCTTGTGTTAATATGGGGTCAAGAGGTGATGGTGTGAAAATTTCAATCAACATAAACGAAAACTTTTCCGACACGGAAATAGTTATAAACAGCGGGGCACTGACTCCCGAAATAGAAAGAATAATAGCAACACTCCGTATTCTCGACCAGCAGATAACAGTAATCAAAAACGATGAAAGTTATATACTCGATGTTGCAAAGATAGTCTATATCGAATCGGTTGACAGAAAGACATTTGTCTATACAGAAGACGATTGTTTCGAATTGAAACTAAAACTCTATGAGGTTGAAGAACAACTCTGTCAGGGTGGATTTTTACGCATAAGCAAATCCTCTCTCGTTCAGCTTAAATTCATCCGTTCGCTTAAAGCCGAACTCAACCGCAAGATAAGACTTACTCTTGAAAACGGCGAACAGATAATAGTTTCAAGGCAGTATGCCGATGAACTAAAACACAGACTGGGGGTAAAGTAAATGGAAAAGAAAAAAGGAATTTTAGGCTTTCTTTCACAGGTCTTTATGCTTTTCGGAATAATCGTTCTTTTAATGAGTGTATTTGCTGTAATTGTAGGAGATGAAGCAAAAGAAGTTTCAACAATTTTTTCACTCGGCAGTAAAGGACTTTCTTTTGCAACACTGATACAGTTTCTTTTTGCAATAGCCATCATCTGCGTTCTCCGTTTTGTCTTTATGACAGATACAATAATAAAGAAAATGCCTCTTACATTAAGAATAATTCTGATGTTTATAAGTGTTATCGCAGTTATTATAGGATTTGTTCTCGCTTTCGGCTGGTTCCCCATAACAGAAATAAAAGCCTGGATAATGTTTATCCTATGCTTTATAGTAAGTTGCGTTATCAGCACATTTGTATCCGTTGTTTCTGAAAAACAGGAAAACAAGAAACTCGAAGAAGCCTTAAAGCGTTTCAAGGAGGGACAGTAATGGAAAATGCTATTTCTATAAACGGTATCACAAAATCATTCGGAGAGAAAAAGGTTCTGGATGATATAAATCTTGATGTAAAAAAGGGTGAGATTTTAGGGCTTTTAGGGCCTTCGGGAGCAGGAAAGACAACGCTTATAAAAATCCTCACGGGACAGCTTTCGGCTGAAAACGGAAAATCCGTTATAAACGGTATAAACTCACAGAAACTCTCGGGTGACGATTACAGAAACTTCGGAATTATGATGGATAATTTCGGTGTATATGACAGACTCAGCTGTTTTGAAAATCTCAAAATTTTTGCAAGAATTTACGGCATTAAAAATGACAAAATAAACGAGGCCTTAGAAAGCGTCGGATTATCGGATGCTAAAAAAACACCTGCACAGAATCTTTCAAAGGGAATGAAAAGCAGACTTCGCCTTGCCCGTGTTTTTATGATAAACCCCGATATACTTTTTCTTGATGAGCCGACAAGCGGACTTGACCCCGCGACAGCAGACGAAATCCAGAAAATGATACAAAAAGAAAAGGAAAAGGGAAAGACAATCTTTCTCACAACACACACAATGACCGAGGCTGAAAAACTCTGCGATAATGTAGCGCTTCTCGGCGACGGAAAGATAGTTGAATACGGAAATCCGAAAGAAATATGCCGTAGATACAATCATCAGAAAAAACTCAAAATTCATCTTACCGACGGAACGGAAAAAGAAATCCCACACGATGAAAATTCAGCAGAAATTATTTCTGAGCTTATAAAATCGGGCAGGGCAGAAACTATCCATACAACAGAGCCCGACCTTGAAACCGTTTTTATGGAACTTACAGGAAAGGAGCTTACTGCATGAAAAATATAACTGCCGTTTTCTTGAAACAGATAAAGGAAACATTCAGGAATAAAACAATACTCATTCAGTTTCTGATGTTTCCCGTTATGGTTATCATTATGGAAAACGCCATAAAACTTGAAAATATGCCCGAGCATTTCTTTGTAAAACTCTTCGCTGTTATGTTTGTCGGAATGGCACCGCTTACCTGTATGTCAGCAATTATTTCCGAAGAAAAGGAGAAGAACACTCTCCGTGCACTTATGATGAGTAATGTGAAACCCTTTGAGTATCTAATAGGCGTAGGCGCTTATGTATTTATTATGTGCATTATAGGAGCAGTTGTTTTTGCAGTATGCGGTGGATATGAGGGTAAAGACCTTTTAGCATTTATGACTGTTATGGGCGCAGGAATTCTTCTTTCATCACTTACGGGTGCAGTGATAGGAGTGTTCAGCAAAAATCAGATGTCAGCGACATCGTTAACAATCCCCGTTATGATGATTTTCTCTTTTCTTCCCATGCTTTCTATGTTCAATGAAAATATCGAAAAGGTTGCAAGAATAACCTACTCACAGCAGATGAGTATTTTAATAAACGGCATCGGAAATTCCGCAATAAAACCCGAAAGCATTGTAATAATCGCAGTGAATTTTGTTGTCGCGTCAATACTTTTCACACTCGCTTTCAGAAAAAAAGGCCTTGAATAAAAACAAACCCGTGAAATTTCTTCACGGGTTATTTTTTAAGCATCTTTTCAATCGGGGATTTCAACGCATCATAGACTTTATTGAAAATAACCTGATTGGGATAATACTTATAATTCGCAAAAACCTTTATGCCACTTCTGTTGTAATATTCAAGTATCGCAGCGGCACAACCCGCACTTCTGCTCTGCCCGTATTCACACTGACAGATGATATCAAGCCCGTCTTCTTTGGCTTTCTTTATGAATTTAGCAAGGTCATCTGCTTCGGGGAAGTAGGTTTCATAAGTAAAGCCATAGTTCTTTAAACTGCTTATGTCGATATCGTGGATACCGACCATAAAAAATCTGTCGCACTCGCCCGAGTAATCGATAGGCTCATAGTCCTCGGGAGTTCTCTTCGAAGGCGGATCGTAAAAACTTATTACAGCAGTGTTTTCGGGCAGACCTTCTTTCAATAACTTCTCCATAGCCTCGCGTGAAAAAATGCGTACTTTCATATTATCGTCCTCCTTGAATTTCATAAGGGAAAACTTTCTCTTTTTATATTATACCACAAGAGGTGTCCGTTTCCCTACACAGTAAAATCCAACCTTTTCAAAACCCGCCGTAAATCAAGAAATTTACGACGGGTTTTGAATATTTTTCGGATTTGTGGGAATACTAATTAGCTATTCTTTTTATAAAAGGCTCTCAGGTTCATTTTTAATCCTTTTCCAGGTTTTCAGTTCTTCTTCAGTAAGCATAGATTCCACCACTATTGGCAGAGCTTGTTGTTGCACCTTCCAATACAGAGTACCTGTAATATCACATTCTCCGCAAGTGCGAGGCCCTAAGAAACCAAATGTACCCAATTGCGGCGGATAGTCCCAACCTGCATTAAAGGCATCTTGAGCTGTGCAAAAAACCTTTGCACCACAAACCTCACAATAGTGCCAAAACGGACGAGAATTCATACTTTCAAGCAAATCTGCCTTGGCTTTTATTTTTTCATTCTCTTTGCGCAATTTTTCAGTTTCTTCAAGGATTTCTTTTCGAGCCGGTTCAACAATTTCAGGTTTAGGCTCATCCATCCTTAATTTAATAACATCATCGACAACTTCGTAAATGGAATCAAATCCTTCGCTGGGATTGGGAAATTCTATCTCCTTCGCATTGGCTCTTAGTCGTTGAATAGAATCTATTAGGTTTCGTTCAATTATATACGTTTCCCAAACGGCGTCGCTCGGACACATTACATAAACCGTTATGGTAATATTTTTAACTGCATTACGAATGGCATCTATGTACGCTATTCTACGCTTTGCCTTGTATAAAGTCTGCTCAACCACTACATTTTTACCTTCTTGTAACGCCTTAATAATGTCAACTAAAAGATTCTCGTTTGCCTTATATAAGCATTTGAATTCATGCCCAAGCGAGACTTGTTTACCAAACCCCGCCTCTTTATAAGCTGCTTGCTGGTAATCATAAATGTTTAATATCACTGTATTTCCACTGTCAGAAAAGTGATTGTTAATGAAAGTTGTTTTGCCGGTTGCCGGAGCACCTATAACAAAAGTTACGGTTGTTTTTGCAAGAGCGTCGTTGTTTATTAGTTGATCGGTCATATAATCTCTCCTTATTTATTCTTGAGAACATTTATTTGAATGTATTGTTTAGCGGTTTCAAAATCAATCTGGTCGAGCAATAAGCCAAAGATTGCTGGACTCAAATCCGCTAACAGTTCAGGACAATAAGCTGTAATATAATCTTCGGTTTCAAGCGGTGCTACCTCGTAAAAATCGTAACAAATTACAGTAGTTAAGGTAATATCAAAGCAATCATCTTCAGTCATATAAATTCTTGGCGTATGTAGGTGGTGAGGCTGATATAACGTACCGCCAGCGCCATCGGCCGAATTAAGCCAAACCGTAGCATTTATATAATTAAATAACCGCATTAGCATAGGTATGTTTTCGCTATGATCTTTGCACCATTCCGCCGCTACTTGAGGGTAGTAAGTCCGGACCTCCATTTCATCGTCATATAACCAAATGCAGCTTTCTATCGCTTTGTTTGGAGCACTATCATATCCTTGAAAAACCATAGTGTATCGAGGATCCCCATTATCAATATCAATCTCAAAATTAATAAAATGAGATTTTAAGTATTGTTTCAGTCTTGCTTCAACTTGCATTCTATTCATATACATCATTCCTTTTTTAGTTTACTATGCTTTCAATTCAGTAAGGTGTTTTTATAGACAGAATAACTTTTGTATTATAATCATCCGTCACAATCTATTTGTGATTGTTTTGTTGAGTTAGTAATAAATTAGCTCTCTCCTCCCAAATCCATAAGCTGTTTTTCATATAGTTTACGGCTCTTTCTTTGGCTGTACTTAATGGTATTTCTTCTCCGTTATTTGTGCATCTCGGTAAGCACCAATCAAAATTGTGATGTTTACCAATGAGTTCATTACATTCGTTGCTTTTATAACTACTGTTATCAGCAAATATATCCTTAACGAGATATTCTCCATTAACAAACGGCATAAGATAATTTCGTTTTATAAATGTTCTCCAGCCCGATTCCCCATAACCATATGTGTTCAGCCAATTTTTATATGGATCAACATAGTTCCGCATTCTTGTGCTCATAGATTCCTGAAAATAATACTTTCTAATCAAACTTAATAAAATGTCAAAGTAATCACACGTTCCGTGGCCAGAATTATCGTTGTCACGCTCTCTATATTCTCCTCTCCATATGTTTAATTCGCGGGGGAGAATAATAAAGTTTGACTTACTGTGATACC
>JAZUOC010000281.1:0-8561 GCA_045604465.1 Acutalibacteraceae bacterium
GTGGCTTTACGGTGATATGAGTCTTTTCCTTGAGTGCCTTCTGCCTATGATAGGCTCCTGCAGCGTGTGTGTACTTGCATATATGCTCTGGTATAAGAAAAAAAGACACATTATTCTGAAAATCGCCTTTGTTTTTCTTGCTCTTTCACTTGCACTTCTTTCGAACGGGATTATTCTTAACATTTCGGGCGTATTAAGTTACGGTACGGAGCTGGGTATAATCATCTTTGTGTCCTTACTTGCCGTAGCAGGCTTCTTCTTCTACTGTTATTCGAGCAAGACTATCAGAAAGTGGGCATCCAAGCGCTTTTTCCTTTGATAAAATTATTTTCTATTGCCTCGGGGAGGTAAACCTTTGAATAAATTTGAAGTACTGAACAAATATTTCGGCTACAGTGAGTTCCGTCAGGGACAGGAGGAGCTTATTGATGCCATTTTACAGGGCAGAGACGTAATGGGTATTATGCCCACGGGAGCAGGTAAATCCATCTGCTTTCAGGTTCCCGCCCTGATGCTCGAGGGAATAACTCTCGTAATTTCTCCTCTGATTTCGCTGATGAAGGATCAGGTAAATGCTCTGACACAGTGCGGTATCAGAAGTGCATATATTAATGCTTCTCTTTCCGAAAAGCAGCTGAACACCGTCTATGCCAAAGCACAGGCAGGCCGATACAAGATTATATATGTGGCTCCCGAAAGACTGCTTACCCCTGTTTTTACGGAGTTCTGTCGTAAGGTGAAAATTTCTATGATCTGCATAGATGAGGCTCACTGTGTTTCACATTGGGGACATGATTTCCGTACAGCGTATCTCGACATCAGTGAGTTTGTGTCCTCTCTGCCGGAAAGACCTGTGGTTACTGCTTTTACTGCCACAGCCACACAGAGAGTAAGAGATGATATAGAAAATCTTCTCGGTCTGGAAAACCCTCTGAAGGTGGTAACGGGCTTCGACCGTGAAAATCTTTACTTCGAGGTGGTCAGACCGAAGGTTAAGCTGGTCGCTCTGAGAAGATATCTTGACCTTTATTCGGGCAGAAGCGGTATCGTTTACTGCTCTTCCAGAAAGAATGTGGATGAGCTTTACGAAACGCTGAAGAAAGATAAATACAGTGTCACCAGATACCATGCAGGTCTTACCAAACAGGAGAGGAAGATTAACCAGGAGCTTTTTATCGGTGATGAAAAGGAAATAATAATCGCTACCAATGCCTTCGGTATGGGAATAGATAAATCAAATGTCTCCTTCGTAATTCACTATAATATGCCCGGTGACATAGAAAGCTATTACCAGGAGGCGGGCAGAGCAGGAAGAGACGGAAACGAAGCGGACTGTGTTCTGCTTTACAGTGCCTCTGACATAAGAATGCAGAAATATTTCATTGATAATCCCGAAGAGAACCCTTGCCTCAGCGATGAGGAAGTCGAAACACTCCGACAGCTCCGACTTCAGAAGCTCGAAAAGATGATTTATTATTCCACTAAGGCATCCTGTCTGAGAAATTATATTCTCGCTTATTTCGGTGAGAGAACCAAGGGTAAATGTAACAGCTGCTCAGGCTGTAACGGTAACGAAATGAGTATAGACGTTACCGTTCCCGCTCAGAAGATTTTTTCCTGTATAAAGAGGGTAAGGGAATGTGAAAATAAAAGAATTATCATCGACATTCTTAAGGGAAACGAAACAGAATATATTCTTTCGAAGAATTATAATCAGCTAAGGACCTTCGGCACTATGAGTGACAGTGCTGAAAGTGAAATAGAAAAGCATATTGACCATTTTCTTAAATTTGCCTATATTTCCGAAAAAAGAACGGGAAGTCTTTATCTTGAGGAGAAATGCGGCGATATTCTGTGGAACGGAAAAAGAGTAAGAAAATTCGTAGAGAAATCAGAGAAAAATTCCTCGAATACCTCTGAGGATGTGGACATCAGACTTCTTCTCAGACTGAAAACTCTCCGTAAGCTTCTGGCACATAAAAGCGGTGTGCCCGATTATTCGGTGCTGACAGATTATGCTGTGGTGAAAATGGCTATGGATAAACCGAAAACTATGGATCAGCTTAGAAAAATCGAAGGTATTTCCGAGCATAAGCTCAAAAAATTCGGTGCAGTTTTTCTTAAAGAAATTGTAAGACACTGTGGCGAAAATATTGAAAAAGAGTAAAATGAGTGATATAATATTTAATTATTCTTAAAAAATCTTGCAGAAAGGACTGAGATTAATGAGCCGTAAAAAATGGGTAGTTTCTTCTCTTGATAAAGAGCTTGCATCTGACATAGCCGAAGAATACGGAATAGATCCCTTTGCAGCTCTGCTGTTAGTGGCACGTGGCATTACGGATGAAAGCGAAATCGCTGAATTTTTTTCCGAAAGCACATCGCTTATCAGTCCTTTTGAAATCAAAGATATGGATAAAGCGGTGGAAAGAATCAGCCGTGCCATGGAAGAGGGCGAAAGAATAGCTGTTTACGGCGATTATGATGCCGACGGTGTAACCTCTACGGCGCTGATGTACCGCTTTTTCGAAATGAACGGCTGTGATGTCATAACCTACATACCCGACAGAAACAGCGAGGGCTACGGTCTTAATAAGGAAGCTGTAAAAAAACTCAGAGAACAGGGTGCTGAGCTTATCATTACCGTAGATAACGGCATTTCTGCATTCGAGGAGGCGGAGTATGTCTACGAGCTGGGTATGGAGCTGGTAATCACCGACCATCACAAGGCAGGGGAGACAATACCCCGTGCTGAGGCTGTGGTAGATCCCCACCGAAGAGACTGTCCCTGTGCTTACAAGCTATGGGCGGGTGTGGGTGTCGCATTCAAGGTAGTCTGCGCTCTTTCGGGTGCCGATGATGAAGAGATGCTTTCCATGTTCTCCGACCTTGTAACTATCGGTACCATCGGTGACATCGTACCTCTGACAGGTGAAAACCGCACCATCGTAAAGCATGGGCTACGCCGACTTAACAGCGAAACCTGTATGGGTGTTTCCGCACTGAAAAAACAGGCGGGTGTCGACGGTAAGACTCTCAACGCTACCTCTGTTGCTTTTTCTCTCGTACCGAGGATTAACTCCATCGGCAGAATGGCTCACGCCTCGAAGGCTCTCGAGCTTCTTTTAGGTGAAGATGAAAGAGAAGTATCCTTTATAGTGGATACTGTCGATAAATCAAATAATGACAGACAGGAAATCGAAAAAATAATAACAGCTGAAGCAGAGCAGCAGATAAAAAGTAATCCTGATATGCTCTGTGACAGGGTACTCGTGTTTTCAGGCAAAAACTGGCACGGTGGTGTAATAGGTATCGTGGCTTCACGGCTGGTAGGAAAATACGGAAAGCCCTGTATAGTGATAACCGATGACGGAAGTGAAGCCAAAGGCTCGGGCAGAAGCATAGACGGCTTCTCTCTTTACGATGCTATTTCAAGTGCAAAGGAGCTTCTTACCCATTACGGCGGACATGTACTGGCTGCAGGCTTCGGAATGAAAAGTGAAAATCTGCCTGCCTTTAAAAAGGCTATAGCCGATTATGCCAAGACAGTAGAAATGCCCTTTCCTGTAACGGAGCTGGACTGCAGACTTAAGCCTGAATTTATTTCTGCTGATATTCTTTCTGTTATTACGGCTCTCGAGCCCTTCGGAGCAGGTAATCCGCAGCCTATGTTCGGGCTTTTCGGCGTGACACTTTCTTCCGTTCAGTCTATCGGCTCGGGAAAGCATCTGAGGCTTTCCTTCAGAAAAGGCAACGCTTCATTTTCAGCTCTTTATTTCGGTGTTACGGAGAAGGAGTTTCCCTATGCACCCGGTGACAGTCTTGACCTTGCAGTAAGACTGGAAAGAAACGAATATATGGGCCAGGTAAGAGTAAGTATATACATAAGAGATGTGAGAATGTCGGGTACCGATGATGAAAAATATCTTAAAAGCGTTCGCCTTTACGAAAAAATGCGACGCAGGGAAAGACTTTCACCTAAGGAGGCCGCATTCATCCTTCCGTCGAGACAGACGGTAGCTGATGTTTTCCGATACATCAGAAGCGTCGGTGTGTGGAGCTTTGACAGTGATGTTCTCTGTTACCGTCTCGGCGGTGACGGCAGTAATGCCTGCACGGTGCTAACGGCTGTCGATGTTCTGAGCGAACTGGGAATACTGAAAAAGGAAGACGGAGCAATCAGCATAAAGGATACCTCGGTAAAGGTGAATTTAGATGATTCCCGTATTATAAAACACATTAAGAAATATCTGTAAAGGAGGGATACAGTGATGGATTATTATAAAGATTTTGAAGGTCTCCTGTCGACTGTTTCGGAGAGCTTTTCGAAAGAAGATATCGAAAAAATAAAAAAAGCTTTCACCGTAGCCGACGAAGCTCATAAAGAGCAGCGCCGACGTTCAGGTGAGCCTTATATCATTCATCCTATTGCCGTAGCCCGTATTCTTGCAGATATGGGTATGGATGCTGATTCTGTCTGCGCCGCACTTTTACACGATGTGGTAGAGGATACACCTACCACAGCCGAAGAGATAAGAGATATGTTCGGCTCCGATGTCGAGCATCTCGTGGACGGAGTCACCAAGCTCGGTCAGATTCCTCTTTCAGCCAGCAAGGAGGAGCAGCAGAGCGAAAACATCCGTAAAATGTTTCTTGCCATGTCGAGAGACATCCGTGTGGTTATCATCAAGCTCGCTGACCGTGTTCATAATATGCGTACCCTTAAGTTTATGCCCGAGGAAAAGCAGAGGTATAAGGCGAGAGAAACTCTCGAAATTTATGCTCCCATCGCTCACCGCCTCGGTATACGTGCATTCAAGGAGGAGCTTGAGGATCTTGCCATCAGCTTCCTTGATCCTGTTGCTTACGGTGAAATAGCTAAAACTCTCGAAAAACAGGTGGAATCACGTCAGAGCTTTCTTGATAACATAAAGGGAGAAATTTTAGAAAGAGTCCGTAAGGATGTACCCAATGTCCATATAGAGGGCAGAATTAAAAGTGTTCACGGTATTTACCGTAAAACCTATATGCAGAACAGGACCATTGATGAAATTTACGATATTTATGCTGTAAGACTTATCGTGGATTCCGTTTACGAGTGCTACTGCTGTCTCGGTATCATTCACGATATGTTTAATCCCATTCTCGGCAGATTCAAAGACTATATTTCTACTCCTAAACCGAATATGTACCAGTCTCTTCATACCACTGTCATCGGTAAGGCGGGTGTACCCTTCGAGGTGCAGATAAGAACCTGGGAAATGCATCATACCGCTGAGTTCGGTATCGCTGCCCATTGGAAATATAAGCTCGGTATGAGTGGCAAGGTTAAATTCGAGGAGCGTCTTTCATGGATAAGACAGCTTCTGGAAAGTCAGAAGGAAAGCGACGATGTGGAGGAAATCGTAAAAACCATCAAAACCGACTTCGTACCCGAAGAGGTTTTTGCCTTTACTCCTAAGGGCGATGTTATCAGTCTGCCTATGGGTTCGTGTATTATCGACTTTGCCTATGCCATTCACTCGGCTGTAGGTAATAAGATGATTGGTGCCAAGGTTGACGGCAGAATTACCACCCTCGACCATAAGGTCAATAACG
This sequence comes from Acutalibacteraceae bacterium, assembly GCA_045604465.1. GTDB lineage: Bacteria > Bacillota > Clostridia > Oscillospirales > Acutalibacteraceae > UBA6857. The sequence goes on from JAZUOC010000281.1 coordinate 5,599, forward strand.
GTGAAATCATCGAGATTCTTACCACCTCGCAGCAGGGTAAGGGTCCCAGCCGTGACTGGCTGAAAATAGCTAAAACCACCTCTGCGAGAACTAAAATCAGAGGATGGTTCAAAAAAGAAAGAAGAGAAGAAAACATCGCTGAGGGTAAGGCTGAGGTCGAGCGTGAATTTAAACGTAATAATATCGTTCTTCCCGAAAAGCAGATGCTTGAATTCCTCAGCAAGATAGCCGAAAAGCAGCACTGTAATAATGTGGATGAGTTCTTTGCCGCAATCGGATACGGCGGTCTCTCTCTTAATAAAATCATTCCGAGAATAAAGGACGATTATTCCAGACTCGTTAAGGAAATGTCTCCCGAAGCACAGATAGCCATAAAGCCTGTGCCTAAAAAGACTACCAAAAGTGCTGACGGTATCATCATCGAAGGAATCGATAACTGTCTTATCAAGTTCTCTCGCTGCTGCGATCCTCTTCCGGGCGATGAGATTATCGGCTTCATTACCCGCGGTCACGGAGTGTCCATTCACACTAAAAAGTGTGTGAATGTTCCGAAGGATATTTCCAAATCACCTGAACCGGAAAGATGGATCAATGCTTCGTGGGACAGAAAGGTACAAAGCTCTTACCGTGTAACTCTTGCCATAACCTGTATGAACCGTATGGGTATGCTCGCTGATACCTCGGCGGTTATGGCTAATATGCACGTTATGATTCATTCCATTTTCACCAAGGATGCTTCAGACGGCAGATGCACTATCTATATGACCATCACCGTAAACGGTGCCGAGCATCTTAAGAGTGTGTGTGAAAAATTAAAGAAGGTAAAGGGCGTTCTCGAAACAGAGCGTTCAGGTTTATAATTATGAAAGCAGTTATTCAGAGAGTAAAAAGAGCCTCAGTTACCGTAGACGGTAAAATTACGGGTGAGGTAGGAAAGGGCTTTCTTGTGCTTCTGGGTGTGGTACAGGGCGACACAGAGGAAGAGATGAAGCTTTTGGCCAAAAAGGTAGCACAGATAAGGATTTTCACTGATGAAAACGATAAGATGAACCTTTCTCTTGATAAGGTTGACGGTGAGGTTTTAGTGGTTTCACAGTTTACTCTGTGTGCCGATGTTTCTCACGGCAGAAGGCCTTCCTTTATCGGCTCTGCACCTCCCGATGTCGCTAATGAGCTTTACGAAAAATTCTGTGATGAGCTGCTGTCTCTCGGTGTTAAAAAAGTAGCTACGGGTGTCTTCGGAGCGGATATGGATGTTGAACTCATAAATGACGGCCCTGTAACTATCATAATGGACACCGATGAGTGGAAGAAAAAATAAAGAGGTGGTATCTATGAATATAAAAATCAGAATATGTCCTCTCGCACCTCTCGGTACAAACTGCTATATCATAAAGGCCGGGAACGGTGATGCGGCGGTTATCGATCCTACCTCCTTCGGACCTGCTCTTCGCAGAGCATTAGAGGAGGAGGGGATAAGAGAACTTAAGTATATTCTTCTCACTCACGGACATTTTGACCACATTACGGGTGCGGATAAATTAAGAACAGCCTTTGGCGGTAAAATAGCCATTCACCGTCTTGATGCACCCTGTCTCGAAAGCTCCAATGAAAGCAGGGCGGCAGATTTCGGCTATCCCTTTAAATCCTTTAAGGAAGACATAATTCTCGAAGACGGTGACAAACTGCCCTTCGGTGACGGAGAAATAGAAGTAATACACACTCCCGGTCATACCGTGGGAAGTGTCTGCTTTAAAATGGGTGACAGTCTTTTTACAGGTGACACTCTTTTTCGTCTGAGCATCGGAAGAACGGATTTCCCCGGCGGAAATATGCTCGAAATGATGGCATCACTCCGCAGGCTTAAGGCTATAGAGGGCTCTTATCAGATTTACCCCGGACACGACAGAGTATCCGAGCTGGATTACGAAAAAGCCTTTAATCCTTATATGAAAGGTATATAAGATGCAGATAATTAATATAAATAATTCATATCACTACGAAACAGAAAATCTTCTCCGCGTGTTTTTCCCTGAGGAAAAATTCCGCTGTGCCGAAAGTGCAGAGGAAGGGGAGGATTACTGCATTTTTGAGACAGATGGCAGTAAGGTTAAAATCGTGCTCTCTCTTTCAGGCGAATTCCTTACTGACGAAGATGTCTTCTGCTTTGACAGTAAGGAAGAAGGAGAAACGGATGAAAGCTTTTTAGAGCGTAAGGGAGCAATAATGCTTTTTAAGCTTCTCTGCACTTATACGGAATACACACCTCCCTGGGGTATACTTACAGGCGTAAGACCTGCGAAGCTTATGACCAAGCTCGTATCTTCAATGGGTGAGGAAAGAGCGAAAGATTACTTCGTAAACGAGCTTAAGGTGAGCCGGGAAAAGACTGCACTTGCCCTTATGGTAGCTAAAAACGAAGCGCCTCTTATGGCGGTGAATACGGAAAAATCCTATTCTCTTTACATCTCCATTCCCTTCTGTCCGTCGAGATGCAGCTACTGCTCCTTTATTTCTCACTCCAATGAGAGTGCGAAAAAGCTTATGCCCTCCTACGTGGAAAAGCTCTGTGAGGAAATAAAGACTACGGGTGATATGGCTAAGGAGCTTGGGCTCACTCTCGAAAGCATCTATATGGGTGGCGGTACGCCCACGTCGCTTACGGCTGAGCTTCTGAAAAAGGTAACGGATGCCATCAGTGAAAGCTTTCCCGTTTCTTCTGTCCGTGAATATACTATTGAAGCGGGCAGACCTGACAGTGTAACACCCGAAAAATTAGAGGTAATCAGAAACTGCGGTGCTACCCGCATCAGCATCAATCCCCAGACCTTCTCAGACGATGTCCTTAAAACCATCGGCAGAAACCATTCGAGCCAGATGACCGTGGATGCTTTTATTCTGGCAAGAGAAAAGGGCTTTGACAATATAAATATGGACCTTATCGCAGGTCTTCCCACGGATAC
>JAZUOC010000282.1:0-3560 GCA_045604465.1 Acutalibacteraceae bacterium
AGCTTATTCTGAAACACATTCATTCGTGAGCCGAGACCGATGAATACATTACCCCAGAGGTTACTTGCCGCCTGCTTGAATATTCCGTAAGGACCTCGTGCCGGATGATCTAATGGAAGCCTTTGAAATTTCATATCCAGCGACTTTGCACTTTCGCTCGACAGTATTTTATATATCGTACCTAACGACCTTTCATGCAGCGGCAGAAGCTCGTTTGTTATCGGATCTCTCATACTCTGAACATAAAGGATAAGAGCGATAAGCAAGTTACCTTCCGCCTTATCCCAGAAATCAGCTTTTTGTCCGTCCTCTGATGTATTACGGATTATGATTTCAGCAACAGACTGTACCATATCCACATCACCCTGCGTTTCACCGATACAGTTCCAGCCGTCCGAGTTTTCCATATCAAGAAGGTTAAGCGCCTTTACCACATACCCGTTATCTCTTAAAAACTCCGAGTACTGTTCAAAAAGCTCAGCCTTCGGATCGACTATAATCATACTTTGAGGGTTCTGACCGGAGTTCTTCATCTGCACCATTTTTAGTATGTACGGCTTTACAAAGCCTCTTGATTTTCCGGCACCTGTTGCACCGTAAATCAGAATATGCTTATTAAGCCCTGAATCGCCCCGTAAACCAACATAACCTGTATTTGCATCATTCTCGCTAAGCTTACACAAAATCGGTGTAGGAAGCTTATCAGCGCTGTCAGATACAAGGATTTTCTTTTGCTCCTGTTTTGTCATCCAGCCGGAGGTACCGTGTGTACCCTCACTTGATACGAAGAAGTTTCTATCATCCTTTGTTATCTTCACACCGGTTATGAGATAAGTCCACTTACCGGATATGAGAATATACATAATAGCGATAAAGATGAGAACACCAAGTCCTTGCGGTGTAAATACTGCCGCGATGCAAGTAAAAGGATTTAATGAAAATGTGTCTGTCTTAACTCCCGAATAAAAGCTCTCGGTGGATTTTCGGAATATATTGATAACGATTCCGTAAAGATAAAGTCCTGTTAAGGTACAAAAGAGATAATACACAAAATGCTGTTTTACTTTTGTGTACAGCTGCTTGAGTTTATCATTCTCCGTAATCTTCGATTTCAGCTTTTGTAAGATTTCTTTCATAAACTTCAATACATGCACCCTCTTTCGTTAGAAATCCGTCTCTTTTTATTTCATTCTCTTTGATTTCGGGGAATACCTTATACATATCAGCGTTTGGTATCGCCGTTACAATCGTTTTCGGCAGGTTATACTTCTTAATGATTTTTATAACCGTACTCTTCTGAAACGGAAGACAGCACACTCTCGGTACTAACCTTTTATCATATCTTTCGACCTGTCTTAACGCCCGTATGAGTCTTTTCACATTACAGTCTATGGCTATGATATATGGTACACCATCTCTGATGCCGTCGCATTCTGACAGGTTTGTTACCTCATCACAGCCTATGGCTTTTGCAAGCCTTTGTCTGTACCTAAAAATTTTCAACACGCTCATCTGCATTACTCCGTCCCGACCGAACGGTATAAGTAAATATTCACACGCAAGTTCCTCCAACGCCTTTTTAAAAGGTTTCATCCCTTTTCCGGATTCTCTGGGTTCTCCTGCCGGGTTCATATATCCCCACAATTCCTCCAAAGACTCGCCTATAAGGATAAGCTTTATATCCTTGACATTTTTCATACTGTCGGTCTGTGACCTGTATATTTCTCTTTCAAACTTAGGGTATATCCACGACTGCTCATTTTCCACATAGTAGGGTACATATACCGTATCTGCAATTTTCAGTATCCCGAAAAACCTTGCCCCCGATAACACCCTTACCATATTATCCGCCCGCAACAGCAGACTGCTTAAGTATCCGCAGTCAGCAGTTGCGAGCTTCCTTGCATTTTCATAGTACACGTCTATTCCTGCAAGAGTTAACAGCACATTCCACTGTGCGTTTTTGAGCTTCCTCTGATATGACGCTTTCTTTAAATCTGTCCTTGCATCCTTAGCAAAGGTCATACCCATTTCTTCAAGACAGTCTCTTCCCTTTTTCGTAAGCTTGTAGCTCATCTTATCATTCATAAGCTTTATGAGTCTGTGGAGCTTCAGGTTGGATATGACACTCCGTTTGAACATCGGAGTGTCATACTTCCTGCAAATGCCTGACGGCATATACCTGCAAAGACCGGTTAGCCTCAAAAGCTCGTAATCAACTGTGTCAAAAATCATTTTTCCCTCACCCTCCCTACTACTGGGAATTTTGTTTTTATTTTTCCTTTTTCTGTATCCCGAAAACCGCATACTTACTAAGTTTTTTATAGCTTTAAGGGTGGAGCTGTTTTGAAATATCTACAAGCCTCCAAAAAGCCCTGAAAAAATATTTTTTACCACTACCCTAAAGCGTATCATTTGCCAGCATTTCCATAAAATTTGCAGCGTCCTCCGGCGGCATAACATAGATTTCTGCGTGCGGTTTATCGGACAATTTTGCAAAGAGTCCGACGCTCAAAATGAACTGATTATCGTCCTCAATCACTCTGCCCTTTAATGCGTTTGGTATCATCTTCCAGCCCTTATTGTCATTGTCAAGTGAGTTGTGATTTTCAATATTGCAATACTCCACAATGGCTAAAAACGCATTCTCAAAATACGGAAGTCCGCCGCCGTAGTTTTTTACCAAACGGCTGATTGTATCGCCTATGTAGTTTGCCGTTCTGTGTTTTGAGGACGGCAGAAGAGTATTTAACGAAATATGCAGCCAGCCCTCGAAGGTTACATCAATATACCCGTACACATTATTAAGCCGTGAATCAACATGTGCTTCTTCTATTCTCTCAGGCTTTTCACGATAGCCCTCTAAAACCGTTCTTGATTTCACACACAAGCTTTCAAGCTCGTAGAAGTAATCGTCAATACCCTTTTCGATAACGCTCTTCGATTCGCTGTTTGACATTAAAAGTCTTGACAGGCATTGCATTACCTTTATGGTGTCGTTTTGCAGTTCCGACAATGTTCTTTTATATTGTTCCATTTGTCCGTCTCCTTTTCTCTAAATCGGTTCTCTTTGTAGTAATCAAATCATAAATTACCGGTGATGCCTGTATCTCGACACATACCTTGTTCTTGTTTGCACAAAGAAGTGCTTCACCTCTGCCACTTCTTATAATCTGCATTGTTTCCTCATCTGATAAGGACAGATGCTTTTGTACCGTAAAGGCTTCATCCTCTTCCAAATGCAATACTATTTTGAAGCTTGAAAGGTTTAATATCTCTTTTCCGAACCTGCCGCCGTCTGATGAGAAGCAGCCGGACAGGTCTTGTGTTGCCTGAATCGCACTGCCGCCGAAGCCTCGGATGAGTCTGAAAATCTCCTGAACATACCCGCTTGCGAGCCGGTTTGAACCGGAGCCTATCAGCGTCCAAAGCTCGTCTAAGAAGATGACTTTTTTCTGGATACGGCTCTCCTTCGCCTTATCCCATACAAGGTCGAGTGCCATAAACATTCCTATCGGCTTTAAGCTCTCGGTCATTTCGGTCATATCAAGTACGATGTA
>JAZUOC010000283.1:0-24073 GCA_045604465.1 Acutalibacteraceae bacterium
AGGTCGGGGTATTCTGCTTTCTTTTCATTGAAGTAGTCAAGGAAGGCTGCATAGCGGTCAAAGTAAACCTGTCCCTAAGTCGGAGGCCAAGCGGTCTTAGGAAGACAATACACCAGTTCTTCTCCTTGGCTCACAGAACGACATGGCTACGATCCGACTTACACCGTCATAAAGGTCGGGGTATTCTGCTTTCTTTTCATTGAAGTAGTCAAGGAAGGCTGCATAGCGGTCAAAGTAAACCTGTCCCTCCTGCTCGTTACCGATGCAGATGTATTTAAGCTCGAAGGGCTCCGGGTGGCCGAGAGAGGCTCTTACCTTACCCCATGTGGAGTCTGCGTCACCGCGGCAGAACTCGATGAGGTCGTGCATATCGTCGAGATACTGTGCGAATTCTGCCGTGTAGGCTTCACCGTCTGCTTCGTACATTTCTACGGGACCTCTGCCTCTCATCTGACAGTAAAGACCGCAGTTTATGACGGGAACACCGACAGCGCCCAGGTCTTCAGCGAGCAGGAAATATTCGAAGAAGCCGAGACCGTAGCTCATATAGCAGGGGAGAGTGTCTTCAGTAAGGCTTGTGTTTGTCCAGAGGTTTGTGCCATAGGTACGGGCGGCAACATCACCGTATAAGCCATTGAATTCTAAGGGAAGGTCTGTGCCTTTGTCAACACCCAGGGATGCTTTCCAATCGTACATTGTTTCCTTGTCCCAGCCTTCAATTACACATCCGCCGGGGAAACGGAGGAAGGAGGGATTGAGTGCTTCTAATTTTTCGCCAAGGTCTTTTCTCATACCGTGACTCTTGTAGGTTTCGGCAGGGAAAAGAGAAACCATATCCACGGCTACCTTGCCTTCACCGATAAGCACCTGAAGGAAAACGTTTTCGTGAGCGGAAAGTGAGGAATCAAAAGAAACCTCATATTTTACCCATTCGTCTGTTATACCTGTGATAACAGACTCGCCTGCGATTTCGTCACCTGCGACGAGTCTTACTGTGATGTCAGAGTTACCCTTGGCATAGAGAGAAAGGTCATACTTTTCCTTTTCGATAGCCATACCTTCGAGGAAGCCTTTATTGGCGATACCTGCAAGGTCTGTGCCTTCATTTTCGATAACTGCATAGTGTGGGTTGTTTTTGTTAAGGGGAGCCGATGTTTCGGTATAATAGCTCACGTTACCTACACCGCTCCAGCCGTGAAGCTCATCGTCAGCGGCAAGCACACCGTATTCGAAGGAACGGTTAACTACCTTTTCGGCATAGAGACCGCCGTCAGCGGCGAAGTTGATGTCCTCGAAGAAAATACCGAAAAGCATATCGCTGATGTCGTGAACTTCATCTTCTGCATCGACAGATAAAGCGTAGTCGCTGTATTCGAGACTGTACTCGGAAATGCTGTTTGCATCGGGACGATCGAAATCCTTTTCGCCACCGTCACCGAAGGTGATACCCAGGGAAAGAAGTGCCGACATAATGAGGGCGATTATCTTCTTGTAAAAGGCATAAAATTTTTGTGTCATATTTATCCTCCTTCTTTTTAAAAAGAAATATTTACTAAGATATAATATTAGATATTTTTCGTAAAGTCAATTATCTGTTTTTTATTCTGAGGGTTTTAAGGTAGTTTTTTTTATCTTCGCTTACTCTGAAGCTCTCCGAGGCCTTCTGTATTGTCTTATTATGCACCCATGGAGAAAGAGTACGGCTTTCTATGTAGGGCAGAGTGCTTTCATACTGCTTTGCGAGAGCCGTGGCAAAGTACCAGGCAATCATCATATTGACATAATATTCATCGCTTTTAATTTCTGAGACGAGCTTAAGATGGTTTTCATCGAAGTGTTCATCAAGAAAATAGGAAAGGAGCAGACCTATGCCGTATCTTAATGTGTAGGTATCCTGTGAATTTAAGTATTCTGAGGCAAGAGTGAAGGCTTCTTCGTGATGTTTTTTCAGCAGAGGCGGACGTGTACAGTCGTTGGTTGCCCAGTTATCCGTAAAGGGAATGAAGCGCCGAAGCTCGGAAATACATTCGCTGATGTCCTTCATCTGACAGATAATGAAGCCGTGAAGATTATCCTCCTCATAGTATTTATGAGGAAGCTCAGACAGAAAACCTCCGTAATCACCGCTTCTGTATATCTCCCGGGCAAGAGAGCGGAGAAGGGGTGTGCGTACACCGATGAATTTCTCCTTCGCAAGAGTGGGAATTAGCCCCGATGTGAACTCTGCGTATTTTTCGTCACGGAGATAGAAAAGCCTTTCTCTTATTTCGGGTCCTGTCATATCTCGGTTACCTTTCCTACGGAGAGCTGCTCCAAACGTTCTCCCAGAATATCCTTAAGGATTCTGAAAGCCTTTTCTCCTGTGCAGTGTCCCGTCACGATAAGCTCCAGAGTGCTGTCCTTCAGCACCTTGGCCATACGGCGGATTTCCTCTTCACTGCTTTTATAAAGGTGAAGACCTCCGAAGTAGGCGTAGAGATTTTCTCCTGGAAAGGCTGTGAGGATTTCGCGGAGAATGTTTTCGGGGCCTGCGTGGCTGCAGCTGTTGAAAATAACGAGGCCCTTTTCCGTTTCGAAGACAAGACTCTGCTCATGGCTGAAATCGTCGGGAACGAGTCTGCCGTTAATTTTTTTATAAAGACCGGCTTTTTTACCTATAAGCTCTAAGCCATCGCTTGTGTGGCAGATAAGATGTACTCCGTCACGGAGCTTTATACTGCCCTTTACAGGGATGATTCTTTCTGCATGTTTTTTCGTAAGACCTTTTTTAATTCCTATGTATTTGGAGAAGATAAACCTTTTTCCGTAGCAGTTATCCTCACATTCTGAGCTGATATAAAAGGATGCCTTGCCGTTAAGGGAAAAGAACTTGTCCATACCGTCGGAGTGGTCATAGTGGCTGTGGGAGAGAATACCCGTATCCACCTCAGACAGGTCTATGCCGAGCTTTTCAGCGTTTTCGGAAAAGAGAGATGATGCACCTGTGTCAAGAAGATAGATTTTTCCCTTTTCTTCGATGTGAAAGGAAAGGCCCCATTCACCTTTAAGAGATGAATTATCCGGAGCGATATTATCACTCAAGACTGTAATTTTCATCTTTCTTTTCCTTTCTCTTTTTTATGAAAGCGGGGGTTATCCTGCCAAGGAGCTTTTCCAGAGCTTCAAATTCCTTTTCAGCCTGTACCGCATCCTCCTCGAGTCTTTTTTCCATATCGTAGTAAAGTATGTCGCAGCCACATTCGCTGCAGGTCTGCTTTACATAAAACATACTCAGCTTTTTACCGCATTTGGGACATTTATCCATATTATGCTTCCTCCTTAACAGAAACTTCTTCTCTTCTTCTCTGAACTTCAGTCTGGATGTTTTTAAGCTTTTCGCCTTCAAGATCGTAGAATTTGTAGGGGATAAGAGATAAGAGACCGAGAGTGGTAGGGATGACGGTAATAAGCGCCCAAAGCCAGAATCTGGTGTTTATGGGAGAATTTTCTGAAACAACCATCATCTGAGTTGCTTCGTCTCTTACGAGACCTACAACGGGAATAAGCGCTGTACCGATTGCTGTGGATAAGGTGCCTGTAAGCTTACCCATAAAAGTGAGGACGGAGAACGCCATACCCTCGTTTCTTTTGCCTGTTTCGTATTCCATATAGTCTACGGTTTCACTTATCATCTTTGTGGGGATAACAGCACCGATAGAGCAGTTAAAGGCATTTGACATACCCTGTATCATAAGAAGGGGAACGATAACACCCATATTTGTGTAATACTTACTGCCGAGGAGGAATACCAGAGCAGTTATACCGGCATTAATAAATGCGACTCTGACAACTATCTGTCTCGATGTCCAGCGTTTTTCCAGAATAGCCATAAGAGGATATGTTACCCATCCGACAATAGTGCCGGGAAGACCTGCCAGGAGTGAAAGACTGTTTACACCGAGAGCGTTATAGTAATAGTAAACACTGAAGGTGCCGCCGATACCGCCAAGAGTTGAAATAAGATTTGAAAGCATAATGAGAACGAGAGGTTTATTTTTGAAAAGGAAGGCGAAGCATTCGCTGAGCTTCGGCTCGTCGTTTACATATACGACTCTTTCCTTTGTTTTGGTACCTGCCAGAGAGAAAAGATACATACCGAAGGTGCCTGCGATAATACTCAGCACAAAGAATACCTGTGAAAGAGAAAGAGGTATGGTGCCGTTTCTCGAAAGGTCGATGCAGACGGTGATGATGATGCCGGGAATACCGCCGATGATGCCTGAAATAAGGCGGGCAGATTTGATAACTCTCGAACGGTCGAGAGGGCTGGGAGAAATGGCTGAGGAAAGTCCCCAGAAGGGAATATCACCGATGGTGTAGAAAAACTCCCAGATGAAGTATGTAATGCACATATAAACTATTCTCATAGGCTTGGAGGCTGCGTCAGTCAGGAAGATAGGACCTCCGAAGAACAGCACCGTGGTGATGCCCAGAAAAATAGGTACAAATATAAGGTAGGGTCTGAGCTTACCGTAACGGGTTCTGGTTTTATCGACGACTGCGCCCATAAGGGGGTCATTGAAGGCATCCCAGAATGCCATAACTGCAAGCATAGTCGAAACCACAACCTCAGGTACACCGAAAACGCTTACCAGAAAGAAGGCTCTCTGTGCCGTCATCATATTGTAGCCTATGCATTGTCCGCCGTTTGCTATGCCGTAAATAAGCGTTTCCTTAACGCCGACATAGCGTTTTTCTTTTGTCTTTTCCATAAAGTTTTCTCCTTAAATAGATTTTAAGAATATATTGGTGCTGTAAGGGAAATGAGGTGATTATCCTCACCGTTGAGCTTACCCCACAGCTCAAATACATAATAGCTGTTTTCTTCAAGGTCGAGGGTTATTATGCGGTTTTCTGCTTTGTATTCGCCTGCGGTTTTTCCGCCATTTGTTATAATCTTAACGGTTTCGGGTGAAAGGGTGTATTCGTCTTTGAAAAGGTCTGCTCTCGAAAAGTCGAGGGTGAGGACGAAATCTCTTTTACCGCTTTTCACCGTATCGCCTACGGTTTTTCCGTCGGTGCTTATGTTCATAAAGATACCGAGAGAAAGCTGTGTCTTGCCTGATTTTATTGCTTCTTTCATTTTTTCGGAAGTGATTTCTCCGTCAATGTGCAGGAAGGTACAGGCGCCTGTCAGCTTGTTTCCTGCTGTTCGGTGCCAGTCTCTGCCGAAGGTGGGAGCGATACGCAAGCCCTTATCTAAAAGTGAAAGCCACCATTTTCTCGCTCTGTGGTTGGCGGGAGTCATAAGCATTTCACCCTCGGACCATATCTCCATATAGCTTATCAGAGAAAAGTCCTTTACATCGTAGTCCCATCGGCCGCCTGTACAGATGGGGGTGCCAAGCTGATAGGGATGGGCTATACCTACGAGGCCTCCGCTGTTACGGATGGCTCTCAATTCTTTGTCGATGTCTGTTATGTCGAAGCAGTCGATGATTTTTCCTGCGTTCAATGAGAGAATGTGTCCGTGATAGGTAGTATATTCTGTTCCTTTAAGCACGGGAATATCAGCGTATAAATCTACCTCGTCCCATCCGGATATTGTATTGTGGTCTGTAAGGCAGATGCCTGAAAGGTGTCTTTCCTTAGCTGTTTCTAAAAGCTCCTTTACACTGAAGCTTCCGTCAGAATGGAGAGTGTGGCAGTGAACCTCACAGGGATACCATTTTTTCATTATTCCGCCTCCCCTTCGATTTTTATTCTGCAGGTACAGATGTCCGTAACGACAGCGTGTACATTAAGAGAAAGTCTCCATTCGCCTTCGATGATGTTGCTTTTAAGGAAGCCTGGAGAAGCGAAGCTCTTACCGATTTCGTGAAACTGATTTTCATCGTGTCGGTGAGCTGCACCACGGAAGCCCTCGGGTGAATCAAGAGAGAGTGTGACGAGATTTTTAAGAGGTAAAAAATCCTCATAATCTGTGTATCTGCCTATATCCTCAGGTGCATCACGCATAATATTTTCACGTATCAGTATATAGCTTTTTTCTTTATCCTCGAGGTTTTTCGGAGAATAGGAGTAGGTTATGTAAAGCTTTTTAATTCCTTCGGAAACGGTGAAGGGTATATATCTGTTGCTTTTTTCATCAGAAGGATGAAGTTGTATTTCCGTATCCTTTAAAACTATCTTACCCATGCCATTTACCTATGTATTTTCCGTATTTTTCTGTGTAAGCATCCACTAATTTTTCTGCGATGGGATAGGAGCAGATAAGAGGATGAACAGTAAGTGCCTTAACGGCCTTCTGTCTGTCTTTTTTCATGATAGCCTCTACGGTGAGGTTTTCGTAGTCCTTTACTGCTCGGATGAGGTTTTTCTGCATGGTAGGTACATCCTGCATTTTGTGAGGGTGAACGCCATCCTTATCCACAGTGCAGGTAAGCTCGCACACATCTTCATCAGCGAGGAAATCAAGTGCGCCTTCATTGGGGATGGAGAGCACCATCTGAACAGGCTTACCTGTGTTCACAGCCTTGATAAATTCGAGGGCTACTGCTGCATAACCGCCCTTTTCAGGCTGAGCAAGATATTCTTCTACGGTGGGTACAGGGAATTTCTCTTTTCTTAAGTGTCCTGTTTCGATGGAGAAATAGCTGTCCTCACGCATAGCGTAATGCTTCATAAAGCAGTGGAAGGCTTTTTCGAATTCATTTTCGACATCTATGGTGCGCATTTCCTCCATCATCATATTATTGATTTCGAGGATGGTTTCACCTCTTGTCTTGGCACCGGAAAGAACCGAGGAGACAGCTTTATCACGGTAGTGATAGAAATAAAGATATTCGTTGGGAAGGTAGTTATCGGAAAGAGTGATAAGCTCTCTGTCGAAGTGTACCATTTCCGTATCCTCGTAAAGTCGGGGGTGATTTAAAACTTCATCGGTGCAGTCCTCGTCTGCATCTCTGAAGCCGCAGAACCAGGAAAGATGATTAAGACCGAAGCATTCGCAGGTGAGATTTTCTCTGCCTGTCATATTCTTAAGCTGACGGAGAAAACCGCTGGGAGCATCGCATACACCGTAAACATTATCATACCCCATAGTACGCAGTGCCTGTGTCACGAGACCGCTGGGATTAGTGAAGTTAAACACGGGAGCGTTCTTTTTAGAGAGCTTTTTTATCTTCTCGCAGTATTCCATAAGTGTATGTATGGAGCGCAGCGCCATAGCGAATCCGCCTGCGCCTGTGGTTTCCTGTCCGAGAACGCCGAGATTCAGAGCTGTTCTTTCGTCGAAAACTCTTCCCTCGTCACCCTCTGCACGGATGGTGGTGATGATGAAATCTGCATCCTTAAGTGCTTCGTCAGCATCGAGAGTAAGAGAAAATTTAAGCTCAGGAGCGAGAAGAGAAGAAATTTTTTTTGCTATTACTCCGTATGTGAAAAGCTTCTCTTTATCTATATCCATAAAAACTACCTCGGTAATGCCTGTATCCTTGGCACCGAGGGCAATCGACTTCGCTAAAAAGGGTGAACGGACACCTCCACCGCCTAAAACTGCTAATTTCATATTATTTCTCCTGTTTTTTATTATTCAAGGTCAGTAACTGATGTGATTACGGGCTTTCCGTCTCTGTTTAAAAGGGGAGTGATACCTGCTCCGTAGCCTGATTTTGTCATAAGATAATTTACACCTGTGTTTTTGTCGACAATCACCTGAAAAAGAGTAGTAAGCTCACTGCCTTCCTTTTCGGTAACAATAAATCTTTTATCTTTTTTTGCCATCTTCATTACACCCTTTCATTTTTAAAGCGATTTCTTCGTCGGGGAAGTCAAAGAAAAACCAACCCTTGCCATCACCGAGCTCATACTGTTTGAAAAATCCGTTCATTTCCTCTGCTGTTCTGACGAGACTTTCATCTTTATATCTGTAGGCCGTGCTTATGAAATGGACACAGATGTTATCTCCGTCGCATTTACAGGAGTCGAGAAAGGGCTTTTCGCATTTATGCCATTTTCTTTCGGGACTCAGACCGTATCTGTCCTGAACGGTAGCCTTCTGTGCTTTACTGAGCTTTACGGGGTAAATCTTTTCGCCCCATTTCTTTCCTTGATCTTTCCAGTGAGAAAAATCAAGACCGCAAGGATTTTCTTTTCTGTATTTCGGAAATACCTTACACCGTCTCATAAGGACTATCTTGCCTCTGCACTGTGCTACGGTGGGTATTTCTGAGTCAAGATACCACTTTTCCTCGTTACCTTTTATGTACTGCGAGTAAAAGGCGGGGAAGAAAAAGCGGTTCTGGATACCCCTGTCCTGCTTTACGCTCATTACGATGAATTCATCGGGGTTTTCCTTTAAAAAGTCAAGACAGTCACGAAGCACCGCAGAAAAGGAAAGGGGGATTTTTTTCTCTTTATCTTCATAGCAGTCAGCCAGTGAGTGGACAAGATAAAACCCGTCCTTTTTTCTGTTGAGACGCACATCGATAAGCCTTACACCGAGAGCGAACTGCTCACGGAGAATGAGAGTCTGACATCGGCAGACCTTCTCCATATCCACGAAGGCGGTAAGACTGTCGTGAGTGCCGAAAAGATTGATTTCAGAGATTTTTTTGCTGTCCTGATGCTTCATTTTTTCACCTCTGACAAAAAATTCCTAATTATAATATAGTATAGCATTTATAGGGTTTGCAGTCAATGGATTTGGGTAAGATAACGCAACATTATTTGGCTTGACAAATAAATTTTCGGGTAATATAATGAAAATACAGAAATTACCGTAAAGGAGAGTATATTTATGCAGAAAAGTAAAAAAATGATAGTCGGTATAGCTTTGATTATGCTGATGATGTGTATGGTGTGCTTTAGTGCGAGTGCGGAAACGGAAGGAAACGGATTTTCCGGTTGCCATTGCGTAGCAGGTTGGTATTTCGATTCAGGTTCGCATGATGAAGAAACAGGTGTTTATTATGTAGATATAGGTGTATGCACTGGTTATACCGGTAACGAACATCCTGATGGACCCTTTTATATGCACGAGCCTTTGACAGAGGCAAACATAGGATCTACTTATACTGTTAAGGGTTCAATACACTCTTATGATTTAGGATTGGTTAGCATTTCTTCTAGGCCTACGGTAACTAAGGTTTCTATAGGAAGCTGTAAGGACGTTTGGGTTGCCGATTGTGAAAATCTGACATCAGTTAAAATAGGTGGGGCTTCACGGAGTGTTTATCTCGAAAGGTGTCCGGCTCTAAAAGAGTTAAGTATAGGCTCAACAGAAGAGTTGTGCATAAAAGAATGTGATGGACTTGAAAAAATTACAATTCCGCACGGTGTAGAATATCTGGAAATACACAGCTCAACAATAAAAAGCATAACACTTCCGGGAAGCTTGATAGAGTTTGATTTAAGCAATTGTACAAGCCTTGAAACTGTTGTGCTGTCTCCGGGAATTACTGAAATTTCTTCAAAGGCTTTTATGAACTGTGTCAATCTTAAAAACGTGCAGATTCCGAACACGGTAACTTCTATTGACGGTTGGACTGCGGAAGGTGCATTTTCCGGATGCACCAGTCTTGAAAAAATTGATCTTCCGGATAGTATTACACATATTGGTGACTCTGCTTTCGAAAATACAGGACTCAAAAATCTGCCTGATCTTAAAAATGTGACCGATATGGGAGATTGTGTTTTTTATAACTGTCAGAATCTTGAAACTGTAACAGTTAATTCGAAAGCATTAGGAAGGCTTATGTTTTTCTACTGTGAAAAGCTTAAGGAAATCATTCTCCCGGAAGGAATTACTGAAATTCCTGCTTCATTTGCAGAAGGTTGTGTTAATTTAGAGAAAATAACAATACCGGACGGTGTAACCAGAATAGAGGAGCTTGCATTTTATAATTGCACGAGTCTTCAGAGAATAAATTTACCGAACAGTATTGAATTTATTGGCGAGTATGCATTAAGAAATACCGGCTTGAAAGATATATATTACGATGGAACAAAAGCTGAATGGGGAGAAATCGTTGTAGGGTACACGACTTTTCCGTTGTTTGTAAATGTTCATTATAATTCCGGTTCTGCTTCCGTTGACTGCACATGTAGCTGTCATAAGAGCGGTATTTCGGCTATTATCTGGAGAATTATTCTCATTATCCAGAAGCTCTTTAAGCTGAATCCCGTATGTGCTTGCGGTGTAGCTCACTATTAATCTGAAAAAGTAAAAAGCTCCGTATTTACGGCATAAAATTACCTCCTCTTCTGAAAAAGGGGAGGTATTAATTTTTTTAATTTTATTCCGTCATATCAGTTATACAGCTAAGTATGGTATTTACTTTTTCTATATGCCTGTCGGGAATTCTTTTTAGCTTCATAGCCGCCTGCTCTCTGGATAGGGAAAGATTGTCGGGGTTGGAAATTCCGATAAGATAATCACTGCTTACATTGAGCTTGAGTGCTATGGTTTTCAGAGTGGAGATAGACACTCCTACCTTTCCGCTTTCGAGATCGGCAAGAAAGCGTGTACTGAGATCTATTTTTTCAGCAAAGCTTTCACGTGTGTAGCTTTGACTCTTTCTTTGAACTTTTACTCGTTCACCTAAAATTTCGTTAATGGGCTTATTCATTTTATTTCCTCTTGATATAGTCTTTATTACATTATAATATGAAGCAGAACTTCATAAAATGTAGCAATGCATCGCTTGACAAATGAAGTTATACATCATATAATGAGATTGCCCAAATTTATTTAAAAGGGGAGTATTTTATGAAAAAACAAACGAAAAAATTGTTTGTCGGCATAGCTGTGATTATGCTGATGATGACTGTGCTGTGCTTCAGTGCGAGTGCGGCAGAGGAATTTACCGAAGGCTATTACACCTATGAAATAACCTACAATGGTGCAAAAATTAAAGATGTTGACTCTTCTATCAGCGGTGATGTTGTCGTTCCTGCCACCTTAGGCGGTTATGATGTAACGGAGATAGGCTACGGTGCCTTTGACCGCTGCGATACCATAACATCTGTTACATTACCTGATACTTTGAAAGTGGTCGGATCTTATGCATTTGATCAGTGTTGGTCACTTAAAAGCATTAATTTTCCTGGAGGCTTAACCGAAATCGGAGCCTATGCTTTTCTTAAGTGCTACGCTCTTGAAGGCGCTGTTATTCCCGACAGCGTAACATACCTTGGCGAAGGCGCTTTCTCTAACTGTACCTCATTGAAGTCATTTTCATTAGGACAGGGCGTTACAGAGTTAAGGGATGCCACCTTTGAAGCTTGCGGCAGTCTCACTGAATTCAATACGGGAGATTATGTTAAAACTATTGGTGTAGCTTTGACTAAATGTGACAATCTTAAAAAAATAACTATAGGTAAGAATGTTAATGAAATATCCTTATGGGCTTTCGGTGATAATGAAGCACTTGAAGAAATTATAGTTAGTGATGAAAATGATGGCTACATTTCTATCGATGGCGTGCTTTATACTACAAATCAGGATGCAGATAAAGCTGTACGCAATCCTTATACTTTAATTAAACTTCCACCTAAAAATGATTCTGCTACAGGTACATATTATATTCCGAGTACTTTAACAGACATCGGAAGTGATGCTTTGACAAATATCGATAATCTCAAAATAAGTGTAAACAGCAACCCTTATTATTGGGTAAGTAGCGGTGCTCTTTTCCGCACTATAGATGGAACTGCTCGTAGTAAAATGATAAAATATTTTGGTAATTCTAAAACATATACAGTGTCATCGAGTGTGCAGATAATTGAAGCTTGTTGCTTTGAAAACAGCGGAATAGAAACGCTTGCGATAGCTTACGGTGTTGAAGAAATATATAGCGATGCATTTCTTAATTGTACAAATCTTAAGGAAGTAAGTCTGCCTGACAGTATTACCAAAATGGACGGTTATATTTTTGCGAATTGTTCAGCTCTTGAGGAAATAAACTGGCCTGTAAGTATTAATACTATTCCAGTTGGCACGTTTGCTTCTGCTACTGCACTTAGGGAATTTACTATTCCTTCGACTGTTAAAGTAATAGAGCCGTATGCTTTTGGTTGGTCTGGTATTGAAAGCATAGTAATTCCCGAAACGGTTACTTATGTAGATCACAGTGCTTTTTGCGGAAGTCTCGAGCTTAAAGAAGTAACAATTAATGCAAGCTTCTCCACATTGAATAAGCAAACTTTTGCGTGGTGCAGAGGTCTTGAAACAGTAACCATAAACGGCAATATAGAAACTATAAGTGCATCAGCTTTTGAGGATTGTAATGCGCTCAAGACTGTTAATATTAATTCGGATGTTACAAGAATCGGAGAATATGCTTTTGCATACGGTTGGGTTCTTGAAGAGATTAAACTGCCCGAAAAGATTACAAAAATATATGAGGGAACCTTCCGCGGTTGTGGTATGCTCAAAAAAATCTTTATTCCCGGTGGCGTAACCGAAATAGAAAACGATGCATTTATGAATGCAAGCATTCTTGCTTATGTATACTTCGGCGGTACAGAGGCTGAGTGGGATGCCATTACCGTAGGCGTGAATAATGAAGCTTTAAATAATGCTACTATTTACTTTACGGACGGTATGAGATGCAGACATAAGGCGACAGAAAACAAGGCACAGATTGATGCTACCTGTACAGAGACAGGTGTTGCTGAGGGTATATATTGTACTGACTGTAAGACATGGACTCAGGGTGGCGGAGAAATCGGAAAGCTTGCACATACTTATACTGCTGTAGTAACGGAGCCTACCTGTGAATTGAGCGGTTACACTACCTTTACCTGTTCTTGCGGTGACAGTTATGTCGCAGATGTGGTTCCTGCCGTGGAACACGATTATGTCGACGGTGTCTGTAGATTCTGTGGCATAAGTAAGACAGTTGACTGCACATGTAACTGTCATAAAACAGGATTCTCCGGAATAATATGGAAAATTCTCCGCATTATCTTTAAGCTCTTTAAAATCAACCCCGTATGTGAGTGCGGTGTAGCTCACTATTAATCTGAAAAGTAAACCCCTCCGTCTTTGCGGAGCAAAGTCACCTCCCCTTAAATCAAGGGGAGGCTTTTTTTCGCTTGCTTTAAGGCTACATAGCCTCCTTTTTTTAGGGAGAGTGTCACGCTAAGCATGACGGAGGAGTTCTCTGCCACGGCAAGCTGAAAACACAAAGGACAGGTTCTCTGTGCTTCAAGCACATCAGTAACCTGTCCTGTTATTTTATTCAGTTCTTATGCCTTCTTCTCTGCACCCGGTCTTCCGCAGCATTTCTTATATTTTTTGCCGCTTCCGCAGGGACAGGGGTCGTTTACACCGACCTTTTTACCGTCATTTCTGACGGTTCTGCCTTTTTCACTGCCATCACCTGAGCCTCTTGCTACTGTGACCTTAGCTACCTTTTCACGGGTAACCTCTTCTTCCACGGCGAAGCGCTTGACGAGAACACACTTTACGGTGTTATCACGGATAGCACTCGTCATTTCCTCGAACATATCGTAGCTGTACTCTCTGAAGGCGATTACGGGATCCTTCTGACCGTAGGCTAAAAGACCTACGCTTCTCTTCAGCTCATCCATAGCGTCGATGTAATCCATCCACTGAAGGTCTACATT
This sequence comes from Acutalibacteraceae bacterium, assembly GCA_045604465.1. Lineage (GTDB taxonomy): Bacteria > Bacillota > Clostridia > Oscillospirales > Acutalibacteraceae > UBA6857. The sequence continues at coordinate 13,615 of JAZUOC010000283.1, forward strand.
GTGAAGAAGCTCGCTTCTTTCGATTTCACGCATCATTTCTTCGCCGTAGATTACCTCTCTGCTCTTATGGAGCTGATGGGCTCTTTCGGTAAGCATATCAAAGATTTCTTCTGATTTGTACTTTTTCTCTTCTCTGAAATCGTTTTCGGTGGTAAGCCAGCCGAGATATTTGTCGCGCAGAGTAGCGAAGTTCCATTCGCTTGAGGGTATGTTTGCAGGACAGCAGAATTCTACTGCATCGCCGATGGAGTCGTCTATCATCTTTGTGATAACAGGCTTCATATCCTCACCGTTGAGAACCTTGTCTCTCTGGGTATAGATGATCTCTCTCTGCTTATTCATAACATCGTCGAAGGAGAGAACGTGACGGCGTGTAGCGAAGTTATTGCCTTCCACCTTTCTCTGAGCAGATTCTACCTGTTTTGAGAGCATACCTGCCTCGATGGGAAGATCATTATCTACGGGCATAGAGTTCATAATGGCCATCATTCTGTCACCGCCGAAGAGACGGAGAAGATCATCCTGCATAGAAAGATAGAGACGACTTTCGCCCGGGTCGCCCTGACGTCCTGAACGGCCACGGAGCTGATTATCAATACGGCGGGATTCGTGCCTTTCCGTACCGATGATGTAAAGTCCGCCGGCATTTCTTACCTGTTCTGCTTCGTCAGCGATTTCTGCTTTGTATTTTGCTTCGAGCTCCTTGAATTTTTCTCTTGCCTCGATGATGTCCTCGTTATCTGTGTCACCGAAGCCTGTAGCCTCGGAAATGAGCTCCTCAGGATACTCGAGCTTTCTCATTTCGCTCTTCGCCAGATACTCCGCGTTACCGCCGAGCATAATGTCGGTGCCTCGGCCTGCCATATTTGTAGCGATGGTAACTGCACCGAGCTTACCTGCCTGAGCGACGATTTCAGCTTCCTTATCGTGGTGCTTTGCGTTGAGAACGTTATGCTTTATGCCTCTCTTTTTAAGGGCAGAGGAAAGCTTTTCACTCTTTTCGATGGAAACGGTACCGACGAGTACGGGCTGACCCTTTTCGTGGCATTTTAAAATCTGCTCGATGATAGCGTTAAACTTGAACTGCTCTGTCTGATAGATAACGTCGGTATTATCTTTTCTGAGAAGAGGCTTGTTTGTGGGGATTTCCACAGCGTCAAGAGAGTAAATTTCTCTGAATTCCTCTACTTCGGTCATGGCAGTACCTGTCATACCCGAAAGCTTTTTATAAAGACGGAAGTAGTTCTGGAAGGTAATGGTGGCAAGAGTTTTGTTTTCACGTGCGATTTTGACGTTTTCTTTGGCTTCGATAGCCTGATGAAGTCCGTCGCTGTAGCGTCTGCCGATCATTATACGTCCCGTGAATTCGTCAACGATAAGCACCTGACCGTCCTTAACTACGTAGTCGATGTCTCTGGTCATAATGCCGTGAGCACGGATAGCGATGTTAAGGTGGTGGGAAAGAGTGAGGTTGTCCGGGTCGCTGAGGTTTTCGATACCGAAGAATTTCTCAGCCTTCTGGATACCTGCTTTTGTAAGGGAAACATGCTTGCTCTTTTCGTCTACGATGTAGTCGGCACCGGTCTCCTTGGCGATTTCTTCCAGGTCTGCCTTGGAGTCGGTTTCAGCTACCTTGTAGCATTTAAGACTTCTTACGAAGGTGTTTGCCACGGAATAAAGCTCGCTCGACTTTCCGCCCATACCTGAAATGATAAGGGGAGTTCTTGCCTCGTCGATAAGGATGGAGTCTACCTCGTCCACGATAACAAAGCAGTGACCACGCTGAACCTTTTCTTCCTTGTACTGTGCCATATTATCACGCAGATAGTCAAAGCCCATTTCGTTGTTAGTACCGTAGGTAATGTCAGCGGCATAGGCTGCTCTTCTCTCGTCAGTTTCCAGACCGTTTACGATTAGACCCACGGAAAGACCCATAAAGCGGTAAACCTTACCCATCCATTCGCTGTCTCGGCGGGCAAGATAATCGTTTACCGTAACGATGTGTACACCCTCGCCCGTAAGACCGTTAAGGTAGGCGGGGAGAGTAGCCACAAGGGTTTTACCTTCACCTGTTTTCATTTCTGCGATTCTGCCCTGATGAAGAACGATACCGCCCATAATCTGAACGGGGAAATGCTTCATTCCGAGCACACGCCATGCTGCCTCACGGCAGGCTGCGAATGCTTCGGGGAGAATATCGTCGAGAGTTTCGCCCTTTGAAAGTCTGTCTCTGAATTCGGGGGTTTTTGCCTTCAGCTGACTGTCGGTAAGCTTACCGTATTCCTCCTCATAGGAGAGTACCTTGTCAACCAAAGGTCTGATTCTTTTTATTTCCTTCGATGAATAGTCACCGAAAAGCTTCTTTAATAAACCCATTATAATCACCTCTTATTTTTCTGATTATAAGTATAACCATTTTATTTTAACACAAGTTAAAAAATATTGCAAGGTTTTGGGGGAAATGGTGGGGGGAGAGTGAGAAAAGTTCTGCGTTCGCACGAGCTTCATCTTCCACCGGACACACATTTCAGTGACGATGCAGCTCGGGCGACGGTAGAAATCAAAAGCTCGAAAACAAAAAAAGCTATTTTTTGTTATAGACATTCACCGAAGAGAAGCAGATATATTGTGGATGCAGGATTCACTGAAAAGTTACCTGCAGAGTTGACAAAAGCAGAAGGAAATGTTAAGATAATATTAACAATGCTTTTTGAAAGGCGGTAATAAAATGAAAAAGCTCATTTCAGTTGCTCTGGTTGCATTGATGCTCTTTGCGGTTATGGCACCGATGGCATCGGCAGCCAACGAAAGAACTCCTATCGTTTACATCAGAGGTAACGGTGACGGCATTTATTATCCGGACGGCACTCTCTGTGTAGCACAGTTCGAGGATGTTTCCCTGGGGGGTGAAGGCTCAGGTGAGGATGCTGTCGTAGAAGCTGTCGTAAATATTCTTAAGCCCTTCGTTTTAGAGGGTATGATTTTCGATAACTGGGATAACTACGGCAGAGCTGTTTACGAAGAAATCAAGCCTCTTTTCCCGGATTCGGATCTCGATTATAACGGAAATCCGCGAAAGGATACAGGTGTACACCCTGATACTATGAGAGACGGCACCAATGCTGCAAAAAGCACATGGTATTACAATACAAACAGCTCCTACTGCTTCCCTTATGACTGGCGTCTTTCTCCTTATGATCATGTGGACAGACTTCACGAGTATGTTCTTCAGGTTCTGAAAACGACAGGACAGGAGCAGGTTTCCATGTACTGCAGATGCATGGGCGGTAGCCTTCTTATGGCTTATCTTGAAAGATACGGTGATCTCGGTCTGGTCAAGAATGTGCTTTTCTGTGACTCTCTTTCAAATGAAGCTACAGTTTTTTCGAAGGGCTTCAGCGGTCAGATTGAATTCGATGCGAAGACCATAGAAAGATATGCAGGTCAGCTTGATTTCTGCGGAGAGACAGGCGACGGTGTAGGCTTCGATTTTACCGAGGTTCTTTATGAGATCGTTTTCAGAACGATGGACTTCTTTAATCAGATAAATGTTACCGACAAGGCTCTCGACGGAGTGGAGGAGCTTTACGAGAGGCTTTACAAGGCTCTTATGCCTGCATTCCTACACGCTACAGGTATGGCTACTCAGATAAATTACTGGACTGAAATATCTGATAAGGATATGGATGCTGCTCTTGACCTTCTTTACGGTGAAGAGGGCTCAGAGCTTCGTACCAAGTATGCCGGTCTCATCGACAAGATTCTTTATTACAGAGAGCACGTTTCCTCAGATCTTGACGGCTTCTATGAGAGCCTCGAAGATAACGGCATTCATTACGCATTTGTGGGTAAATACGGCTTTATGAATATGCCTCTTACGGCTGATGCAGACCTCCTTTCTGACGGACTCGTAAGCCTTACTCACATTACCTACGGCGCTACAACGGCACCTATCGGCAAAACTCTCTCAGAGGATTATATCGCGCAGCGTGTAGCAGAGGGTAAGGGAAAATACATCTCTCCCGATAAGCAGGTAGACCTTTCCACCGGTGTATCTCCCGATACTACCTGGATTCTTAAAAATGCACATCACGATGTTGTTGACTGTCTGTATCCTGTTATTTTCGGCTTCCTTAACGGTACAAATGAAACTGTCGATACTATTTATGCCAAAACAGGCTACAAGCAGTGTATGGCTTACGATTACGATACCAGAACTGCTTCGAATATGACCGAGGAAAATTGCGCCGACCACTACTTTATTACTAAGCCTGTAGAGAAGCCCACCACCGAGACAAGAATAGGAGCCTTTATGCGCTTCTTCACCATGCTTCTCAATATTATCACAAAGCTCTTAAAGGGTGAGTTCGATTTCTCAGAGCTTTTAGGCGGTGACGTAACGGTTCAGTAACCGTGAAAAGTAAAAACTTAATAATAAAAACTCTCCCGAGGCTGTGAGCTGAAGGAGAGTTTTCTGCATATTACCCGTTTTTCTTTCATAGAATTCTTCGGGGGGATTAGTATGAAGTATTTACCCGAAGAAAGAGCTAAGGACCTGGCTCTTTACATAATCGAAACAGGTGCTACCGTAAGACAAGCGGCAGGTTATTTCGGTGTGAGTAAAAGCACCGTACATACGGATATAACAGCGAGACTTATGAAAAGCGATCCCGACCTTTACGATAAGGTGCGGGTTATTCTCGACATAAATAAAGAGGAAAGACACATCAGAGGCGGCAAGGCTACGAAGGAAAAATTTCTGTCTATGCGCAGACCTTCAGATAACAGTACAGACGAATGAAGTCTTAAATGTTCCGCGAGTATTGCTTATTTATGAACAATGTTTAATATTATTCATATATTGTTGACAAAAGGTGCTGTTTAAAGTAAAATAAATAATGGTATATTTGAGCACTGAAATATTAAAAATAATTACTTTTTGTGATTGTACAGGCCTTCATATTGACAAAAAAGAAAATAGGTGTTACAATTGCGGAAAGTGCTGCAGAAAAATTTTAAGGAGAGGTAAAAAATGGCACTTTCAGATCTTGGCGTAAAACTCGGAAAGATAGTATTCAAAAGTATAGACAGCGTATCTCAGAATCCGAAAGAGGTTCAGGAAAAGCTTCTTATGTCTATTATGGAAAAGAATAAGAATACTGAATACGGTAAAAAAATAGGTTTTGATAAGGTTCACAGTGTGGAGGATTTTCAGAAAATAGTTCCTCTGAGTACCTATGACGATTATGCGGATTATGTGGACCGTATGATAAATAACGGAGAGAGTAATCTTATGATGGCTGCCAAATGTCACCGTTACTGCTCATCCTCAGGCTCTGTAGGTAAGCCGAAGATTCTTCCCAAATCGGGCAGAGACCTTTTCCATATGCAGTCTGTAGGCTTTGTAGCCACACCCACCTGTGCTTCTATGTGGTTTAAGAAGAAGGGTATTAAGTTCCCCAAGCAGGTAGGTACTGTAGCCATCGTTCTCACAGGTCATGAGATGGCTGACGGTAAGATGTGTAACGGCGCCGGACAGGTTCCCTTTACCTATCTTAAGCCTATTTCCAAATTCTTTATGACCACACCGAATGATTTTATGTATCCCGAAAATGAGGATGCAGTGAATTCTACTTATTTCCATCTCCGTTTTGCTCTGGAAAACCGTGATGTTACATATATCGGCTCGATGGTGGTTACTCTTCTTACCATTATGTTCGAGTTCTTTGAAAATAACTGGGAAATGGTATGTAACGATATAGAAAAGGGTACTATCGATCCCTCGATCAAATGTCCCCCCGAGCTTCGTGCGAAGTACGAAAAGAAGCTTAAGCCCAATCCGAAAAGAGCGGCAGAAATCCGCAGGGAATGTGAAAAGGGCTTCGACGATCCCATCGCACCCAGAATATGGCCCAAGTATATGTGGTCCTACGGTATGGTCGGCTCCACTCTTAAATTCTACGTGCAGAAGCTCAGAAGATATATCGGCGATGCTCCCATTCATAATATGGGTTATGCAGCGGCAGAAGGATATATGGGTATGCCCGTAGAGCTTAACGTAAACGACTGTGTTCTTCTTCCCAAGTCGGTATTTTTCGAGTTTATCCCCATCGATGATCCCGACTGTGAGAGACTTCTCACTGTAGAAGAGGTCGAGGAGGGTAAGCTTTACGAGCTTGTAGTTACCAATAATTCAGGCCTTTACCGTTATAAAATCGAAGACGTGGTACGTATCACAGGCTTTTATAATAAATGTCCCCGCTTTGAGTTCCTTTACAGAAATAATCTCGCTCTTAACATCGCCAACGAAAAGACAACGACCGATATGGTTGACTGGGCAGCAGGCAAGGTACAGGAAAAATTCGGCGTAAGCTTCAAGGGCTACAGCTTCTACGGTGATACAGAATCTACTGTTGTACGCTATATGCTCTTAGCAGAGCCTGAGGGTGAAATCTCAGCTGAAACCGTGGCAGAAATGGAAAAGGCTCTCGATGAGTTCCTTAATGAAAGTAACGAAAAGTATTTCAAGTACCGCCGCTGGAATATGATTGGTGCTCCGAAGATTCTTCTTCTTAAGAAGGACACCTATGCAGACTACAGAGAAATGCTTAAAAAACAGGGCAGAGTCCTTAATCAGATAAAGCCCGTTACGGTTATAAACACTGACGAAAGAAAGGAATTCTTCTTCGCTCACGTAGAAGAGTAAGGTGAAGACTTATGTTAGGAAAGAAAAAGGATTTATCCGGCTACAGACTCCATGATCTGTGTAACTCACAGGACGGCATGTACCTTATGTACAAATTCAATGTTCAGAAGCAGCAGGTGCAGATTCCTACCTCTGTAACTGTTGACCGTGAGCTTGATTTTGATCTGCTTCAGAAGGCTTTTGATATGGAAATCGAGAGAAATGAAAGCTTCAGAATCAGATTTGTTAAGATTAAGGGTCAGGTTAAGCAGTATTTCATCGAGCCCTATACCTTTAAGGTCGAGCGCAAGCATTTCTCTTCAGTAGAGGAGCAGAATGCTTTCTTCGATGCCGATGCACAGAAGCCCTGCTATTTCCTTAAGGATGAGATTTTCAGAATTTATTTCTTCACCACCGATGGCGGTGAAAGCGGTGTTTACAGCTGCTTCAGCCATCTCGTTATCGATGCTCTCGGTATCGTAGGCTTCTATATGGATCTTTTCCGTGTTTACAGAGCTTTGCTCAAGGGCTACGAAATTCCTCCCGCACTTGACAGCTATGAGGAATATGTGGATGAGCAGATAGAAAGATGCAGTAACGAAGCTAAGCAGAAGAAGCACGAGGAATTCTATAAGGAATACTTCCTTAAAAACGGTGAGCCCTACTATGCAGCCGTTCACGGTCACGAATATCTCGATGCTTACCGTAAAAAGAAAAAGAATCCCGACATAAGAGTGCCTATGGCATACAATCCTCTTATTAATAAGTGCGATATGGTCGTAGAGCATATCGGACCTGAGGATACAAAGAAAATCTTTGACTACTGTCAGAAAAATCAGATTTCTCCCGAAAGCATCTTCGTTATGGGACTTCGTACTCACTGCTCAGGTGTCAATTACCGTATAGATGACGTTTCCATGATGACCGTCTGCAGTAAGCGTGCGACAGTAAAGGAAAAGAATATGTCCGGCTGTCTCGCAGAGCCTCTCATCTTCCGTTCGAAGCTCAGTGAAGATTTAACCTTTGACGAGGCGGTAAAAGAGCTCGTAAGAATCAGAACATCTCTTTACAGACATCTTGATTTCTCCTATGTAAAGGCAAGAGATATGTCTCTCAAGCTCTTTAACTTCGGCCCCATTCAGGGTGCAAACTCTCTTATGTATTCATGGATTCCTGTTCCTATCGATGACAGCTTCCCCTTTAAATTCCATTTCAGAACCTATAATCTCGGCAGATATTTCACACCCCTTTACGCTATTACTATTCCTACTCCGAGGGATAAGGGTGTAGATATTTACTATATGTACCGCACGAAGCTTTCTACCGAGGCGCAGATAAGACAGATGCATAAGAATTTCCTTAAGACTATTATCGACGGTATCGATAATCCGCAGATTACGGTCAAGGAGCTTTTAGATAATATTTCCGAATAAAAATCAGGGACAACTCCACAAATAAACGGGGTTGTCCTTTTAATTTGATTTGAGGTAGAAATATTATAATATCCGAAATTGATTTTTTTGCCATTTTCTGATAGAATATGCAAAGGAAAGGAAGATGAAAAATGAATAATATTAAAAGAACAGGAATAACCCTTTTATTATGTGCGCTTATAATGATTGTATTTACTGCCTGTCATTCTCACGAGCCTCAGTGGAGAATAGATAAGGATAAGCATTGGAAGGAGTGTACCTGCGGAGAAATTACGGATGAAGGCGAGCACAGCTTCGAGGATGACATCTGTACAGTCTGCGGTGCCGAAAGAAAGACTGAAGACGGTGTTCTTACGGAAATGGGCGTAGCTAACGATTACGGTGACTGGATACAGTGGCTTTATTTCGATGGGGACGGAAACATCAGCAGTGAATCCACCGCTGAATACACCTATGACAGAAAGGGTAACAAGCTCACCGATAAGCTCTATGAGGACGGACAGTTAGTGTCTACAGGTGAATATGAATTCGACAGTGAAGGAATCTCCTTTAAAAAATACGAAACAGAGGAGTATGAGGACGGAAGCAAATGCATATATGAATACAACGAAAGCGGCGACAGCATGGGTTATGTTCTCTGTGACGAGGACGGAAACATAACTGAGTCTTACCGCACAGAGTATGTAACTGACGGAGAGGGAAATCTTACCGGTGAAAAGGTTTACGAAAATGAGTCTCTTGTCCAGGAAATCAAATACGCCGCCGCAAGTAACGAGGAAGAAGAATTCCTTTATGCTGAGGAAGTAGCCACCTATGCTGAGGACGGTAGTAAAGCCGTAGAGAAATACGATGAAAACGGTGAGCTTATTGCTGAGCTTGCCTATGACGCAGAGGGCAAGAAGCTTTACGAGTATGAGCTGGAATATTTCTACGATGAAGACGGTAACCACATGTCTACGGAGAAAAGAGAGGACGGAGAGCTTAAGCAGGAGGTCATATATGAGTATGACGAGGAAGGCAACATAAAGACGGAAAAGACCTATGAGGGTAAAAAGCTTGTGAAAGAGGTTCAGTATGCCGAAACGGAATATTTCTACTATGAGGCGAAGGTAATAACCTATAACGATGACGGAACGAAAACCGTCGAAGAATACGACGAAAACGGTGAATTAATCGAATAAAAATAAAGCAGGGTTCAAAACGAACTCTGCTTTTGGTTTATATTCCGGAGGATATGTCAGCAGCCGGGATGCACATAGGTGGCTGCAAGACCGCCCTGTGAGGTTTCTCTGTACATAGCGTTTAGGTCCTTTCCTGTCTTATACATGGTTTCCACTACCGTATCAAAGCTGATTTTACGTGTAGTGGAAAGAAAGTTTGCCAGAGAAAGAGCATTGATTGCTCTCATAGCCGCTACAGCATTTCTTTCAATACAGGGAATCTGTACCAGACCGCATACAGGGTCACAGGTAAGGCCTAACATGTGCTCCATCGCTACCTCTGCTGCATATTCTATCTGACCGAGGCCCATGCGGAAAAGCTCACATAGAGCTGCCGCCGCCATGGAGCAGGCTGTACCTATCTCAGCCTGACAGCCACATTCGGCACCGCTTATGGAAGCGTTTGTCTTGACAAGATTACCGATAAGACCGCCTACAGCCAAGGCACGGCAGACATCGTCATCGGAAAAGCCCTTTTTATCCTGCATATACTTAAGGACACTGGGAAGCACTGCACAGGCACCGCAGGTGGGAGCAGTTACGATTACACCGCCGCCTGCATTCTGCTCGCTTACAGCGAAGGCATAGGCGCAGACAAGACGGTTTTCCTTGGTTATGTCGCTTTCGTCGATGTGGCTCTGATTAAAAAGGAACTGAGCTTTTCTTTCTACGTTAAGACCGCCGTCGAGAATACCTCTTGCAGAGAGACCTTCATTGATGGCGTTTTTCATCGCCAGCCATATTTCGTGAAGGTAGTGCCATATTTCCTCACCCTCACATTCCTCTACATAATCTGAGAGTCGCATATTATTGTTACGGCAGTAGTCTACTATCTGACCGAGTGTGCGAAGGGGGTAGACATCCTCTTCATTGAGTTCAGGCTTACCTTCGATTACTATTGCACCGCCGCCGACAGACATTATTCTTTCTTTGGCGATTTCTTTACCGTTCTTATAGGCGAAAAACTCCATGGTATTTTCGTGGGGTAGATTTTCCGTTTCTCCGCTTCCGAAAATAAGCTCGATTTCACTTCCTTCGAAAACATCGAGAATAGCCTCGTCTGTCTTGTGTCCCTTGCCCGTGCTTGCGAGAGAGCCGTAAAGGATAACCTTGTAGCTGTC
>JAZUOC010000284.1:0-12337 GCA_045604465.1 Acutalibacteraceae bacterium
TGAACCCGTACGAGCTGCCCCACACGCCCCTCAAACGTGCGCGTCTGCCGATTCCGCCACTCTCGCATATTAACTTGTAATAAAAAGGGGAACGAGCGTGCGCGTGACTCTTGCGGTGCCCATAATCCGTAGCTCGCTGACCGCTTCGCCGTATTATGACCGCTGCGCCATTTCACACTCCCTTCATCATCCACAGGATGCGGTCGTGTTCAATGCTGCAGATTCCGCCACTCTCGCATATTAACCTTCCGCTCTCACGAGCGCCTGTATAATATAACACCATCGCAGAGAAAAGTCAATAGCTTTTTGTAAAAAAATCTGTTTTTTTATATAAAAAGGAGTGTGTAAAAGAAAGCGGAAGGCGATTTATCCGAGGCTGAGGTGCATAGCTGTACCCGAACGGAAAAACATAAAACTTTTATGAAACGGTCTTTAATATCTTGCAAAACTAAAACAGGTGCGTTTACAGTTCTGAATAAACTTAAACACACCTGTTCATGTTTTTAGAGGTCTGTACTTACTGCACCGGTTTCTGAGCCTTTATATTTGAAGCTGAAGGGGGAGAGAGATCGCACTGTCGGAGACTATGGCACCCTCTTCCAGGCAGATGTAGTACTGATAGTATTCGGGTGAATAGTAAAAATCACCGTCATCTACCGTAATATAGCAGCATATCAGTGCTTCTCCGTCACTGCCTGACAGGGTGATTTCGAAATTAGCCTTGACTTTCTGAATGACAGAGGCTCCTGACATCTCGTAAATGAAGACCTCTCCGTCGGTAGCGATGTTTTCACCGAAGGGAGTGGAAATTTCTAAAATAACCTCGTCGAAGAATTCGGTTTCGGGAGTGCTTATGATGGTGTAGTCCTCGATCGATCTGTAGGTTCTTCCGTCAGCAGATTCGTCACCGTCAGAGAAACCGGGTACTACCAGCTCGGGATCCTGTGCAGAAGGAACGGTGGTGGGAAGAGTAGTGGAGGGGGGAGCTGTAGTGGAAGTGGTCGTTTCCGTGGTAGTGGCAGTAGTCGTTTCCGTGGTGGTTACGGTAGTGGTCTCTGTGGTAGTGGGCGCTGTGGTGATAACTGTGGGCGGAACCGTGGTCGCTGCGGTAGGTGCAGCGGTGGTAGTTACCGTAGGCAGAACGACGGACGGCCCGGTGGTGTTTTTCGATGAGCCGAAGCTGCCGCCTAAAAATATCACAGCGATTATGATAGCAATTACGGCAATAATCGCCGCTATGAGGATATACATTTTCTTATTGTCTTTTCCGTCATCATAGTCATCGTCCTGTGCAGTTTCCTTGAAGGTCTGTCTGAAGGCGATCTTTTCTGCCTCCGAAACGGCTGCCTCGGGATGAAGATAAACGGAAGCATCTTCTTCCTCATCTTCTTCGTCGGCAATCTCAAAGCCGGATAAAGGCTGAACGGGAGTGAGAGGAATGTAAACGGGCGGCTGGGGGACAGGCTGATAAAGAGAAGGTGCTTCCACGGGAGTGTTCAGCATATCCTCGTATCTTTCGAGCTCTGTCTTCATAAGAAGAGGAGTGAAGTATCTGTCAGACTGTCTGAAGGCGAGCGCCTTGGCGATAATTGCGGCTGTTTCTCCGTCTGCCTTGGCAGGGGCGGATAAGACCTCACCGCGCATCTGCTTTTTGAAGGCTTCTTCTCGGTCGGCAAGAGAGACGGGTGCGGGATATTCGGGAAGGAAGGGCAGACGGTTATTATTGAGAAGCTTATAAAGGAGAACGCCTATGGAATAAATATCCGAGTTGGTGTCATATTCGGTGCCTTTATATACTTCGGGAGCCATATAAGGGGAGACCTCGTTTCTTGCGCGGCCGGCGATGTTTGAAATACCGAAATCTCCTAATTTAAAGTTCCCATCTTCGTCTGCATAAATGTTTTCAGGCTTTATCTGATGATGGATAATGCCGATGCTTCTGAATCCCTCGAGAGCGGTGCACAGGTCAAGACCTATTTTTACTGCCTGCTTTACGGTGATATCGTTCACCTTAACCTTTTCGCTGAAGGGGGTGAGAAGCTCCATAAGCATAACCACATAAAAGCAGGAGCTTTCCTTGACTATACGAAAATTATCGAAGCGCACTATGTTCGCATTGGTGCGAAGGGAGAGCATTTTATTCATGTTTTCCGTGACGGCGGTTTCGAGAGTGTCAAGATATTCTCCGATGGTCTTATATTTACCGGACTCAATAACTCTGCTGAGCTCTTTGTCGTTTGCGGGGAATTTCACGGTTTTCAGAGCCAGAAACTCAGTCACACCGTCTACGGTCTTGTAGACCTTGAAAACCTTTGAGCTTCTGCCCTCGGCGAGCTTCGAATCGACATACCAGGAGCCGAAAAGAGGCTCAAGTGCTTTCAGCTTTTCTATTGTCATTGTATTTTCAACTCCTTTGAAGGACATTCTGATTGTTATAATAGCATTTAAGACAGATTAAGTCAAGAAAGGCAAGGTAAAAATATACTGTGCTGTGCTTGCGGCGCTTTTTTCGCAGTGCTTTACAGAGTATCGTTCACTGTGAAGGAAATGTGAAATTTTTGTTTTTTTGTTTGTTCGGTAAAATACTTTGCTTGACTTATGAATTACAGAATGTTATAATGCAAGCAGTATTGCTTGAAGGGATTAAAGTAAAGGGTGTGAAAGTATTATGCCTAAGATATCGGTAATAATTCCGTGCTATAACGCGCAGAAATATATTAATAAGTGTATTGACAGTTTGCTCTGTCAGACCTTGGCTGATTTCGAGATTATATGTGTTGATGACGGCTCGACCGATGAAACACCTGCGATTCTAAAAAAATATGCCGGAAGTGATAGTCGCATCAGAGTTCTGGAACAGAAAAATCTTTATGCCGGTGTAGCCAGAAACAACGGTCTTGCCGTGGCAGAGGCTGAGTATGTCATTTTTCTTGACAGCGATGATTTCTTTGCGGAAAATATGCTTGAAGTGATGTATGAAAAAATCGTAGAGGACGATGCGGATGTATGCCTTTGTGATGCCTATAAGTATTATTCTGATATCGATAAAAGCTTTCTGAGCGATGATTATATAAAATATTCGAACCTTCCTGAAGTAACACCCTTCAATAAGCATGATGTGCCCGATAAAATTTTTAATCTCGGCGCAAATGTGCCCTGGAACAAAATGTTCCGTAAGAAGTTTATCACGGATAATTCTCTTGAATTCCAGAATATAAAGCAGGCTAACGATACATACTTTGTTCTTATGGCTATATTTCTTGCTGACAAAATAACCTATGTGAGAAACAGACTCATACATTACAGAAATGATTCTCAGGGCAGTATAACCTCCGGTAAGGCTGTCGTTCCGCCCTATGCCTTTCAGGCCTACAGCTTTTTAAGAGATGCACTTGAGAAAAGGGAAGACTACAGTGAGGAAAACAGACTGTCTTTTCTTAACCGTGCCGCACGCGGCATGCTTCGGGTGCTTCATATGCCGATGTCTGAGAAGGAATATCTTATGGTGAGAGAGTTTCTTATAAACACAGGCTTTAATGAGCTCGGGCTGATTTTCGAGGCGGAAAAGTATGAAAGCAGATGGATATACGATGATATACAGAGCATCCTTACTAATAGTGCGACAGAGCATCTGATTTATAAATTTGACCGTGCCAGAGTTTCAAAGGATAAAATCAAGTCAAGAGCCATAAAAAGCCGTGAAGCGGCAGAGAAAAGGAACCGTCAGCTCGAAAAAGCACAGGCGAAGAATCTTAAGCTTGAGGAAAAGCTTTCTGACGTAAAAGAACAGCTTCAGGAAAAAAAGCTTTCGGAAAAGGAGCTTAAAAAGGAGCTTAAAACAGTAAAAAAGGAAAGAGATTCTCTTGACAGAACGCTTTCTGCACTCAGACGGAAATGGTATGTCAGGTTATTCAATAAGCTGGAGAGAGTGTTTAAAGGCACGAAGAAATAAAACTGAGGTGAAAACAATGAATAGAAAAGGAAATTTGCGTTTTTCCGTTGTCATTCCTGTTCATAACAGAGAGAAATATATTGCTGATGCATTAGACAGTATTCTCAGTCAGGATTTTGATAATTTTGAAATCATTTGTGTTGATGATTGCTCCGATGATGATACTGTTAAAATTATAAAGGAATACGCAGAAAAGGATTCCCGTGTTGTTCTCGTTGAGCTTAAGGAAGTGTCGAGTGCTTTCATCGCCCGTAAAAGAGGTATAGAAAGAGCGCAGGGAGAATATATTTTATTCCTTGACAGTGATGACTCCTTTGCACCGGGCGGTCTGAGTGCTGTGGATAAGGCACTCAGAAAGGATGCAGTAGACATTCTCCACTTTAATTCGGAGGTCGTGAACGGCGGCACTACACCTGAGCGTGTAGAAATGAATCAAAAAATAGTTGAGCCTTACTTCGGTGAGCTCAAGGGTTCGGATGTTTTCTTCGGCTGCTTTACAGAGCATCTTTATAAGTTTACTATATGGAATAAAGCTTTTTCTGCTCAGGTATGCAAAAAGGCTATGGCTATGGTGGATGACGGCGTTTATATGAAGGCGAACGATCTGATGCTTTTTCTTCCCGTTGCCTACTGTGCCGGAAGCTATAAGGGTGTGGACACACCTGTGGTTTATCAGTATTACCTCGGAAGAGGCAGTACGGGTATGGAGCTGCTTGATTATGAGTCATTTTCGCGCTATTGCTGTCTTGCCGACACATCGAAGGGGATGCTGGAATTTGCCGAAAAGAACGGCTTAGATGAAAATTATAAGGAAGCCATAGAGGGTCTTGTTACGGTACTGTTCAGAGACTGTGCTGCTAACTGGCTGAAAAAGGTCGATATTAATATTTCGGGAAAGGCCTTCGACCTTATGTGTGAAAAATGGGGTACCGAAACCTTCCTGGAAAAATTCGGTGAGTATTACGGTGTGGCTGAAATCGGAGAGCTTGCTACAAAAGTACAGGGCTCCGAAATTTTGAGGATAAACAGATTTGACGAAGTAAAAACTATCGGTGTTTATTATCTCAGACTCCATAACGGCGGCGTACAGAGGGTTATTTCTCTTCTGCTTCCTCTTTATGTAAGTATGGGCTACAGAGTAGTAATGTTCACTGACGAGTACTTCCCCGAAGAAGAGTACAGCATACCCGATGAAGTTATACGCATTATTGTTCCTACCTGTTACGATGCAGGAAAGATATACTATAAAGAAAGAGCGAAAGTCTTCAGAGAAGCCATCGAGAAGTACGATATAAAGCTTATGCTTTATCAGGCGGCTTCCGTGAATTATCTCGTTTATGATTTCCTGCTTTTCAAAAGTCTGGGACTTAATTTTATTCTTACCAAGCACGAATATTCTACAAATGCACTTATGTCCTTGTCGCAGATGTTTCACAGACGCTTCGAGGTATTTAAAATAATAGACGTTATTACCGTTCTTTCCAGAGCAGATGAGGTATTCCTCAGATTGATGGGTGCTAATGCGGTTTATGTGCCGAATATAATCGAAAAAATTGAGCCTTTGAAAAAGCTCGGAAAAGAAGTCCTTTGGCTCGGTAGATTAGAGCTTTCCTCTAAACAGTATATTGATGTTATAAAAATTGCATCAGTTGTAAAAAATACCCTGCCCGATGTGAAGTTTCTTGTTGCCTGTGCAGGCGAGGAAAGGCCCATGGAGGTTATTAAGGAAAACATCGAGCTCTTCAATGTGGCAGAAAATGTGGAGCTTGTTCCGTTTATAACCGACGTTGAGAGATATTACGAAAGGGCAAGGGTTCATCTCGTCACTTCGGTCACCGAATCCTTCTCGCTGACCATAACGGAGAGTAAATCCTATGGTATACCGCTCGTTTTGTACGATCTGCCTCATCTTGAGCTTCTCAAAGACGGTAAGGGTTATGTGTCCGTACCTCAGAATGACGTTTTTTCCGCAGCTAATGCCATTATCAGACTGCTTACCGATGATGAATACTGTAATCAGCTTTCCGCAGAGGCTGCAGAATCGATCATCAGATTCAAGGAATACGACTTTGAAAAGGTATGGGGTAACATTATCGGCAAGGTAGCAAACGGTGATGTCGAATTCGAAAAAAGTCAGATAAGCGAAAAAGAGATGAGCGATCTGCTTAAAAATATAGTGTCTATGTATAAAATAGGTGCAAAGTCAAATGATGCTAAGATTTATGCTCTTAAGAAAAATCATAAGACTGAGATAAAAAAGCAGAAAAAGAAGGTTAAAAAGCACAAGGACGAAATAGAAAAGCTTCGCAGACAGAGGAGTATTATTTTCAGAGCCTTTGATTTATTAAAACGTGTAATAAAAAGAATAGCTCCAAAAGGAAAGGTTGAGACAGAATGAAAATAGCAGTTGCAGGTACAGGTTATGTAGGCTTGTCTTTAGCTGTGCTTCTTTCGCAGAAATATGAGGTTACGGCAGTAGATATAATACCTGAAAAGGTTGATATGATAAACAAAAGACAAAGCCCCATACAGGATGATTATATCGAAAAATATTTAGCTGAAAAAGAGCTTAAGCTGACTGCTACGACTGATGGAGAGTCTGCTTACAGAGATGCTGATTTTGTTATTATTGCTGCTCCTACAAATTACGACAGTGAAAAGAATTTCTTTGATACGTCAGCAGTAGAATCTGTAATCAGGCTGGTAAAGGAAACTAATCCCGATGCCGTAATGGTCATTAAGTCCACGATTCCCGTAGGCTTTACGGAATCTGTCAGAAAAAAATATGACAGCCAAAATATAATTTTCAGTCCCGAATTTCTGCGTGAATCGAAAGCACTTTATGATAATCTTTATCCCAGCCGTATTATTGTCGGAACGGATATGGAGGATGAGAGGCTTTTGGCTGCTGCGAAGGAATTTGCCGGAATGTTGTCAGAAAGCGCACTCAAGGAAGATGTGGATGTATTGTTTATGGGCTTCACGGAGGCAGAGGCAGTAAAGCTTTTTGCCAACACATATCTTGCTTTGAGAGTAAGCTTTTTCAATGAGCTTGACACTTATGCCGAGATGAAGGGTCTTGACACTAAGGCAATAATTGACGGTGTAGGACTTGATCCCCGCATAGGCTCTCATTACAATAACCCTTCCTTTGGCTATGGCGGTTATTGCCTGCCGAAGGATACAAAGCAGCTTCTGGCTAATTTTAATGATGTTCCTCAGAATATAATTGGCGCTATCGTAGAAGCTAACCGTACGAGAAAGGATTATATTGCGGACCGTGTTCTTGAAAAAGCAGGCTTTACAGAAGAGGACACCGGAAAAACGGTTATCGGCATATACCGACTCACAATGAAATCCAATTCAGATAATTTCAGACAAAGCTCCATTCAGGGAATAATGAAGCGAATCAAAGAAAAAGGGGCGACTCTTGTAATTTATGAGCCTACACTCGAAGACGGCTCGGAGTTTTTCGGAAATGTAGTTGTAAACAGCCTCGAAGAATTTAAGAGTATGAGCAAAGCAATTATTGCCAACAGGTATGACAGCTGTCTTGATGATGTGTCGGAAAAAGTATATACAAGAGACTTGTACCTGAGGGATTAACTGACGAAAAAACAAAAGCCAACAGATTCAGTGCTGATGTACGGCATAAATCTGTGGCTTTTTTGTTGTGATTCTTACATTTAACATTTTTCTCTTGAAATCCTTTTTCTTCTGTGTTATCATTACATATAAGAGTTAAAAGGAATACTATAACTATAGATTACAAATAAACAGGAGTGATATTATGAAGTGCAGTTACTGCGGAAACGAACTTGAAAAGGGTGCTGATTTCTGCCCCGAATGCGGTATGATTTTAGGCCTCAGTGAAACCCGTGAGGAAAAGAAAGACGAAATAGAGCAGGAGCCTGAATTCAAGGTTCCCGAATATACACCGAATGTATTTATGGCAGGTGACGTTGAGGAGGAAGAGCCGGATGTTCCCGCTATGGAGCTCGAAAAGGACAGCAAGGAGGAAACCGTTCCCGTAACGGAGAATATTCCCGAATATGTTTCCGAGCTTCCTGAGGCTGAAGCAGAAGAGTTCGAGGATATTTCCTCCGGTGTACAGACGGATACAGATTTTCAGGAGCTTGATGAAGAAAATCTCGTAGCGCCCGAGTATATTCCCGCTCCCGATATGCCTGTCGAGGATGAGCTGGAAATAAGAGTTCCCGAGGAAAAGATTACATATCCCGAATATGAATCCTATAAAAATCAGCAGACAGAAAATGAAGTGATTACTCCCACCGAGGAGGAGATTGAGGAGGTCGGCTCTGAGGATATTTATGTAGAGCCTTCTAAAAAGAAAAACAGTGCTCTTTCCGTGTTCATTGTTATCGCAGTTATCTGTGTGCTCGTAGGCGGTGTTTATGCCGTGAAGAATTTCCTGCCTTCATCTGACAGCGGTGAAACTACTACTACCGAAGCACAGCAGGCAGGTGCAGACATAGAGGATACTACAGAGGAAGACACTACTGAGGCTGAAGCTACTACCGAAACTGAATGGACAGAAAGCAGACCTGAGGAATTCATCGGTGAAAACGGTAAGAAGATTTATAAGGATGACGAGGGCAACTATTATTACTACGATAATGACGGCACAAAGCTTCCTTATACAGTACCCGATTCTGAGGACAGCACCCGGGAAGAGGATACAACTGAAGGTACAACGGAAAAAACCACCACAGAAACAACTACCGAGACTACTACAGAGTCCACAACTAAACCTACAACCACCAAGCCTTCAACTACCAAACCGTCAACCACTAAGCCTTCTGTAACCACAGACCCCTACGGTATCAATGATGTTGAGGTTAAAAAGCCTGCCAAGTACGTCAAGGCCTACACTCTTTACTGTACCGCAGAGGGTGTTATCCTTCGCAGCGGTCCCTCAAAGAGCTACGAAAGAGTGCTTTACCTTTCAAAGGGTGCCGACCTTACGGTTTATGCCAAGGAAAACGGCTACTATTACGTAAGAAGTAACCGCTACGGTGTTTACGGCTGGGTAAGTGCTTCCTATACTTCAGAGGGCAGACCCGAGACAGATACCACCAAGGTTACCAAAAATACCGTTAAACCCGACAAAAAATACAGCAAGGCAGAAACAAAAATCACAACTAACGGACTTAATCTCCGTAAGGGCCCCGGAACAGATTACGGTGTAATTACTCTTATTCCGAAGAATTATCCCGTAAAGGTTATCGGCTATAAGAGCGGTGTTTCCGGTTGGGTTTATGTAACTGATACTACCTACGGCTATTCCGGCTGGGTATCATCGGCATATATTAAGTAATATCTTAAGCAAGAGGAGAAAATAATTATGATGACACTTAAAACACGCTGGGCTGACGAGGCTATGTGCGATTTACCCCTTCCCGAATATCCGCGTCCTCAGATGGTAAGAGATAACTGGACTAACCTTAACGGTATGTTTGATTTCGCTGTCTGTGATGAAAAGACAGAGTGGTGCGAGGAATATCCCGAGCAGATAAGAGTTCCCTTCGCAGTGGAAAGCTGTCTTTCGGGTATCTGCAGAAGAGTGAGCGCCAAGGACCGTCTCTGGTACCGCAAAAGCTTTACTGCCGATATGAAGGGCAGAACACTGCTTCATTTCGGTGCAGTAGACTGGGAATGTAATGTTTTCGTAAACGGTAAAGAGGTCGGCTCACATACAGGCGGTTACTGTCCCTTTACCATCGACATTACCTCTGCACTTAAAGAGGGCGAAAACGAGCTTGTAGTAAAGGTTTACGACCCCACAGATGAGGGCTGGCAGAACAGAGGTAAGCAGGCAAGCGAATCCCACGGCTTCTGGTATACCTCCACATCGGGTATATGGCAGACAGTGTGGCTCGAAAATGTAAGCACTGACTACATCAGAGGATATAAGCTCACTCCCGACATCGATAAGGGTACCATTGGAATTAAGACTGATATCTGCGGTAAGGGTGATCTTTATCTTAAGATATATGACGGCGATGCACTCGTAGCCGAAAAGGCTGTTACGGCTGATGATTACGCTGAGATTCCCGGCACTAAGCTCTGGAGTCCCGAAGAACCGAATCTTTATGATTTTGTGCTTGAACTCAGAAATGGCGAAGCCGTAACGGACACTGTAAAAGGCTACTTTGCTATGAGAAAGTTCAGCATCGGCGAATATGAGGGCTATAACAGACTCTTCCTTAACAATAAGCCTTATTTCCAGAAGGGTCTTCTCGACCAGGGCTACTGGAGCGACGGCGGTATGACTCCTCCTACAGATGAGGCTATGATATACGACATTCAGGTAATGAAGGATCTCGGCTTCAATATGCTTCGTAAGCATATTAAGGTAGAGCCTGCGAGATGGTATTACCACTGTGATAAGATAGGTATGCTCGTATGGCAGGATATGGTCAGCGGCGGTAAGGCACTGAACACCTTCCACGCAGGTGTTCTTCCCAATGTACAGGGTGTGCTCAACCCCATCGTAAACCTTACTAAAAAGGATAACGCATACGCTACCTTCAACCGCGACAGAATCGAATGGAGACAGCAGTTCGAGGATGAGCTTTTCGAAATGATAGACTCGCTTTATAACTGCCCTTCAATCTGCTGCTGGGTACCCTTCAATGAAGGCTGGGGACAGTTCGATGCCAAGAGAATAGGCGATGCCATCAAGTCTTACGATCCGACCCGTTTCGTAGACCACGCAAGCGGCTGGTATGACCAGAAGGGCTGCGATTTCAGAAGCATGCATAAATACATCTTACCCGTAATTCTTCCGAAATATGACGGCAGACCTATCGTGCTCAGTGAGTACGGCGGCTACAGCAACAAAATTCCGAACCACGTATGGAACTGGGAAAAGAGCTTCGGCTATCAGATGTATAAGGATAAGGATTCTCTTACGGCTGCATATAAAAAGCTTCACGAAAAGCAGATTATACCTCAGATTAAAAAAGGTCTTTCCGCTACGGTTTATACACAGGTTTCCGATGTAGAATTCGAAGTAAACGGCATGCTTTCCTATGACAGAGAGCTCATAAAGCTTCACGAGGATGTAATAAAGGAAATCAATGAAAAAATGACTTATTAAAAGAATGAACACAGGGGACGGTTCTGTGTGTTGGCGGTTTTTGTATTTGCCGACACATTACAAACACAACCGTTCCCTGTGTTATGATAAGGGTGGATGAAGATGAAAGATAAGGGTTATACCAAGCTTAAGCTTTTGTACATAAAGGATTATCTGGAAAAAAACAGTGACGAGGATCATCCCGTAAGCGTAGAAATACTTACGGATATGCTCGGAGAAAAGGGGATTACCTGCGAAAGAAAGTCTGTCTACAGTGATGTAAAGGCTCTGAAGGAATACGGTATGGACATCGCTTCTGTAAAAAAGCCCTTCGCAGGCTATTCGGTCCTTTCACGTGAATTCGAGGTGCCTGAAATCAGACTTCTTATCGATGCTGTTCAGGCGGCAGATTTTATCTCGCCGAAAAAGACCAGGGAGCTTATCGAAAAAATGGGTACTCTCTGCAGCTCTTTTCAGAGTAAGAATCTGCAGAAGCAGGTGTACATTGATAACAGGGTAAAATGTGCCAATGAGGAAATTTACTATAATATAGATGTTGTAAGCCGTGCCATCCAGCAGAAAAAGAAAATCAGCTTCATTTACTATAAAAGAAAGCTGAACGACGGCGAAAAGGTCATCGTAAGCGACGAAAAGGAATTCACCGTAAGCCCCTACGCGCTAATATGGAGTAACGACCACTATTATCTCGTTTCGAATAACGAAAAATACGATAACCTGATGCACACCCGTATCGACAGAATGAAAAAGGTGAACATCACCGGTGATAAGGCAAGAGATTTCTCTGAGGTTTCCGAATATAAGAACTATTTCGATGTAGCGGATTATTCGTCTAAAAGCTTCAATATGTACAGCGGTGACACACAAAGGCTGGTTATTTCCTGTGATAATTCTATTTTAGAGGAGATTATCGACCGTTTCGGCGACGAGGGTATAAGAGCAGATAAGGATGAAAGTAGATTTATCCTATCTTCACGCTGTGTGGTGAGTGAAGGTCTTGCATCATGGATAATGCAGTTCGGTAATAAGATTAAGGTTTTAGAGCCGCAGAGGCTTTGTGAGGAGATTAGGGCGAAGGCGGAGGAAATCCTCGGAATTTATGAATAATATTTTTGGGTGCTTTTATCTGAAAAGCACCTTTATTCTTTATTAGATTTACTTAATTTGTCTTAAGAATTATAATTTTAATACAATTATAAGGAAAATTATGGTATAAAGAAACTGAAAGGAAGTGATAATATGAAGAAAACAGTATTCCTTACAGG
>JAZUOC010000285.1:0-3874 GCA_045604465.1 Acutalibacteraceae bacterium
AGATGGTTAAAAAGATGATCGAATCTTACGAAAGAAACATGAAATAAATCTGTATTCATAAAGCCCTTCACTGAAAAAGGTGAAGGGCTTTAATTTTTTTAAATGTCTATCTGTTCTATCTCTATCTCGGGAGACGGGAGAAAAACCTCTTTTTTAACAAATACATTTTCCGGATAAAAGACTTCTCTGCGCGGTGACACATCACCGTTGACACATGTAGGCTTAACCATGACCTCAGTATTATTACTTACTGCCGGTAAAAACAGCTCCTCAGAATAATCGTTTTTAATCTGTGAGAAAACAGGGAAAAGCTTCTTTTTCTGTGTTTTGCTTCTCATTTTGCTTACAAGTATCAGAGCGAAAATAATCAGCAGCGTAGTGAGAGAAATCACGAGACCTGTTTTAAAGCCGGGAGCTTCGTAGCGGAACTCAACATTATGGTTTCCTTTTTCAAGTCTCGCAGCAAGAAGACCTTCACCGAATTTAATAATCTGATCTTCGTCAATTTCTTCTCCGTCTACGATAATGCTCCAGCCCTTATCGTAAGGAATAGATGTATAGAGTATACAGTCCTTCTTTGCAGTTACACGTCCGGATATATAGGTATCCTCAAAGGTTTCAACAAGCATCTGCGTATCTGAAAGAATTTCATAGCCTTTTTCGAATATTTCCTCGTTGATTGTGTACGCATTGAATTTTAATGTGCCGTTATTGCTTTCGAAAGGTACAGTAACGGTAATTGTCTGGTTCACATCATAATAGCCAAGGTCTAAAATACAGTTCTGGTGAGCATTCTGTGTAATAGTACCGAGAGGAGAAGTAATAGTTACGCTCTTGTCCGATGCACCGGTAACATCGAAGTAAATGTACACATTACCCTTTTTCTCTGTGGTAAGATAGAGCACTGCCGAGCCGTCAGCGTCGGGTGTGGTTTTAGAATAACTGAAATTAGTAGCAGTAAGGCTTTCGGTAAATGGCGATATATTGGAATAGGTTACATAGGAGATGTCCATTTTTTCGAAAGGATTTCCTACTCCTGTAGCAAGGTCAAAGTAATCACCCTGGAGCATAAACGGATCGGATGCCGTTTCTATTTTCCACACATTCATATAATCCTCATTTGCCCAGTCTTCGGTTCTGCTGTCAATGCAGTAGGCAATAGGAAGATAATAGTTATTTTTGTACGCTGAATATTTATCGTTTTTCAGTGATGCTGAGTAGAAGGGCGACTCGAGAGTGTTCGGAGCCGAGTTATTTACGATGTATTTCAGTGAAAACATCATATTATAGATCGGTGTCTGCGGATTATATGTGTAGCTGTTTATTCTGTTACTCATCATACCCAGGTCATCCTGAAGATTAGAAAGCTTTTCGAAAGCCATAGACGAGAATACCGAAACACCGTTATATCCGAACCAGGAAGGATCCATCCGGGTTCTTAAATCGGTCAGCTCCATACGGTAGAATTCACCGTCTTCAGCTGTATCGAGAGCATCCTTGAGTGTTCTGAAGTCATCGTAATCAGAAGCGTATGAATCCTTCGTAATAGTTATACTCACTCTGCCCGAATCACACATAACCACCTCACTGCAGATGCAAACGAGCAGCAAAAGAGCAAGGGAAGCAGTCTCGTATTTTTTATCCTTGAAAATAGTGAGAAGCACCACATAAAGAACGATAAGAGAGAGGGAAAGAATTACCGTTACCGAATTTACATTCTTTGAGGTAATGTCCTCTACGATGAATATAAAAGCTATAAGAGCGACACCGATGGTGCCTATCTGCCGTGAGGTAAATTCATTCAGACGGACGAAAACCTTATATGACATTACGAGCAGTATAAAGGAATAGATAAAGGACTGTCTGTAGGGAAGATCGTTCGGGAAATGGAATCCGTGCCATATATAGTTGAGGTAGTTTACATTGAAAGAGAAGAAAAGAACTGTAAGAAGAACGAGTGTTGCTATTTTTTCCTTTTTTGAAATTGACTTGGTAAAGAAATACAGTGGTGCGAGAATGAGAGTAAGAGCACCGCAGTAAACGTTAGGAAGGACATCGTCACCGCTGCTGCGGATTGTGGTTTCGAGACTTGCGAGATGATTAGCAAAGAAATCAAAGAATGTAAAATAATTTTCGATTTCACCGGGGAAGGTACCTGATGTAGCTGAGCTGGACCTGAGAATATTATAGACAGGCAGAAGCACTGCAGCCATAATACCGGCTGCCGCAACGGAGGAAACAGCAAAAATGAAGCCTGTTCTGAAAAAACGTCTGTTTGAAAGAGTAAAAATCAGTCCGCGTTTTTTCCGTGCATAGATCTTACTGATCAAAGCACCGCTTTCATAGGAGGTGATGTAATAATAGCAGAAGTAAATAACTGCAAAGATGCAGAGCATATAGGACATATAGTAGTTTGAAAACATAGTAAGTGCGAGGGAACAGATGTATGTCGCAGGCTTACCGTGGTCGATTATTCTTTCTATTCCGAGCAGGACGACAGGCAGAAGGATCATCGCATCGAGCCACATTACATTCCAGTAATATGCGAGCATATAGCCGCAGAAGGCGTAGAGTATACCGAAGGAAACTGCAGCAAAATTCTGACTTTTGAGTGAGTTTTTGATGTAGTAGGTAAAAGAGGATGCAGAAAGTGCGGCCTTAATGAGTATCATGGCACCTATGGCTTCGGGGATATTCTTGTGACCGAAGAACATAATAACTGCGCCGATGGGGCTCGAAAGGTAATTGAAGTAGTTGCCTAAAAAACAGCTTCCGAGACCTGATTTCCAGGAATAAAAGAAGCTGCCGCCTTCCTTCACTATGTCATAAAGCTCTGCGAAGAGAGGACCGTATTGATGGTACAGATCCATTCTGAGAATGGTTTTGTCTCCGAAGGGAATCATGCCGTTACATAGATAAACTGCGAGCATGGTTATACTTGTCGCAAGGAAAGCGATAAGTATATATTGATTGTCGGCAAGAAAAGACTTTTTGTTCTTATTCATAGTAAACCTCTCTTAACAGGATTATTAGATATATAATACATTAAACACAGTCATACTTCAAGATGTTTTCTTAAATTTGTAATAAAATCGGACACGCTTTCATAGTTTTGAAATGTAGAAAAAAATAAGGCGGTACAGATTATGAATTTCAAAGAAGAAAATTTCGACAGTGCGGTAAACATTTTGTCTCCGCTTCTGAAAAGTAAGCTCTTAAATATGAACTGTGTGATAAAAAGTGACACATTCGAAATACGTCTGAGAGCAGGTAAACCGATTATACTTTTCGGTAAATACGGCTATCTTTTTCTGAAAAAAGACGGTGAGACTTCTTCGGTCAGAGAAGAAAACTGTTATATAGCAAATCCCGAGATAATAAATGAAACCTTTAATCGGCTTTGCTGTTATTCAGTGTACAGCCATATCGAAAGCATCGTAAACGGATATATTACATTTCAGGGCGGGCACAGAGCCGGTATAACAGGAACAGCCGTAGTGAATCAGAAGGGGGAAATTACCTCTGTAAGAGATATTTCGTCTGTAAATATCAGAATTGCCCGACATATAAGAGGTGCAGCTGATGAGGTGATTACATCGGTCGGAAGCAATTTCAGCTCCTTGATAATAGCAGGACCGCCATCATCGGGTAAGACTACTGTTATAAGAGACTGCGTGAGACAGCTTTCAGACAGTATGAATAAAATCTGCATTATTGACGAAAGACAGGAAATAGCCTGTATGAGCGGTATAGTCTGCCATCATGATGTGGGTGTGAATACGGATGTGCTGAATAATTATCCTAAATCCAAAGGAATAATGATCGCCCTTAAAACTATGTCTCCGGATATTATAGCACTGGATGAAATAGGGGA
>JAZUOC010000286.1:0-1966 GCA_045604465.1 Acutalibacteraceae bacterium
AAGCACAGAAGAAAGAAGCCCATGAAGAGACTTTCAGCTGTATTTAAGAGATAAAAAAAGAGGTCGCAGATGCGGCCTCTTGATTTTTATACTGTACAGTGATATACTTTTAATATCAAAACAGAGAGGTGGTTTTTATGAAGAAAGTAATTTCATTTTTACTGGCATTTATGCTGATGTTTTCCCTTTGTCTGCCTGCATCAGCTCTGGAAATCGGAATAGAAGAAATGCAGATTAACCCTTACGGTAAGGGTGCTGATTCTATTGATACGGTTACCTGGTATAAGCAGTCAGACAGATATTTCCTTCTTTTGCCTGAAGATGTTAATTTGCAACAGGCAAAGGTATATTTTTCAGCAATGTTTTCTGTCGATATAGACGACAAATCAATTTCCTCCGGTGACAGTGCAGCTTATTTTACTCCCGGAGACCACACTCTTACTTGCGGGTTTAAGAAGTATCCTCTTACGGTTTGCTTCTCTCAGAATATTCCTGCCGTATTTATTACGACGGAATCCGGCAGTCTTTCCCATATCCATGAGAATAAAGAGAACAAAGAGTCCGGTATGATCCGTGTTTATGAAAACGGTCAGATGACTCTTGACAGTGAGCTTAAGCAGATAAAGGGCCGCGGAAACGCTACATGGTTCTGTCCGAAAAAGCCCTATAATATTAAGTTCGACAGTAAGACAGCACTGCTTGGTATGGCAAAGGCAAAGAAATGGACGCTTCTTGCCAATTATGCTGACAAATCGCTTGTTCATAACGCTTTTGCATGGGAATTTTCTGATGAATTCGGTCTTATGTACGGCTCAGAATACAGACATGTTGACCTTTATATCAACGGTGAATATCTCGGCAACTATGTTATCTGTGAAAGTGTAGAGGTCGGCAGTAACCGTGTGGATATTGAGGACCTTGAAGATGCTAATGAAGATGCTAACCCCGATATAGATATCGAGGCACTTCCCCGCGGAGGAACAGGTGCAAACGGTGCTGTACAGCCGTACACGTCAAAGGGCTCACGTAAGTGGGTTGAAATTCCGCAGAATCCCGAAAATATCAGCGGCGGATATCTTCTTGAATATGAATACGGCAAAAGATATGATAATGAAGTAAGCGGTTTTGTTTTGCCTAACGGACAGTCTGTTGTTCTCAAATCTCCGGAATATGCCTCAAAGGCACAGGTTAATTATATTGCCGATTTCGTCGGAGCTGCAACCGATGCTTTGTTCTCAGAGACGGGATATAATGATCAGGGTAAGCACTACAGTGAATATATTGATATGGACTCCCTGATAAATACATATATTCTTCAGGAAATTTCAATGAATTTTGATGCCGGATTTTCCAGCTTCTTTGCATACAAGGATAAGGACTCGGATAAAATTGTTTATTCACCCGTATGGGATATGGATAATGCCTTTGGCTGCAATCAGAAAAATATGAACGTTTTACTTTCAGATTACAGCTTATGGTGGGTAAATCAGATGATCGGCGGCGGTAACGGTACTCCCACAGTTATGCACGCAGCTTACCGTCATCCCGAATTCAGAGCTGCAGTACGTGAGCGTTGGGCAGAGCTTAAGGAAAACGGAGCTTTTGACAATGTCAACACTACGGTTAAAAATCTGGTAAACGATCTTCAGGCATCATCGGTTATGAACTGCATACGCTGGAATCATTACAGCACGCAGGACCGTAATGTTATTCTTGAAAAGTGGCTTGCGGAAGCCGGAAGCAGTATGAGCTTTGTTCAGAACAGAACAAAAACGCTCGATAAGGGCTTCGGCGAAAAGGGCGCCTATGTTTATTATGATGTCAGCGGTGCAAAAATCAACTGGTGTGCTTTTGTAACACCTGTTCTTGAAATCGGTGACATAGCAACAATACGTGCGTTTACGGGCAACAGCTCCATTCGTCCGCCCAGCAAGTCGGAGGCCAAGCGGTCTTAGGAAGACAATAC
>JAZUOC010000287.1:0-5811 GCA_045604465.1 Acutalibacteraceae bacterium
GTTAAGTTTTTGATGAGCTGCTGAGTTATGGTTGAACCGCCCTGGCCCTTATATTTGGGATTGACAAGAACACCGATTGTTCTTATCCAGTCAACGCCGTAATGCTTATAAAATCGCTTATCCTCAAGACAAATAAAAGCCCAGAGCAGGTTTTCCGGCATTTCTTCATAGTCCACCCAGATACGGTTTTCCTCGCCGTGAAGCCTTGCAATTTCTATAACATCATCGTTACTGTCGTAAGCATACATTATAGATGTCTGATTCTGCGAGTTCTTATAAAGGTCAAGGTCAATAGCATTATTGCCGTTTATAAACGAATCAATATATGTTAAAACAGACCCACCGACAACAAGCACAGTGAGCATACCCGCAACGAATAAGCTGAAAAAGAAAAGGAAGAATGTGAACAGCACCGGGTGCTTTTTCTTTCTTTTTTTCTTTCTTTTTTTTGCTGCCGACTTAGGTTTTGTGTTAACAGCAGCATCCTTTTTATTATTAGCCATAAAAAGAGAACCTCCAACAGAAATTCTTATATTAGCATAATTACCCATACTATTTAGTATTATAATAAATCTTTAAAATTAAATCAACCATAAAACTATATTTTTTATAAAAATAATAGATTTGTAATTATTTTTTCATTTTATTTTTAAAAAAAGAGCAGGACAAACTGCCCTGCTCTGATTTACTTATAAACTGAGCTTATACACTCCAGACAACTGCGTCCGCATCGTCGTCAACATCTGCCTGTGTGCTTTCAAACTCAACATTACTATAGCACTTCATACCTGTACCTGAAGGAAGAAGCTTACCGATAATAACATTTTCTTTAAGGCCGAGGAGTGGGTCAACCTTACCCTTAATAGCAGCGTCGGTAAGAACTCTTGTTGTTTCCTGGAAGGAAGCTGCTGAAAGGAATGAGTCTGTTGCAAGAGAAGCCTTTGTAATACCCATAAGAACAGGTGAGCTTTCTGCGAAACGAAGCTCTTCGCCTGTTTCAGCCATTCTTGCTGCAACTGCTTCGTTAGCAAGACGGAATTCCTTCTTGTCAACAACTGCATTAGGAAGAAGGTCTGTGTCACCCGGGTCTTCAACCTTAATCTTTCTCATCATCTGACGAGCGATAACTTCGATATGCTTATCGTTGATATCAACACCCTGTGTACGGTATGTCTGCTGAACCTGGCTGATAAGGTAGTCGTGAAGCGCATTTACGCCGAGCACATTAAGAACATCTCTCGGGTCGATTGAACCTTCGGTGATTGTTTCACCCTTTTCAATGTATTGACCCTCTGTAACTCTTGCTCTTGCGCCGAATGTAAGGAAGTATTCCTTTCTTTCGCCTGTTTCTTCATTGGTAACGACGATGTGAGGATTCTTTTTGATGGTTTCGAAGGAAACGACACCGTCGATTTCTGAAAGCATAGCAAGTGTTTTGGGCTTTCTCGCTTCGAAAAGCTCTTCAACACGGGGAAGACCCTGTGTGATGTCGGCACCTGAAGCAACACCACCGGTATGGAAGGTTCTCATGGTAAGCTGTGTACCGGGTTCACCGATGGACTGAGCAGCGATGATACCTACAGCCTCACCGACAGTAACGGGAAGACCTGATGCAAGGTTAGCACCGTAGCACTTGATACAAGCACCGTGATCGGAGTTACAGGTGAGAAGTGAGCGGATTTTGATTCTGCGCATAGCAGAAGCCTCTTCCTTGCTCTTACCCTCTTCGAGAGCCTTATTCATCTTTGCAGTGAGGTAAGCGTCTACCTTTTCGGCCTCAGCTTCACTCATCATATGATCATTGGAGCAGATAACCTCGCCTGTAGCTTCATCGACGAGAGAATCGAGAAGATAACGGCCCTTAAGTCTTTCGGAAAGACTTTCGAGAATACGGTTACCGTCCATGATGTCGTAAACCTCGAGACCGTCTGTACATCCGCAGTCCTCTTCACGGATGATAACATCCTGTGAAACGTCAACGAGACGACGGGTAAGATAACCGGAGTCAGCGGTACGAAGAGCTGTATCGGCCAGACCCTTACGGGCACCAGGGGAGGAAATGAAGTATTCCTGTACGTTAAGGCCTTCACGGTAGTTAGCACGGATGGGAACCTCGATGGTTTTACCTGCGGTGTTAGCGATAAGACCACGCATACCTGCCAGCTGACGAAGCTGCGAGTTAGATCCTCGGGCACCTGAGTCAAGCATCATCCAGATGGGGTTAGTAGCCTCGAAGGAGCCTGTGAGAGCATCAGCTACACGGTTAGTACAGATGTCCCATGCCTTGAGAACCTTACTTGAACGGTCCTGATTAGAAAGAAGACCTCTGTTGTATTTTCTGTTGATTTCGTCTACGGTTTCTTCGGTTTCTGCGAGAATATCCTTCTTTGTAGCGGGAATGGTAGCATCACATACAGCAACGGTGATACCGCTTCGTGTAGAATACTTGAAGCCCTGATTCTTAACATTGTCGAGAACCTCAGCGGTCTTTGCTGTGCCGTGTACCTGAATACATCTGGCGATAATTTTACCTAAAAGCTTTTTATTTACGAGACCTTCAACCTCAAGACGGAACATATTTTCGGGATCGTTTCTGTCAATGAAGCCTAAGTCCTGAGGAACAGGCTCATTGAAGATAATCTTACCGAGAGTGGTGTCGATAATCTTTGATACCTTTTCACCCTTATATTCCTTGGTCATTCTTACCTTGATTTTAGCGTGAAGATCGATAACGCCCGAGTCATAAGCGAGTCTTGCCTCATTAACATCTCTGAACACCTTACCTTCACCCTTTGCACCGGGGAGTTCGAGTGTCATGTAGTATGAGCCGAGAACCATGTCCTGTGTGGGAACTGCGACAGGCTTTCCGTCGGAGGGCTTAAGAAGGTTGTTTGCTGCGAGCATAAGGAAGCGTGCCTCTGCCTGTGCCTCAGCTGAAAGAGGTACGTGAACAGCCATCTGGTCACCGTCGAAGTCAGCGTTGAAGGCGGTACATACGAGAGGATGAAGCTTAATAGCCTTACCTTCTACGAGTACGGGCTCGAATGCCTGAATACCGAGACGGTGAAGTGTGGGAGCACGGTTAAGCATTACGGGGTGATCCTTGATAACTACCTCGAGAGCATCCCATACGCATTTTTCCTGTCTGTCTACAGTCTTTCTGGCTGTTTTGATGTGTGCGGCTACACCTGTCTCAACCAGACGCTTCATAACGAAGGGCTTGAAGAGCTCGAGTGCCATTTCCTTGGGAAGACCGCACTGATAAAGCTTAAGTCCGGGGCCGACAACGATAACTGAACGGCCTGAGTAGTCAACACGCTTACCGAGAAGGTTCTGACGGAAACGGCCCTGCTTACCCTTAAGCATATCCGAAAGAGACTTAAGAGGTCTGTTGTTAGGACCTGTAACAGGTCTGCCACGTCTGCCGTTATCGATAAGAGCATCCACTGCCTCCTGAAGCATTCTCTTTTCATTTCTGATGATGATGGCGGGAGCGCCAAGCTCAAGAAGCTTCTTAAGACGGTTATTTCTGTTAATAACACGGCGGTAAAGGTCGTTAAGGTCGCTTGTAGCGAAACGGCCGCCGTCGAGCTGTACCATGGGACGGATGTCGGGAGGAATTACGGGAACAACATCAAGAATCATCCACTCGGGCTTGTTGCCGGATGCCTTGAAGGCCTCGACAACCTCGAGTCTTTTGAGAATTCTTGCCTTTTTCTGACCGCTGGCAGTAGCGAGCTGTTCACGGAGCTCATCATTGAGCGCATCGATATCGATTTCCTGTAAAAGCTCTTTTACAGCCTCAGCACCCATACCTACTCTGAATTCTTCGTCGTCATAGTAGTATTCTTTTATGTCATCGTACTGCTTGTCATTGATAACCTGACCCTTCTTTACGCTGGGTACAGAACCGGGATTGATGACAACATAAGCTGCAAAATAAAGAATTTTTTCGAGATCTCTGGGAGAGATGTCAAGGATAAGTCCCATTCTGGAGGGAATACCCTTAAAGTACCAGATATGTGAAACAGGAGTAGCGAGTTCGATGTGACCCATACGTTCACGGCGAACCTTTGCCTTAGTAATTTCAACATGGCAGCGTTCACATACCTTACCCTTATGACGGATTCTCTTATATCTTCCGCAGTGACACTCCCAGTCCTTGAGAGGTCCGAAGATTTTTTCACAGAAAAGTCCGTCACTTTCGGGCTTGAGTGTACGATAATTTATAGTTTCAGGCTTAGTTACTTCACCGTAAGACCATTCTCTGATTTTTTCGGGAGAAGCAAGACCAATCTTAATTGATTCAAAGGTAATATTTTCCATATATATTTAAGCCAGCCCTTTCCGTATATTTTAAATTTAATGTCAGTCATATCAGTCCTGTGCCGTCAGGTTTTTATTGCCTGACAGCATAGGGATAATTACATATTGTCTTCGTCGGGAACAAAGCCTGCACCGAAGCCTGCATCGTTGATGGTGGGATTCATTTCGTTAAAGAAGTCGCTGAAATCGGAGCTGTCCTCTTCCTCTGCGAAAGCATCACCGAAGATAGAATCAAGATCAAGCTCGCCTTCGTCTCCGTCAAACTCGTCATCCTCGGAGAGGTCGAGGTCGTCCTCATTATCGTCCTCACTGAGCTCTTCCGGTTCGGGAGCGCGATACTTATGAAGTGAAACGCCTTCGTCGCCGTCGATATTCTGCTTAAGGTCGATTTCCTGCTCGTCAGCGTCGAGAACCTTGACATCGAGACCGAGGCTCTGAAGCTCCTTGACGAGAACCTTGAAGGATTCGGGAACACCTGCCTGAGGCACGTTTTCGCCGTTTACGATGGATTCGTATGTCTTAACACGACCGACAACGTCGTCTGACTTAACTGTAAGAATTTCCTGAAGAGTGTAAGCTGCACCGTAAGCTTCGAGTGCCCATACTTCCATTTCACCGAAACGCTGACCGCCAAACTGAGCCTTACCGCCGAGGGGCTGCTGTGTAACGAGTGAGTAGGGACCTGTGGAACGGGCGTGCATCTTATCGTCAACGAGGTGATGCAGCTTAAGATAATACATAACACCTACGGTAACCTCGTTATCGAACTTATCGCCTGTACGGCCGTCATAAAGAACAGACTTACCTGTGGTGCTGATGTTAGCCATTTCGAGAGCTTCTCTGATGTCATCCTCGTGAGCACCGTCGAATACGGGAGTCATAATCTTCCAGCCGAGCTGACGGCAGGCAAAGCCGAGGTGAACCTCGAGAACCTGACCGATGTTCATACGTGAGGGAACGCCGAGAGGGTTAAGAACGATGTCAAGAGGAGTACCGTCTGAAAGGAAGGGCATATCCTCCTGAGGAAGAACACGGGAAACAACACCCTTATTACCGTGACGGCCGGCCATCTTATCACCGACCTGAATCTTTCTCTTCTGTGCGATGTAGCAGCGTACTACCTTGTTTACGCCGGGAGAAAGCTCGTCGCTGTTTTCTCTGGTGAATTCTTCTACATTAACAACGATACCGTATTCACCGTGAGGCACACGGAGAGATGTGTCTCTTACTTCTCTTGCCTTCTCACCGAAGATAGCACGGAGAAGTCTTTCTTCTGCAGTAAGCTCTGTTTCACCCTTAGGTGTAACCTTACCTACGAGGATGTCGCCCGCGTGAACCTCAGCTCCGACACGGATGATACCTCTTTCGTCAAGATGCTTGAGAGCGTCACCGACATTGGGGATATCGTTTGTGATTTCTTCGGGACCGAGCTTGGTATCACGTGCCTCGAGCTCGTATTTTTCAATGTGGATTGATGTATATACG
>JAZUOC010000288.1:0-5534 GCA_045604465.1 Acutalibacteraceae bacterium
ACCTCTCCTTTCAGGCGAGGCACTGCGATGTGGCACCTGTCGGTGCTGTTGAGACCTCTCCGTCAACCTATCGGTTGCCACCTCTCCTTTCAGGCGAGGCACTGCGATGCGGCACCTGTCGGTGCTGTTGAGACCTCTCCGTCAACCTATCGGTTGCCACCTCTCCTTTCAGGCGAGGCTCTGCGATGTGGCACCTGTCGGTGCTGTTGAGACCTCTCCGTCAACCTGTCGGTTGCCACCTCTCCTTTCAGGCGAGGCTCTGCGATGTGGCACCTGTCGGTGCTGTTATATCGTAGGGGCGACCATCGGTTGTCCGTAAAAACAAATTATAATTTACTCTTTACCT
Organism: Acutalibacteraceae bacterium; assembly: GCA_045604465.1. GTDB lineage: Bacteria > Bacillota > Clostridia > Oscillospirales > Acutalibacteraceae > UBA6857. The sequence goes on from JAZUOC010000288.1 coordinate 347, forward strand.
TTTATCATCCGCTCCCCTTTGTGGAGATAACTTGAAATATTATAACATGGTAAACCCGCGACCGAAATTGCGAATTAATCAAAAGGAGGAAATCTTATGTACAAATTCACAGGCTTTACCGAAAGGGCAAACCGAGCCCTCAATTCCGCTGTGGAAATAGCGGAAAACTTCGGTCACACATACATCGGCACAGAGCACCTTCTGGCAGGAATAGTCAGAGAGGATAACGGTGCCGGCACCTCTGCCCTCATTTCAAAGGGTGTCAGCTATCAGCGTGTTCTCGAGCTGATAAAAAAGCATATCGGTGCAGGTATTCCCACGGTGCTTTCACCCGACGATTTTTCACCGCGGTGCAAGGGAGTTATAGAGCTTTCCGTTTCTCTTGCCGGGAAGGAAAACTCCGGCTACATCGGCACGGAGCATCTCCTCTGCGCCATGCTCAGGGAAAACGATAACAGTGCCTGCTTCATTCTTTCACAGATGGGGCTTTCCCCTCATATTCTCTTAAGCCAGGTACGTTCAAGCACCACAAACAGCTTTCAGGGAAGATTTTCCGACAGGAAAAACACCGAAAAGGAGGAAAGCACACCCAACCTCGACAAATACGGTCAGGATCTCACGGATAAGGCAAGAAAGGGAGCGATCGATCCCGTAATAGGCAGAGAAAAGGAAATCGAAAGAGTCATACAGATTCTCTGCCGCAGAAATAAAAACAACCCCTGTCTCATCGGTGAGCCGGGAGTGGGTAAAACAGCCATAGCCGAAGGTCTTGCCTTAAAGATAGGTAAGGGCGAGGTGCCGGAGCTTCTGGCTGACAAAAGAATCGTCAGTCTTGACCTTACGGGTATGGTGGCAGGCACGAAATACAGAGGTGACTTCGAGGAAAGAATCAAGCACTGCATCGACGAGGTAACCAAAAGCAAGCGTGTCATCCTTTTCATCGACGAGGTGCATAATCTCATCGGTACAGGCTCTGCCGAGGGTGCCGTAGATGCGGCGAACATCCTCAAGCCTTCTCTCGCCAGAAGTGAATTACAGGTCATCGGTGCCACCACCTTAGAGGAGTACAGAAAATACATCGAAAAGGATTCGGCTCTCGAAAGACGCTTTCAGCCTGTCAAGGTGGGTGAGCCCTCAGAGGATGAAACCGTAGCCATTCTGAAGGGTCTGCGTGACAAATACGAGGCACACCACAAGGTAAAAATCGCCGATGAGGCCATTTCTGCCGCCGTTAAAATGTCTGTGCGATACATCAGCGACCGCTTCCTTCCCGACAAGGCCATAGACCTCATCGACGAAGCCGCCTCAAAGGTGCGTCTGGAGGCATACATCGCACCGCCCGAGATAAAAGAGGCTGAAGAAAAGCTGAAGGCTGTTCAGGAGGAAAAGGCCGCCGCCATCAATAACCAGGATTTCGAGCGTGCGGCATCCCTGCGAGACAGAGAAAAGGAGCTTATGAGCGAAATCACTGCCGGAAGAACACGCTGGAAGGAAGAAAAAAGAGCCGAGACAGGTCTTGTCACGGCTAAAGAGGTGGCGAAAATAATCTCCGGGTGGACAGGTATACCTGCCGACGAGCTGACCAAGCAGGAAAGTGAACGCCTTCTTCACATGGAGGACATCCTCCACGAAAGAATCATCGGTCAGTCTGCCGCAGTTTCTGCCGTTTCCAAGGCTCTGCGCCGAGGCAGAAGCGGTCTCAAGGACCCGAAAAGGCCCATGGGCTCCTTTATCTTCCTCGGTCCTACGGGCGTAGGCAAGACAGAGCTGTGCAAGGCCTTAGGCAGTGCGGTCTTCGGTGATGAAAATGCGGTTATCCGCTTCGATATGAGTGAGTTTATGGAAAAGCATAATGCTTCCCGTCTCGTAGGCTCACCTCCGGGCTATGTAGGCTATGAGGAGGGCGGACAGCTTACGGAAAAGGTAAGACGAAAGCCCTACAGCGTCATCCTTTTCGACGAAATAGAAAAAGCGCATCCCGATGTTTTCAATATGCTTCTGCAGATACTCGATGACGGTATACTCACCGATTCACAGGGCAGAAAGGTAGATTTCCGTAACACGGTAATCATTATGACCTCAAACCTCGGTGCCAAGCTTATCGCAGGAGAGACAGGCTCTATCGGCTTTACGAAAAGCACCCTCACCGATGACGAGAGAATTTCACAGGCAGTGACAGGTGAGCTGAAAAAGGCCTTCCGACCCGAATTTTTAAACCGCATCGATGAAATCATTATCTTCAAGCAGCTTAAAAAGGATGAAATCCGGCAGATAGCCGCCAATATGCTGAAAAATCTTAAATCAAGGCTTTCCGACATTGAAATAGACACAGATTTCACCGACAGCACCGTAGATTTCGTCAGCGATAAGGGCTTCGATCCTCTCTACGGGGCAAGACCCCTACGCAGAACCATACAGACTAAAATCGAGGATGTGCTTTCGGAAAAGATCCTCGACGGCTCTATGGTAAAGGGCAAGAGATATCTCTGCGATGTAAAAGACGGCATAGTTTCGGTAGAAGAAGCGGTGTAAAAGACTGATATAAAAATCAAGAAACCAAGTCATCTGACTTGGTTTCTGGCACCCTCTGCGGGAATCGAACCCACATCTAACCCTTAGGAGTTTGCCCCAATGGGTGTTATTGTGTTCACTTTTTGTCACTTAAAACACCTCAGAACCCCTTATTTTACTAGGGTTAGCGGGTGTTGTGGTGTTAACCGGGTCACTCTTGGTTTTTTCTGATATTATGCTGTTTTTCTAATGAAAATTAGCAGAATATTAGCAAGTGAGCTACATGCAGGCAAATGATAATGTGTTAATTTTGTCACTATATATTGTCGATGTTATTATTCTATTTCATATTCAACAGAATTTATAACTAAACATTTATCGTCTTTCCAACTAATATGCATGCTTTCGTATTCTCTCCATTCTCCCAGATATACTCTTTGAGGCTTATCTTTTAGTTTGAATATAAAAGTATCTATTTCTCGTTTCTCATACACATTAACAAGAGTATCTCCACCAAGCGCACCTTGGTCGCTGTCAATAACCTGCGCATAAAAACTACCGTTTGGAGACTCTATGTTTTTGACAATTGTATTCTGTCCTATATTTCCGAATATCAGCATCATAAATGCAAAGAAGATAACAAATGCAGTCATCAAAGAAAATAAAACAGAAACAATGATTTTGCTGACTGTTGACATGATGTTTCTTATCATTATGAAAAAGCAGCACACGGCAGAAACAAGCATGCAGATTGCAACAAGTAATTCTCCGCTTTCAAAGATATAAATAACAGCATTAATAAAAGACAACGGCAAAAGAATGTAGGACAAAATTATTATGCCTTTATTGATAATTTTATCCTTTGATATAATACTGAAAATCACCGTAAATACAGATATAACTGCTATAATGACAGAAACTGCCAAAAAACTTGTCAGCTCAAATGTATATCCAAAGCAAGCACTCACTAACGCTCCAACAGGAAAAAGTAGCGTCAATGCAAATAGTAAACACAGTAAAAACTTTATTACTTTTTTCATTGTGATGCCTCAATCTTTCCCTAACATTTCAGCATATTTATTTGACAAAATTTTAGACAACACACAAAATATCGATGTCAACAGAACACCGATTCCTCCAAGGAATAAAACGCCCTGCATAACATCTAAAAAACCGACAAAACCAACATCTGGAAACAACTCAACAAGATTTATTTCATAATGAAAACACGACCATACAAATGCGCATATTGTAATGCAAAGCGTAATCAATAAAGAACAATTTGAGAAAGTTTTTCTGTTTTTATAGATTCTGACAAAGTACCAATTTGCCAACGAAAGCAAAAAACCGGTTGCCGGCACAACTAAATTTATAGCAAAAAAACCATTTCTCAAATCATCATAAGCAGTAGCCGATTCGCAAGAAACTCCGATTGTAATTAAACTAAATGAAACAAATAATAAAACCGACTGCAAAACAGAGGCTTTCCAATCATTGATTTTACTGAATGCTTTCGGTGATTCTGATGTAACAATAATATCAGTCGGCTCTTTCATTTCCTCGAAAAGTTTTTTACACTCAGAACAATCTTTGAAGTGTTCTTCAACAACTCTTTCACTTTCCTCACTGCAACAGCCGTCAATGTAAAGCGGGATTAAATCTTTTACAATATTACAATTCATATCATTACCTCATTCTTTCTGATAGTTTTTGTTTTGCACGGTAAAATGTAACTCGTGCCCAACTTTCGCTTTTACCGAAAACTAAACTTATATTCTTTAAAGAGAAACCACCGAATACCGAAAGCATAAATACTTCCTTATAGGGTTCTTCCAATTCGTGCAAACAAAACAAGGCTTTTTGTGAAAGTTCTTTTTGAATATATTCATCTTCTATGTCTTTACCGTCGCTTACCATCGTGAAGCAATCGAGAGAATCCGATTTCTTTTGCTCGTTGTACCAAGCAAAGTATGTATTCTTTGCAATCTGACAAAGCCATACGGAAGCCTCTTCTTTATTGCGAAGAGAAGGATAGTTCATATACGCACGAAAAAAAGTATCTTGAGTAAGCTCTTCGGCAAGAGAAGCATCCCGAGTCATTTTAATTAAATATTTAAAAATAAAATCTCGGTTGTCATGGAAAAGTTTTTCAAATTCAGTCACATTTTCACCGTCCTTTCAACTATAAGATCAGAAAAAAGCTAAAACGTTACAACAATTATAACATTTCTTTCAATTTGAATCAAATAAAAATTAAGGCGTCAACCGCCTTTTCAATATTAACACAATAACTATCGCCTTCATTAGCAAACAAATATTCGAAAAACTCAAATTAGCAGAACGGGGTTTTTCATTAGCAGAAAACCGAAAAATCTGCTAATTTTCATTAGCAGGAAAATTTTTTAAAAATTCAAGTTGAATTTTAAAAAAAATGAATTCCATTAGCAGAATAGTCTTTCTGCTAATGGAAAAATGTGCGATTTTGTTGCTTTTTATCTTGTTTCAAAAAAATATAAAAAGCCGAAAAACCTAGTAAAATCAAGGCTTCTCGGCTTTTAGAGATTGGCACCCCCTGCGGGAATCGAACCCACAACTAACCCTTAGGAGGGGTTTATTATTACGAGCAAATGCGAGTAACAAGGTTCTTTTGCCGCAGGCAAAAGGTTCTTATATCCAT
>JAZUOC010000289.1:0-18002 GCA_045604465.1 Acutalibacteraceae bacterium
CATTGTATCCACATATTCACCGGCCAGCCAGCTTAAGTAGTAGTCCAGACGCTTACGGACTGCCTCGTAGTCGAGAACGCCTTCGCCTACAGCTTCCATCTGAGGTCCGATTTCCATTCCGTACTTTTCTTCCTTACCGCCGTTGAGAGCGAGAAGGAGAACCTTGGGAAGGTTACATCTTGCTCCGAAGAACTGCATCTGCTTACCGATTCTCATGGCACTTACACAGCATGCAATAGCGTAGTCATCGCCGTAAGCGGGACGCATAATGTCGTCGTTTTCGTACTGAATTGAGTCGGTTTCGATAGAAACCTTTGCACAGTAGCGCTTGAAATCCTCAGGCAGCTTCTCTGACCATAATACAGTAAGGTTAGGCTCCGGAGCTGAGCCGAGATTATAAAGAGTGTGAAGGAAACGGAAGGCGGTTTTCGTAACGAGTGTTCTGCCGTCCTCGCCCATACCGCCTACAGCCTCGGTAATCCACATGGGGTCACCGCCGAAAAGCTCGTTATATTCAGGTGTACGGAGCTGTCTTATCATACGGAGCTTCATAACGAATTGGTCGATAAGCTCCTGTGCGCCGGCTTCGTCGAGAAGGCCCTTTCTCATATCTCTTTCGATGTAAATATCGATGAAGGTGCCTGTTCTGCCTAAGGACATAGCTGCACCGTTCTGCTCTTTATTGGCGGCAAGATAGCCGAAATAGAGCCACTGAATGGCTTCCTGAGCGTTAGTGGCGGGACGGGAAATGTCTATACCGTAGAGACCGGCCATATCTCTCAGCTTACCGAGGAAGTCTATCTGCTTATAAAGCTCCTCGGAAAGTCTGATGTTTTCTTCTGTCATACGCTTTCTGCCGAGCTCTTTCTTATCCTTTTGCTTCTCCTCGATGAGAGCATCCACACCGTAGAGAGCGATACGTCGGTAGTCACCGATGATTCTGCCTCTTCCGTAAGCATCGGGCAGACCTGTGAGAATACCTGTGTGTCTCATGGCACGCATAGAATCGGTGTAAACTCTGAAAACGCCGTCGTTGTGGGTTGTCTTGTATAAAAACTCTCTTTCGATTTTTTCCGAAAGCTCGTATCCGTAAGCACGGCAGGCACTTCTTGCCATACGGATACCGCCGAAGGGATTAACGCTTCTTACGAGGGGCGCACCTGTCTGCAGACCTACGATAAGCTCGTCTTCCTTTTTCAGATATGCGGCAGGGTAGTTCATAAGAGAAGAAACCGTACCGGTATCGATGCCGATGACACCGCCCTTTTCGCGTTCCTCTCTGAATTTTTCTTCTAAAGCAGAGTAAAGTCTCTGTGTTTTTTCCGTGGGCTTTTCGAGAAAGCTTTCGTCGCCGATGTAAGGACAGTAGTTTTTCTGGATGAATTCTCTTACATTGATTTCCTCACACCATTTACCTTCGATAAATCCGTTCCATTCTTTTGTGAATTTTTCCATAGTCTTTACTCCTTTACAAACGGGGTTTAAATATAAAAGGGCAGTTTTGCTTTTTACAAAACTGCCCAGACGGTCGGCCTTTTATTCCCGCGCTCCCTATAGGTCACACCCTATAAATCCGTCAGTCACTCGGGAAGTTTTATAATTTTTACTGTGTGTATATTTTATCATTCATAACCGCTTTAAGTCAAGGTAAAAATTATATGATAGAACTGTATTTTTCTGTTAAAATCTTGGTAAGTTCGACAGTATTTTCCGCGGTTTTTTCTTTTACGGTATAACTCTCGATAAAGCTGAATTCGAAATTTTCCATTTCCTTCTGGAAATCGGTAGTGTTATAGTCGTTTCTCTCATTATGATTAAATTCCGTATCGGAAATGTGGCTTCCGTCGGTATCAAAATCCTCCTCCAGCTTTTTAAAGAACATTTCCCAACGGGGAAGATAGTAGTATTTAATCAGACCTGCCCATTCCTTCCAGGCATAGTCGAAGAGCTCTATTTCCGTATGCGGTCCCCAGATAGTCAGAAGTGTAACCTCATTGAGTCTGAAAAGCTCCTTATGCTCCTCACAGCAGGCATTATCCGTAGCCTCTTTTACGTGGCTGTCGAGAGTAAGCTCATCTCTGGTGGAAAGGAGACGGTCGGTATCGAGAAGTATTTCTTTGAATAAAGCCGTGTTCTTTTTAAATGAGGCCATATCCTTTTCTCTGAAGGCCTTCATTATGTCGAAATAAATCTCCTTGGCTATATTTGAAAGCACCTGTCTTAAAATGTCACAGCAGTCAAATTCATAGCCGTCCTTATATGCTTTTTCACTCTTTAAAAGCTCACAGAGAGCTGAGAAAAGCACCTTATTATCGTAACGAAGCTCTACATGGTCATTAGGTGCCGTGTGGTAGTGAGTGGTGGACGGACGGGCAGCTATGATAGAGCTTGTCTCTCTGCCGATGCAGGTGCTGCGATAACAGCTTTCCTTAAGTAAATGCACAGCCTTTTTCAGACACTCCTCATCACTTCCGTAGCGTCTTTCTGCGTAGTCATTGAGGAAAGAATCGAGATTTACTTCATCCTTTTCCGTCAGCATATAATACGCCAGCTCATAATAGAGAGGATTCTGGAAAAAGCCCTCGGGGAAAAGTCCCGTACCGATGCAGTTCGGGAAGGAGGTTTTTCTCTTTTTGTAGATGTTTTCACCTAAAAGCTCGATTGAGCCGTGGAGAGAGTTTCTGTCACCGAAGTTATGAAGAGTACCTGCCACGAAGCTATAACCCATAAAGCCGCCGAGCTTTTCACTCTTAGAGGCATCGAGGTCTAAAATAAGAAGCCTGTCCTTATCGACTGCCTTTACGATTTCCTCGCGCAGAGACCAGCCCTGCATAATCCAGATGCTGTTCTTATCGAAGTCGGTATACATCCTCGAAATAGTTTTACCTACATCGTGAAGATAGTCGTCACCGTCTATGGGAGGCTCATTTTCGTGGAAGGGGTCACAGGCATAAAGGCCGTAAGCACCGAAAAGCTCCTTCTGCTTCTCTAAAAGAGCAGTTCCTATCCTCGTGAAGGCCTCGTCGAGCGGATCTAACTGTACAGTGCCGGGAAAGCCGCACCAGGTGGGAAGCTGCTGAAGACCTTCCGCACCCACCTTTTCGGCCAGGGCAGCGGGAATGTGTCCGGCAAAGCCCTGCTGAATGGGAGTCATACCCAGCTCCAGCTCTCTTTCTATGATTCTTTTACCGAGCTCAGCTCTCTTTTCGATGAATTTCACATCGGGGATGTACATAAATGAGTCTAAGTTCGTCATCATCTGCCACGGATAATAGGAGGGTCCTGCCACGAAGGAAAGAGCCTCATTTTCGCTCATACCGAAATCACGCAGTGTATAGTAAATAACAGCCTCGTTACCTACCGCTGTCAGAGGCATATTGATGCCGTGCATAGCCATAAAGTCTATCTCTTTTTCCCATTTGTCCCACTGCCAGGAGCGCATGGAATAGCCGAAGGTGCAGTAGTTAAGATAGGCTCTCTTCTTCTGCTCGATGACCTTTTCGTGTTTTTTATCGGGATGGGGAGCGGACCTGACCTCGAATGAGGTGTTTCCGCAGTGGGAAAGCTGGACTCTGCAGTATTTTTTCAGGTAATCGTAGTAGCCCATGGCCTGGCTTACCTTGCAGTTACCTTTTATATGTATTTTTCCGTCAAGAGTGTAATACTCATAGTAGTCCTTGCCGTCAGCTCTTTCCTGAGTTTCAAGAGTAAAGCAATCGGCCACAAGGGGAGAGTTTCTTTTTATAAGGTCAAGCATATTTCACACCTCTTATATTTGATAGACTTAATATAACATACATTTTCTTATTCGTAAATAGTAATGCCGAAATATATCACAAAAACTGTCTTGTTTTTTTGTTAGGTTTTAAGTATCCCTTTATGTTGACAAGGGGGGAGTGAGGTAGTAGAATTGAAGTGGAAAAATATATATCTGAAAGGAGAAAATAAGATGCAATTTTTACTTACCGTTATACTTTCGGTTTATTCGATTTTCTGTTCCCTTTTCGGTCTCAGCTGGGCGACACCCTATGACCCTGCTGACACACCTGAAAGTGAGCTGCCCTCTTATGTGGAGATAGGTGAGGTGCGCGTTCAGCTGCTTTCGGAGCGTCTGGTAAGAATCGAGCAGAAGGGACCCAGAGGCTTCGAAAACAGAGCCTCCTTTACCGTTCAGAAAAGGACAGGCTGGGATGATGTCGATTTCACGGGAAAGAACGAAAACGGCTATACGGTAATTTCCACCGCCTCCTATTCGGTTTATGTTCCCGACGGAGCCGACTCCTGTGAGGGCTGCTACATCGCAGACGAAGAAGGGGAGGTAATATGGAAATTCGAAACAGACACAAACAGTAATGTTTATCTTCCCTCACCCTCAGATGAGCTCGAGTGCTGGTACTTTACCGACACACCACGTGTTATTCCCTCTGAGGACGGATATACCGTAAGTAAGCTCTGGCATAATCTTAACGGTTGGGACATCACGAACAAGGCGCAGGATGTCTTCGTATTTATGCCCGACGGAAATTATGAAAACTTCACCAGGGACTTCACGGAGCTTACGGGTAAAAGTGAGCTTATATCCCTTAATCTTTTAGGTTACTGGGATTCACGTTATTATGAATACAGTGAGGAAACCGCTCTTCAGCAGATCGAGGATTACACCTCGAAGGGTTATCCTCTGGATGTGCTTGTTATCGATACGGACTGGAGAAAGGCAGGAAGCGGTACGGGCTATAATATAAACCGTAAGCTGTTCCCCGATATGAAGGAATTTCTGGAAAAGGTACACAGTCAGGGCGTTTCGGTAGTATTTAACGATCATCCCGAGCCGACTCTTGCTACGGATAACCTTCTCGATAAAAAGGAGATAAGATTCAGAAACCGTAATCTTAAAAATATCCTTGATAAGGGTCTTGACTACTGGTGGTACGACCGTAACTGGTGGACAAGCCTCAAGCCTGTGGACGAAGAGCTTTCCGTTTATACTACGGGTATGTATGCCTATAATCAGATTACAGACGATTATTACAGCAGCATCGCCAAAGACGGTGAATATTCCCGCCGTCCTCTCATTATGGCGAATGTGGACGGTATCGATAACGGTACACAGAATTATGCCAGCGAGCTTGCCGCACACCGTTACACCCTGCAGTGGACAGGTGACATAGGTGCATCCGATGAATCCCTTGCAGGTGAAATCTTCAATACGGTCTACGGCTCGAGTGTAATGGGAATTCCCTATATGAGCTCTGACCTTGGCGGACACACCTCCGAGGTTACCAAGGATATGTATATCCGCTGGATTCAGTACGGTGCACTTTCACCCATTATGAGAGTACACTGCACCAAGCCTTATTCACGTATGCCTTGGCTTTACGGTGAGCAGGCGGAGGATGTAACCCACACCTATGTGGATATGAGATACAGACTTCTTCCCGTTTATTATGCACTTGCTCATGAAAATTACGAAACAGGTCTTCCTCTCGTGAGACGACTTGACATCGAATTTCCGCAGTATGCCGAGGCAGACAGAAATGACGAATACCTTCTTTCCGATAATATTCTCGTGGCACCGCTTAATGAAAGCTATCCCGAATCCGAGGACTACACCTTCACCTGTGACGGAAAGCCCGGTCTTAAGGGTGAATACTACGCCAATACAAGCTTCGAAGGTACACCCGAAGTCGTAAGATATGATGAAAAGGTATACTTTGACTGGGAAAAGGGCGCACCTGCAGGTCTGAGCGTATCGGATTATTTCACTGTCAGATGGACAGGTAAATTAAAGGTCGGCGACAAGCCCATTTATTTCACTGCATATTCAGATGACGGTATCAGAATTTATCTCGACGGAGAGAAGATAATCGACGGCTGGGATACCTTCAATACCTATTTCATCAGTGAATTCATCGATGCAAACACAGAGCACGACATCGTTATCGAATACTGTGACGGTAACGAATATGCTCACGTTTTCGTCAAGGCATACAGCGAGGGCGAGGTTACCCGTGATGTATTCCTTCCCGACGGAAAGTGGATGGACATCTGGACAGGTGAAACCTATGTAGGTCCCGCTACGGTAGAGGTTTCCCATTCGCTTGACACTTCACCTGTATTCGTACGTATGGGCAGTGTGCTCACCCTTGCGGATAATATGAAAAATACGAGTGAAAAGGATTGGAGCCATCTTACCTTAGACGTTTATCCGAGCGTGGATTTCGACGGAGAAACCGTTCTTTACGAGGATGACACGGAAACAGTCGCTTATAAGGACGGACACTACCGTACCACAGATATTACTCTTAAGGGTGACAGGACACAGGTTCTCATTATCGATTCCGCAAAGGGCAGCTTTGAGGGAGACAGAGCCTTCACCGAAAGAGAATATACTGTCCGTGTCCACGGCAGAGACGATTGGGGCGCACTCACATCTGCCTGTCTTAACGGAGAGAAGGTTGACTTCGTGGTAATCGCGAAGGATGAAAACGCAGAGCCCTTGGCTATAGCAGGCGGTGCGAGAGATAATACTGTTTACGAAATTACATTTAAGGCTGACATAAGTGAAAAGAGTGAGCTTACTCTCGAATTCGCATACGCGGCCGAGGACGGCACAAACGAAGACTATAACAGAGATGAAGCCGAAATCGCTCTCACGGTAAATAAGCTCGAAAAGGACACAGCCTCCTTTACGATTCCCGAAGACAGTGAGGACTGGATTCTTTACGGCCTTAACTGGGACTATGACACGGAGAATAAGAACTCCGACAGCCATTCTCTTGACCCTATGCGGGTAAGAGGCAAGACAGATATTTTCGATGATAACTACACCGTTTCCTGGACAGACGGAGCAAACGAGGAAAACGGAAGTACCGCGAGCGGAATCGTGGGCTATCACGAAATGGAGACCACCCTCACCTGTGACGGCAAGACAGAATATAAATTCTATCTCGGCGGATATAAGTCCGTGGCATCCTTCACCGTACGTGACAGAAGCGGAAATGTGCAGACCGTTTCCTTCGGTAATATGGACAGCAACTATTACCGTGAGGTTGTGATAACTGCTGACGGAAGCAGTGACCTCGAGGTTACCTATTCACTTCTCTGCGGACAGAATATCACAGCGGCGGCATGTGTGAAAAACTGAAATGAATCAATAGGGGGGCGTAAAAGTGCAGCGCCCTCCTTTTTTTCTGTCCGGCACTTGATTTTTATTCATAAATTTGTTACAATATCCTTTGGAGATCTATTAATGTTTTTAAAATTCAGAAAAAGAGGTAAACATTATGAAAAAAATTATTTCTGTTATTCTCGTTCTGTCTCTTGTCTTTGCTCTGGCTGCTCCTGTCAGTGCCGCAAAGTATAAGGTAGACGGAAGCCCTATTCCCATTGTTACCATTTACGGTGACGGAGAGCCTATCTACGATGCCGAAAAGAAGGTAAAGCTCTTTCAGTTCAGTGAGATATTCAGTTCTCTCGGCGGCAGCGAAGACGGTGCTTTGGGAGAATCCGTAATCAATGTTCTTATGCCTTTCCTTATTGACGGTATCATCAGTGACGACTGGGAGCCTTATTACGATGCACTTGAAAAAGAAATCGGTGAGCTTTTCACCGAAGTGCGTTATGATAAAAACGGTGAAAACTGGAACGGCAGCGGTATTTCACAGATAGCTACCGATCTGACAAACTGGCAGCTTTCACGTGATGCCAAGGATAAAAACGGTTGTTATGATTATGACTCTTATCATTTCTTCTATGACTGGCGACAGGATCCTATGAAAACTGCAGATGAATTCCACGAATATGTCGAAACCGTAAAAAAACTGACAGGTGCTGAAAAGGTCGGAATTATCGCCAGATGCCTCGGCTCATCTGTTGTTATGGCATATCTTGTCAAATACGGTAATGACAGTGTTCACGGTGTAAGCTTTAACGGAAGTGTAGCGGCAGGCGGCGAAATCATAAGCGAGCCTATCAGCGGTAAATTTGTACTCGATGTTAATGCTATTAACAGAATGCTTTCCGACTTCGAAGAAATCGGCTGGTTTGAGCTTGACTCATTCATTACGAGCAGTGTGGATCTTGCCGCTAAGACATTAACTGCTATGGGCTTCGAATTAAACAAAACAGAAATTTACGGTAAGCTGGTACAGGGTGTTACCTCTGCTCTCGCTCTTTCCACATTCTTTACCTGGCCGGGCTATTGGTCACTTGTCTGTGAGGAGGATTTTGAGAACGCTCTTAATTATGTTTTCGGTGAAGAAGGCAGTGAAAAGAGAGAAGAATATAAAAACCTCATTATTAAGGTGGAAAATTATCATAACACTGTAATGAAAGAAATCGACACTGTTTTCGAATCACTCAGAGAAGACGAGGTCAATGTCGGTGTAATCGCGAAATACGGATTCCAGTTAGCAGCTATCGCAGAGTCAAGAGATTATGTGGCTGATCAGTTCGCTACCGTGGAAAAGGCATCCTTCGGTGCTACTACATCCACAGTTTATGAGCCTCTTTCCGATGATTACATAGCCTCCAGAGTGGCAGAAGGTAAGGGTAAATACATTTCTCCCGATAAGAGAATAGATGCTTCTACCTGTGCATTCCCCGACTCTACCTGGTTTACTAAGGGTATAACCCATTCCAAGTGGACTGATTTCGAAACATCAGTGCTTCTTGCGGTTGTAACAGCTGACAGACAGCTGACGGTCGACGATTTCGATTATACACAGTTTATCGTATACGATAATGAAACAGAAACAGCTTATCCTATGACGGAGGATAATTATAAGACAGAGTCATGGGAAGCTAATAAGGAGCTGGATAAGCCTGCAGATAAACACGGTGTGATTTTCTCGGCAGTATATTCTCTCATTAAATGGATAGCGGAGCTTTTCCGTTTTATTCAGACTAAGTTAGCAGTATAAATATGGTGTTCAAGGTGGGTCACTTTGCGGTGACTCATCTTTTTTCACTTTCCCTATTGACACATTAACGAAATAGTGATAAAATCATCTAAAATAAAATATTTCAATTAAAGATAGAGGCGCGGTTTATCATCAGTAGCTTTATTTCGAAGGGAAATTCGCACATTCCTTTAAAGTGAAAGGGGTCACCGCCGAAGATGTCAGGCGAAAGACATTCTGGGCAAAGGGAATAAGATCTCTTTGACTGTCGCTTATGCGGAGTGCTATTATAATTGTGCTTTACGGCTTGCAGTCGTATATTATCGATTTTAAAAGCATTCGTTTTCCGAGTGCTTTATATTTTTGATTGAGATATGAAAGTAAAGGAGTATTACTATTATGGAAAGAAAGCCTATTTTTACCGGTGCCGCATCGGCTCTTATCACACCTATGAACGAAAACGGTGTTGACTATGATAATTTCAAAAAATTAATCGAATGGCAGATTGAAGAAGGTATCAGCGCTCTCGTTATCGCAGGTACATCAGGTGAAGGTTCTACACTTACAGACGAAGAACACAGAGAGGTTCTTAAGGTTGCTGTTGATGTTGTAGCAGGCAGAGTACCCGTTATCGCAGGTACCGGCTCAAACGATACGGATTACGCTATCGACCTTACTAAGTATGCCTGTGAAATCGGCTGTGATGCTATGCTCGTAGTTACACCTTACTATAATAAGGCTACACAGAAGGGCCTCATAAAGATGTTCACTGCCATCGCTGATGCCAGCACAAAGCCCATCATCCTTTACAATGTTCCTTCAAGAACAGGTGTAAACATTGAGCCGGCTACTTATGCAGCTCTGGCTGACCATCCTATGATTCAGGGTATCAAGGAAGCTAACGGTCAGATTGATAAAATAGTAGAGACTATGGCTCTCGTAGGCGATAAGCTCGACCTTTACTCAGGAAACGATGATCAGATAGTACCCCTTCTCTCCGTGGGCGGTAAGGGTGTTATTTCCGTTCTTTCCAATGTCCTTCCCAAGGAAACAGTAGAAATGTGTCAGAAGTTCTTTGACGGCGATGTAAAGGGTGCCGCTGAAATGCAGTTTAAGTATTTCGGTCTTATTAAGGCTCTCTTCAGCGAGGTTAATCCCATTCCCGCCAAGGCAGCTATGGCCGCTATGGGCTTCTGTGAGGATTATGTAAGACTTCCTCTCACTGTAATGGAGGACCACACCAAGGCTGTTCTTTTAGAAAAAATGCGTGAACAGGGTATCAATGTATAATCGAGGAAAATAAGATGAGAATAATAGTAAACGGTGCAGGTGGTAGAATGGGCAGAACCCTCTGCGACCTCATCGGAAAAAGTGAGAAGCATACTCTTGCCGCACAGGTGAGTATGGAATTCATAACGGACGCAGATAATAATATCTATAAAAGCCTCGACGAGTTTTCGGGCGAAGCTGATATGCTTATCGACTTTTCGAATCACAGTGCCACTTATGATGTAACCTCCTATGCTCTTAAAAGAGCTATGCCTGTAGTTATTGCCACTACGGGACAGAATGAGGAAGAGTTATCGATGATCAGAAGTGCTAGTGCGGAAATTCCCGTGTTCTATTCACAGAATATGTCGCTGGGTGTGGCTATTCTTTCCTGTCTTGCGAAAATAGCCGCCAAGGCTCTTCCCGACTGTGACATAGAAATCATCGAAAAGCATCATAATCAGAAGCTTGATGTGCCTTCGGGTACTGCTATTTTACTTGCTGACTCTATAAAGAGTGTCCGCAGTGAATGTGAATATAACATCGGCAGACACGAATACGGAAAAAGAGCGAAGAATGAAATCGGTATTCACTCCCTTCGTATGGGCGGTGAGGTCGGTACGCACGAAATCATCTTCGCGATGGGAAGCCAGGTGATTACCCTGAAGCACGAGGCTGAAAACAGAAGTCTTTTCGCTGAGGGTGCAGTTTCCGCTGCCGAATTTCTTGCTTCACAGGATGCAGGCTTTTATAATATGGACAGTATATTAGGTTGATTTATAAGGGTGGCGTTTTGTCACCCTTTGATAGTTCATATAAATAGCGTTATGGGGTGAAATAATGAAATATAATTATCACACACACACTGAAAGATGTCACCACGCTTACGGCACCGACGAGGAGTTTGTTCTTGCCGCTATTGAGGCAGGCTTCGATGAAATCGGCTTTGCCGATCACGGCCCCTGGCCCTATGAGGGAGGCTTCGTTTCGCACATCAGAATGACACCGGATGTATTAAAGGATTATTGTGACAGTATTAAGGCCTTAAGGGAAAAATATAAAGATAGAATCAGCATAAAGCTCGGGCTCGAAAGTGAATACTTTCCTAAATATCTTCCTTGGCTTAAAAATAAAATCGAGGAGCATCAGATTGATTATCTTATCCTCGGACATCATTTCTGTACCGACGAGCCGGGTAGTATCTATAACGGAAACATCACCACTCACGCAGAGCTTGAAATGTTTAAGAGGGATATCCTTAATGCTCTGGACGAGGGCATTTTCTCCTATGTGGCACATCCCGACATCTTTATGAGAGGCTACCCTGTATTCGATGAAAAATGCGAGGAGATTTCCCGTGCCATAATCGAAAAGGCTGTAGAAACGGACACGCCTCTCGAATATAATCTTCTCGGCTTGAAGCACGGCATTAACGACGGTAAGCCCGGTTATCCCCATCCTTCCTTCTGGAGAATAGCAGGGGAGTATAACGTGTCTGCGGTTATAGGTATCGATGCTCACGTTCCCGAAGCCTACGGTGAAAGTGATGTTTATGAAAAGGCTGTCCGTGACCTTGACTCTTACGGCCTTACCGTGACGGATAAAATAAGATTTTTCAGATGAAGATAAATGTAAAAGCCATTGTTCGGCGTTTGAACAATGGCTTTTTTTATATTCAGAAAGCGGATTATGATTTTTTCAGTTCATCTCTGAGCTTGTTTCCGTAAGCACGCATTTCTAAAACGAAGTCACCCTTTGACTCGTAGAAGCAGCCGCGCTTTGAAAGGAAGCGGTATTCGCCTTCCTTTAGTGCCATAATTACGAGACCGCCCAGGAAAGCGCTGATAAGGATGATGAAGAAAAGGGGAATACGGCAGGTAAGCCAGTCTCCCGAGCGTAAGGGGAGAGTGAAGCTCATATAAATCTCTCCTCTTTCGAAAAGCTCCGCATAGGTGTAATCCACGGCACCGAAGGTGTAGTTGCCTACGGTGTATTTCGGTAAGGAGCCGTCTGTGTAGGCTGTGTTTACGATGCCGAAAAGAGCCGTAGCCACACCGCCGATGGCAGAGCCTGCCATAAGACCGGGGATAACCGTGAAGGGACTTCTCATAGCCAAGGGCATAGAGAAGGCTGTGGTAAGCTTGATGTTTTCAAAAAAGGCATTGATGGGACCTGAGGTGGCGAGGTTCATATCGTCTGTGTCAGTCTTGCCCTTTTTGAACAGCTTACAGTTAAGTATACCGAAGAATGCCGTCCAGCCGACAGTTATGAAGCATACACTGTAAATGGTGATAAGACGGGCGTTTCCTGTAGCGAAAAATGCGGCGGTAGCCACGCTGAAGGCAGACAGGGAAACAGGACCGATAAGGTCGAAGCCGACCATAATACCCATGAGAAGGGCGGCTACGATTAAATTGCTTTCTGTAAGTGAGGTGAGGATATTACCTAAAGCCTCGGAAATATGTGCGAAGGGGATTTCGATGCCGTATCTGATAAGCACGAAGGTGGTAGCGGCAGAGGCCACGGGAATGATGAGAATAAGCACGATAAGGTCCACACCTTCGATTATCTCCAGACCCTTTAAAGCTTCGGGGATAGCCTTGATTTTTTTGCGGAGTGAGGCGAGAAGCTTGTCGATTTTACCGCCGATGACAGGCTTGAGATTTGACCAGCCGGCGTAAAGAAGCTTAATGAGAAGTCCGAGGATAACCGCCATAATCAGATAACCCATATAGCCGATGGCAGTAGCCGAGGAGTAATTTTCGGGAGTAGAGAAAAAGCAGGGATATGTAGTCAGCGCACTGCCTGAGGTGTCGGTGAAATGGGCGAAGTAGACGGAAAGTGCCATAGACGGCGCGAGGGCGGGAAGTCCTGCGATGAGGTAGGCTACGATTACCGCCAAAGCAACGAAGAAGAAATCCGTCGCCCAGAAAAGAATGAACCATAAGGTGGGCTCTGTTTCGGCACCGGTCCAGCCGAAAATATGGTAAGACTGAAAGATGTTCTGTATGACGAAGAAAAAGCCTGCACCTAAAGCTCCGAAAAGCTGAACGATGAAGATAATCGCCGTGGCACGGTAGATTTTCTCCTTTGTGTCAAGATATAATTTTTTCATATATTTCTCTCCTTTTACTTGGTTACCTTAATTATAAGAGAAAAGACATGTGCGGTCAATTGATGTTTTAAATAAAGATTTAAAGGCTTTTTAGTGTATTTGTTCGGATTTTTTTAATAAACAATAAAAAGACTTTTCATTTGTTAATAAATCGTATATAATATGCAGAAGAGAAAAGAAAAGGAAGTAAAAGTATGAGAAAAATAAATGTATATAGATTGAGTCTGTCGGCGATGTTTCTGGCGCTTGTTTTTATACTGCCGCTTCTCACGGGACAGATTCCGCAGCTCGGCGAAAGGTTCTGTCCGATGCATATTCCTGTTTTCCTTTGCGGATATTTATGCTCGGGTCCCTGGGGACTTGCTGTAGGCTTTATAGGACCGCTGCTTCGTTCTGTTATAGTAGGGGTGCCTTCACCGCTTTTCCCGAAAGGCATTTCTATCGCTTTTGAGCTTGCCGCTTACGGATTAATATCGGGAGTCTTATATAAGCTTCTGCCTAAGAAAAAGAGTAATCTTTACCTGTCGCTGATTCTGTCCATGATTTCAGGCAGAATAGTACGTGCGATTGTTATGCTTTTCTGTGTGGGCTTCGATCTTACGAAGTTCGACCTTTCAGGGTTCTGGACAGTAGTAGTGATAAATGCTTTGCCGGGAATTATAATTCAGCTTTTACTCATCCCCGTGCTTGTTTCCGCTGTAGAAAAATATAAGAGCAGAAATAATAAATATTGACATATCGGATTAATTTTCATATAATTAACCCGTATGTAATTATTTCATAAACACAGAAATGAGAAGTGAAAGAAGGCAATAAGAAAAACCGAAAGGAGAAATAACTATGGAAGCAATTATTAAAATCCGTGAAATCTTTGTCTTCGTTCTTGCTGCGATTACTATGGTAGTAAGCTCCGGTGCTGTCAGCACTGAAACCGCCGCTCTTACAGGTACAGACATCTTCGTTATGGAGGACGCTCTTATAATGGGACAGGGCATCACCACCGACGGAGAGTATTACTATACCAGCGGAACCATCACAGCCATAGATGTTACTGCTATTGCTAAAATTGATGCTGAAACACTTGAGGTAGTTGACAGGAAGATTAATCCTCTTCCCTCAGAATGTAAAAAAAGAGGTAACAATCACATAGGCGGTATAAGCTATTACGACGGAAAGATTTATGCTCCCGTCGAGGGCGGTGATGAGGTTTCGGCGTGTATCGTAGTATTTGATGCCGAAACACTGAAGGCTGAAGCCTTTTATGATTTACCCTCAGAGGCTTTTCCTGACGGTGTACCCTGGTGTGCCGTAGACAGCAGTACAGGCTATCTCTATGCATCCGTGTGGTCTCAGACGAAGGAGATTTATGTTTACGATGTGAATAAGGATATGGCACCTGTAAGGACTGTTACTCTTTCATCACCCGTAAAGCGTATACAGGGCGGTGAGTTTTCGGCAGATACTCTCTATCTTTCACAGGACACGAAGGATAACGGAAAAATAAGGAATATTTTAAGTGTTGATGTACTTACGGGAGAGGTAGCTGTGGCTGCTGAAAGAAATATCGGATCAGAGAAATACGAGGCAGAAGGAATGACCTTCACTCAGGGTGAAAACGGTACTGTTATGCACGTTCTCGATTATAATAAAACCATAGGAATTTTTCTTAATCACTATGACGTTGATTTTTGAGGAGGAATATAAATGAAAACCATACTTTTCCAGGGCGACTCAATAACTGACTGCGGAAGATTACGCGAGCCTCAGGGAAACTGGATAGAAAAAGCTTATTCTGCGACGAAGAATTTTCTGAACCGTGCTACGGTGTTGGGACCGGGTTATCCGTCTCTGGTAGCCAAGGAGTTAGGCGATGAAAATTATACCTTCGTAAACAGAGGTGTGGGCGGCGACAGAGTTCTCGATGTTTATGCCCGTATAGTGAGGGATATTATAAAGGTAAAGCCTGATGTTATGAGCCTCTTGGTCGGTGTAAACGATGTGTGGCACGATTTTGACTGGAATAACGGAACAGGAATCAAAAGATTTGAAAAAATGTTTGATTTACTTTTCGAGGATCTTACTCAGGAGCTTCCGGATACGAAATTCATTATTCTCGGTGCTTTCGTGCTGGAGGGCTCTGCTTCGGCGAACAGACCGGATCAGCCTGACCGATACAGACTTTTCAGAGAGGGTGTGGCACAGGTGGCAGCTGTTGAAAAGGCGGGTGCCGATAAATACGGCATAAAGTTCATAGATCTCGGTAAAATTCTCGATGAGGAAGCCGAAAAGTACACCGCCGGAGCACTTACGGGAGACGGCGTACATCCTACCGAAAAGGGACACGAAATAATTAAAAGAGAATGGCTTAAGGCTTTTAATGAGCTTGTCTGACAAAAATTAACGGGTAGCACTGCGGTAGTGTTACCCTCTTTTTATTCTAAATCTGTTAATCTGTTCTCTTAAAGAAAGAACTGTGCTTGTTTTGCTTTTACTGATATTGACTTTTAAGTGTTGATTTGGTAAAATTAGTCATTAATATAAAACTATAAGGAAGTGAATTAAATGATTTCTGACAAAAAACTTTCAAGCCGTATCTTTTTTCTTGGCGTAGGAGTTTTTGCTATGCTCTTTTCGGGTATACTCTACGCCTGGTCTATACTGAAGATACCTTTTAAAGAGGAATTCGGCTTTGCTGATTCATCTCTCGCTTTTAACTTTACTCTTACTATGTGCTTCTTCTGTATCGGTGCATTCCTGGGAAGTAAGCTTCTTAAGCGTTTAGGAACTACTCTTACAGTAATTCTTTCAGGCGTACTCGTCGGTATAGGCTTTATCGGTACTGCCTTTGTTTCGGGAAATGTTATCTTGCTTTACGTTTTTTACGCATTCTTCGCCGGCCTCGGTATAGGAATAGCTTATAATGTTATTCTTTCTACCGTCAGTGCCTGGTTCCCTGATAAAAAAGGTCTTTGCTCAGGCGCACTTATGATGGCCTTCGGTGCCAGTACGCTTATTCTCGGCAAGGTTATCGAAAGCTTTTTTCAGAATGAAAGCATCGGCTGGCAGAAAACCTACATTATTTTCGGTATAGTGCTTGCTCTTGTTCTCATTATCAGCGGTATTCTTCTTAAGCGTCCTTCGGCTGAGGTAGTTTTCCCCGAAGCCAAGGCGACTAAAAGCGCAGGTAAGGAAAACTTTGAAATCAGAGATTACACTACCGGAGAAATGATTAAGCGCTTCACCTTCTGGCGTGCCTTCCTTTGTCTCGTGTGTCTTACTGCAGTAGGTAACTCTGTTATCAGCTTTGCGAGAGATCTTGTTCTCTCGGTAGGTGCCGAGGTTTCTCTGGCATCGACATTGGTGGGAGTTCTTTCCATCTGTAACGGTCTGGGCAGAATCTTCACAGGTGCACTCTTTGATTTCGCGGGAAGACGCATCACTATGCTTACGGCGAATATTATTACGATTTTTGCCGCAGGTGTTACCCTTGCTGCGGTTTATGTTAATTCGCTTCCCTTATGTATTATCGGACTTTGCCTTACGGGTATTTCCTACGGCTCCTGTCCCACGGTCTGTTCTGCTTTCACCGCCGCTTTTTACGGAAGAAAGCATTTCCCGACTAATTTCAGCGTAACGAACTTTAACCTTTTGGGTGCATCGTTTGTGGCTACCCTGAGCAGTAATCTTCTCGTGTCTACGGGAGGGTACACGGCTCCCTTCATTCTTTTACTTTCACTTTCTGTGGTGGCTCTGGTTCTTAATTTAAGCATCCGCCGTCCGTAAAAAAACAAAAAAATATTTTTAAATGAGGTATTTATTATGAGAGCAATTATTACAGTAACAGGCAAAGACCGCCCCGGTATCATCGCAGGCGTATGTGTTCTTCTTTCGGAAAGCAATATAAACATTTTGGACATCAGTCAGACTGTAATGCAGGACTTTTTTACCATGACGATGCTTATTGACCTTTCGGGCTGCGAGAAATCATTCGCTGAGGTAAGCGACAGCCTCGATGCCAAGGGGAAGGAAATGGGTCTTATTATCCGTGTTCAGAGAGAAGACATCTTTGACCGTATGCACAGAATATAAGGAGGCCTCTCAATGCATAATCAGAAAGAGATTTTAGCCACCATTGATATGATTGACAATCAGCATCTGGATGTCAGAACGATTACAATGGGTATATCGCTTTTAGACTGTTGCAGTGACAGTGTAGAGGTGACGGCAGAAAAGATATATAATAAAATTACAACCCTTGCCAAAGATCTCGTAAAAACAGGTGAGGACATCGAAAAGGAGTTCGGTATTCCTATCGTAAACAAGAGAATATCCGTCACTCCCGTTTCTCTTGTGGCTGCAGCCTGTAAGGAAACAGACTACACGCCTATCGCCAAAGCACTCGACAGAGCAGCGTATGACTGCGGAGTAAATTTTATCGGAGGCTTTTCAGCTCTGGTGCATAAGGGTATGACCAATGCAGACATAAACCTTATCAACTCTATCCCTTCTGCTTTGGCTGAAACGGAAAGAGTGTGTGCATCTGTTTCCGTGGCAAGCACCAAGGCGGGCATCAATATGGATGCGGTGAAGCTTATGGGCAGAATCATAAAGGAAACTGCGGACAAGACCTCTGACCGCGGCGGCTTCGGCTGTGCCAAGCTGGTGGTTTTCGCTAATGCCGTAGAGGACAATCCCTTTATGGCGGGTGCATTCCACGG
>JAZUOC010000290.1:0-6401 GCA_045604465.1 Acutalibacteraceae bacterium
ATCTCCTACATCCTGCCCAAGCGTATCTCCAGCATCGTCGAAGGCACCTCCGCCTGCAGACACTATAAATACGATCCTCTTAAGCGTGTGCCGAATAAGGTCGTAATTAACAGCGATTTTACAAAAGAAGATTTCGAAATATGACAGGGCGTTAAGTCCTGTTATTTTTTATAGCTGAACTTAATCTGATGACGAAAAAGGAGATTTTTCAGCGCCTCTTTATTAAATGGGATGAGTGGATAAAGATAGGTGTAGCCGCTGATGGTTTTCGTAAAGGAGATAACGAGTATCACAAGCAAAAGTCCTGCGGCAAAGCCCCATATTTTGAAAAAAGCCGTCAGAACGAGAATTACGGTACGTGATATTTTAATAGCGTAGCCTAATTCATAGCTCGGCTGTGTAAAGTTTGATATGGCTACAAATGCCATGAAGAGAACTACCTCAGCCACAAACCAGCCGGACCTTACGGCGAATTCACCGAGCACCAAAGCTCCGACTACACTGAATGAACTGCTTAAAGCACTGGGGGTGTTCACCGAAGCGAGACGAAGAGTGTCAATGACAAATTCCACAATCAGAAGCTGAATGATAATCGGTACAGAGTTTTTCTCTTCTATTAGCATAAATTTTAAGGCATCAGGCAGCATTTCCTCATACTGTATCAGCAGATACCATATAGGAATGAAAACCATAGACAGGCTGAAAACTGCCACACGTATCAGACGCAGAAGTGAGCCGATAACGGGTGCGAAATAAAAATCGTTTATATCCTGTATAAAATCAAAGATACCCGTGGGAAAAATCATGGCCGTGGGTGAGCCGTCAGTTAAAATGATAACATTACCGTCATAAATGCAGGCTGATGCCGCATCAGGTCTTTCTGTGTATCTCACCTTCGGAAACGGATTCCACAGCTGTGTGGGCATAAGACATTCCCGCAGACTCTCATGACTCATAGGCAGACTCTTCACCTCAATGCTTTCGAGCTTTTTCGTTATAACATCAAGCTGCTTCCTGTCTACCGCATCCTCTAAATAACAGACTGCTATATCAGTTTTAGATTCTGTACCTATCTGATAGGATTTAATGGTAAGATTCGTATTTCTTATTTTTCGCCTTATGAGAGCAGTATTAAAGATAATCGTTTCCACGAAGCCCTCATGAGACCCTCGGAGAACCTTGTCCGATTCAGGCTCCTGCACAGTACGAGCAGGATAGGTTCTCGAGTCGATAATCACCGCTTCAGTAAATCCTTCGACTATCATACCCACAGCACCCGAAAGGACAAAGGTAATGTAATCGTCGAGCTTATCCGTTACACTTGCCTCGACATAGGTGGTGAAGCTGTCTACGAATTTCTGAGCTGTGTTCGCCTTCTTCATATCCTCGTCGGTAAGCTCAGTAAAATACTCGAGATTCCTTTCGAGTATGTCGTCTTTGAGAAAACCGTCTAGACAAAAGAGAGAAGCTTCCCTGTCGCCGAGTTTTATTTTTTTGAGTACAATATCGAAGCTTTCACCGAAACGAAGCTTATTGCTTACCATTTTTATGTTTTCTTTATAAGATTTATTGAAATCACTCATATAATCACCGAAAATAGTATTCACAGAAACTATAAAAAAATTCGCCATTCGAGATCGTGAGATCATAATAACGAAATAATAAAACGACAGTCCGCCAAGTCAATGTTTGCTTTGACGGACTGATTTAGTTATTATTGTAAGCTGACGAACAATAGCACTTTATTAAGGGACGGTGTTTCATTAAGTCCCGCGATTGTGCCTTGCAAATTATGAATTATTTAAACTTCTTTATATTTATATGTATTCTGCCCTTTTTACTTTCACCTATGATTTCCTCTAAAACTACCTTTCCCTTGCCTCTGAGGACGATTTTATCTTTTTCTTTAAGGGTATAATCGTTTTTCAGTATCTGCTGTGAGTTGATATATACCAGACCGCTTTTTATCGCCTGTGATGAATTAGTGCGTGAAAGATTAAAGGCCGAGGAAACCACACTGTCGAGCCTGAGTGAAGCTACGGAGCAGAATACAGTTTCCGTGTCACCTTCCTCATAAACGAACTCCGTCAGAGAGCAGATTTCACAGTCTACCGTTCCTCTGCCTACCTTGGTAAGATTATCGCAGATAAATATGCCTATGCTCTTAAGTGCGAAAATAAAGGTACAGTCTTCGCTTATTATAATGTCACCGACAGTTTCTCTTTTAATTCCGAGTCCCATAAGTGAGCCGAGATAATCTCTGTGACTGAGAGAAGAAAATTTATCCTTGCTGACTTTCAAAAGACATACCGGACAGTCATCATCATTTTCACGGAAATACTCGATTATATTTTCCACACCGAAAACAGCAGGAACGAAGACAGCCACCGTTCTTTCTGCTTCATCGAAGCCACCGAAATAAAAGGTTCGTATGTCGGCATTATATTCTCTTTCGATACAGGTTATAAGACTTCTTTCCTCCACGGAAAGAAATGGTGTACGGGTTATCATAAAGCTGTCGAGAGCCTTTTTCTTCGAATCAAGACAGCGTGAAACAAGTAAATCTCTTTCTTCCATAGCTTAAACCTGCTGAAGCATCATATCCTTAATTTTCATAAGTCTGGTTGTGTTGCTTCTTTCGTTTTCATCGAGCTTCATGGTGATATATTTTATAGTGTCCTCATAATCGGGAATCATAACATATTCGAGGGCGTTTACTCTCCTTCTCGTCTTTTCGATTTCAGAAGAGAGAAGCTGACAGGTCTTTTCCACCTCGGCCAGACGGAGCATATCGGGCATAATGTCAGAAAGACTCTTCACCCCTTCGTCAAGATCACCTGAGGTGAATGCGAGACCGTAGGAATAAATCTCACCCTTATCAGCGAATTTATATTCGGGTACAAAAACAGGAGTTTTAACGCTCATTATGTTTTTTTCCGACACCTCGATGCTCATTCTCTGTGAAGGCATCATAAGAGAAACAGCCAGACTTTCCTCACTCATCGAGGCTGTGGCCATAGAAAAATGTCTGTTAGCCTCTGCGATAGCTGCTTCAACCTTTTCACGGAGCCTTTTATTTTCCTTGATAAGGTCGAGGAACTGCCTCATTAATTCGTCACGTTTATCCTTTAAAAGCTTGTGCCCTCTTCTGGCAGTAACAAGCTTTCTTTTCAAGTTAGTAAGCTCCATACGTGTAGGATTTACATTCATTACTGCCATCGTGACACCTCCTTAAACGCAGTATTAACCGTAATATTCATCTAAATACTTATCCGAAATTCTTTTAAGCTCACTTCTGGGAAGAATCTTAAGAAGCTCCCAT
Source organism: Acutalibacteraceae bacterium (assembly GCA_045604465.1). Classification (GTDB taxonomy): domain Bacteria; phylum Bacillota; class Clostridia; order Oscillospirales; family Acutalibacteraceae; genus UBA6857. The sequence goes on from JAZUOC010000290.1 coordinate 3,323, forward strand.
CCTATATTCAGGGTTTCTTCTATAGAGCGGTCAGTGAGACTTCCCTGTGAAACATAGGTTTTTTCGAATTCGTCGGCAAACTCGGCATAAAGCTTATCAATATCCGTAAGTGCCGCTTCACCCAGAATAACCATAAGCTCCTTACAGTCCTTGCCGCGTGCATAGGCGGAAAAGAGCTGATTCATCGTATCTCTGTGGTCCTCTCTTGTCTTGCCCTCGCCGATACCCTTATCCTTAAGTCGGGAAAGAGACGGAAGCACATCCACGGGAGGAGTTATACCCTTACGGTAGAGCGAACGTGAAAGAATAATCTGTCCCTCAGTGATATAGCCTGTAAGATCGGGAATGGGATGAGTTTTATCGTCCTCAGGCATAGTAAGGATAGGAATGAGCGTAATCGAACCTTCGCAACCGTTTTTTCTGCCTGCTCTTTCATAAATAGAGGCAAGATCCGTGTACATATAGCCGGGATAGCCTCGTCTGCCCGGCACCTCCTTACGCGCAGCCGAAACCTCACGAAGAGCATCCGCATAGTTAGTGATGTCCGTCATAATAACGAGGACATGCATCCCCTTGTCGAAGGCAAGATATTCTGCTGCGGTAAGCGCCATTTTCGGAGTAGCTATTCTTTCGATGGCCGGGTCATTGGCGAGATTTACGAACATAACTGTCCTGTCAATAGCACCCGTATCCTTAAATGACTGAATGAAATAGTCGGACTCCTCGAAGGTGATACCCATAGCCGCGAAAACTACGGCGAACTTATCGTCAGAGCCTAAAACCTTGGCCTGTCTCGCTATCTGAGCGGCAAGCTCGGCGTGAGGAAGTCCCGATGCAGAAAAGATAGGAAGCTTCTGGCCTCTTACGAGAGTATTAAGACCGTCGATGGCTGAAACTCCCGTTTGTATGAATTCCTCGGGATACCTACGTGCGGCAGGGTTAATGGGTGTGCCGTTTACATCGAGTCTTTTATCGGGAAGGATAGAAGGTCCTCCGTCGGCAGGTCTGCCCAGACCATCGAAAACTCTGCCGAGCATATCCTCGGAAACGGCAAGCTCCATCTGCTTACCTAAAAATTTCACCTTACTGTCAGAAAGGTTAATGCCTACTGAGGATTCAAAAAGCTGAACGAGAACATCTGTGCCGTTAATTTCGAGTACACGGCAACGCTTTCTTTCACCGCTTCGAAGCTCGATTTCACCGAGTTCATTATAGGCTACGCCCGTAACATCCTTTACGAGCATAAGAGGACCTGCCACTTCGCTTATGGTTCTGTATTCTTTCGGCATTATTTAGTCCTCCTTTTCTTCATCGCTGAGTTCTTCCTTAATAAGTGCGATGATATTATCAAATTCTTCCTTCATTTCTTCCTCTTTTACGTATTTGAATCTGCCGATTTTTTCACGGACGGAAAGAGAAGAAACGAAGAGTATATCTGCTCCCTTATCGAGTGCCTCTAAAGCTTTTTCATAGTATTCGCACACTAATTTCATCATAAGATACTGCTTATGAGATGAGGTGTAGGTATCTACCTCGTGGAATGCCGCCTGATGAAGGAAGTCCTCTCTGACAGAGCGTGCTGCTTCGATTTTAAGTCTGTCCACGGGAGACAGAGCATCGATGCCTACCAGCTTCACCATTTCTTCAAGCTCGCTTTCTTCAGAAAGAAGCCTCATAACAGTCTCACGAAGGCCGTTCCACTCCTCTGAAACATTAGTCCTGAACCACTCTGAAAGAGAATTGGTGTAAAGTGAATAGCTTGTCATCCAGTTAATGGCCGGAAAGTGCCTCTTATATGCGAGAGCCGAATCGAGTCCCCAGAAAACCTTCACTATACGTAATGTAGCCTGACTTACAGGCTCGGAAATGTCGCCGCCTGCAGGCGAAACAGCACCGATAACGGAAAGTGTACCCTCACGGGGATTTTTACCTATAGAATTTACTCTGCCGGCTCTTTCGTAAAACTGTGCGAGTCTGCTGCCGAGATAAGCCGGATAGCCTTCCTCACCGGGCATTTCCTCGAGTCTGCCCGACATTTCACGCAGTGCCTCTGCCCAGCGAGAGGTGGAGTCAGCCATAAGTGCTACGTTATAGCCCATATCACGGAAATATTCCGCTATGGTGATGCCAGTGTAAATGGAGGCCTCACGTGCCGCGACAGGCATATCCGAGGTATTGGCGATAAGAACAGTTCTCTCCATAAGAGATTTACCTGTGCGCGGGTCGATAAGCTCGGGGAATTCATTGAGAACATCCGTCATTTCGTTTCCTCGCTCACCACAGCCGATATATACGACTATATCCGCATCTGCCCACTTGGCTATCTGATGCTGTGTGACCGTCTTACCGCTTCCGAAGGGACCGGGAATGGCAGCAACACCGCCCTTGGCTATGGGGAAAAGCGAGTCGATTACTCTCTGACCTGTAATAAGCGGTTCTTTCGGAGAGAGCTTTTCAGAATAAGGTCTGCCCTTTCTGACAGGCCATTTCTGCATAATACCGATGCCGTGCTCCTGTCCCTTTTCGTCGAGGACTATGGCCACCACATCGTCAACGGTACAGGTACCGCCCGTAATTTCCTTGATAATACCGCTCTTATCCGGAGGAAGCATAATCTTATGGGAAACGACATCGTTTTCCTGTACGGTACCGATAATGTCACCGCCGAAAACTCTTTCACCCACAGCCACCGAGGGCTCGAACACCCACTGTCTTTCTCTGTCGAGAGAAGGAAGCTCGATGCCTCGGGGAAGATTAGCTCCGCAGACCTTTACTATCTCTTTAAGAGGTCTCTGTATACCGTCGAAAATGCTTCCGATAAGACCGGGGCCGAGCTCTACGCTTAAGGGCTCACCCGTGGAGACGACCTTTTCACCCTGTCTGAGGCCTGATGTTTCCTCATAAACCTGGATGGAAGCATCGTCACCGTGCATTTCGATAACCTCACCGATAAGGTTAAGGTCGCTTACCTTAACCACGTCAAACATATTTGTATTTTTCATTCCGCTCGCCACTACGAGAGGGCCGGAAATTTTCGTTATAGTTCCGTAGTTCATTTTTTCACCTGCTAATCAAGTAT
>JAZUOC010000291.1:0-2414 GCA_045604465.1 Acutalibacteraceae bacterium
TAGGCTGCAGTGCACTCAATCTTTACTCCTGGTGCGGTGACGTTATCGGTTCGGCTCACGGAAGAGCTCCTGCTGTTGCAACAGGTATCAAACGCTGCTTACCCGAAAGATTAGTCTTTACATATCAGGGCGACGGTGACCTTGCCGCTATCGGTCTTGCCGAGATTATGTCAGCAGCAAACAGAGGTGAAAACTTTACGGTTGTCTTTGCTAACAATCAGACCTACGGTATGACAGGCGGTCAGATGGCTCCGACCACACTTTTAGGCCAGAAGACAACTACAAGCCGTGACGGACGTGACTGTCTTACCACAGGCTATCCACTGAAAATGTGTGAGCTTATCTCAGTTTTGGAGGCACCTGTTTTCGTGGCAAGATATGCACTTAATTCTCCTAAGGGAGTTTCGGATGCGAAAAAAGGAATAAAAAAAGCTTTTGAGCTTCAGCTTCAGGGTAAAGGCTTTACCTTTATCGAGCTTCTTACCAACTGTCCCACTAACTGGGGAATGAGTCCTCTCGACACTCTCGAATATATGAACACAAACACCATCCCTTATTTTACTCCCGGTGTTTTCAAGGATAAGGAGGCTGAAAAATAATGAAGCAGTCATTTGTATTTTCAGGTTCCGGCGGTCAGGGTATTATGAGTGCAGGTATAATGCTTGCTTATGCAGCTATTGATGAAGCCAAACATGCAACATATCTTCCTGAGTACGGTCCTGAGCAAAGAGGCGGCAGCGCCAAATGTACGGTTATCATCAGTGACGGTGATATTATTTCACCTCTTACCAAAAAGTGCGACAATCTTATCTGTATGAATGAACAGGCTTACAGAAAGTTTTCAGACGATCTTAAGCCGGGAGGACTTTTAGTTCTTAATTCAAGCCGCATAAAAAATGAAGAAGTAAGAGATGATGTAAGAGTTCTCAGCATACCTGTTGACGATATAGCTCTGGAGCTCGGCAATGTCAAGGTTGCAAATATCGTGCTTATCGGTGCACTTATCGGTGCAACAGATATCGTAAGCAAGGATGTATTTGTAAAGAGTCTTGAAGAAAAATTCAAGAGCAAAAAGCCCGAAATTCTTGAGATGAACATTAATGCTCTCAATAAGGGTATAGAATTTGCAAAATAAAAATTTAATTTAAAGGAGATATATATTATGGCAAAGTATTCTTTCGACACAAAATTCAGCGTTCTTATGAAGGATCCTCAGGTTATGGAAATCGTGGCTGATCTCTGCCCCGAAATCGTTAACCATCCTATGAAGAGCCTTGCTCTTTCACTGGGCTTCACACCTAATATGGGTATGGCTGTTCTTTCAAAGATGTATTCTAAGGAAAAGATCGAAGAATTCAGACAGAGACTTGAAGCAATCGAATAAGAAACTGGTCACTTGCCCGTCGGTAAATCCGGCGGGTTTTGTTTTTGCGTAAAAGCACAGCAAAAAAATCTTGCCAAAAGCTATATTTTATGCTAAAATACATTAATATATTAAATCTACCCCGTATGAGGTGATATTTTGGCAGCTAAAAAAGAAAATATAAGAAACTTCTCTATCATCGCCCATATCGACCACGGTAAAAGCACTCTTGCAGACAGACTTCTGGAAATTACCGATTCTGTGGCGAAAAGAGATATGTCCGCACAGATTCTCGACGATATGGATCTGGAAAGAGAAAGAGGAATAACCATAAAGGCACACGCCGTAAAGCTTAATTATAAAGCTAAGGACGGCGAAGAATACGAGCTTAATCTTATCGACACACCGGGTCACGTTGACTTTAACTATGAGGTTTCCCGTTCACTTGCCGCCTGTGAGGGTGCGGTGCTTATTATCGATGCCTCACAGGGTATCGAGGCACAGACTCTGGCTAACACTTATCTGGCTCTCGATCACGATCTTGAGCTTGTACCCGTAATTAATAAAATAGACCTTCCTGCCGCAGAGCCGGACAGAGTAGCCGCCGAGGTAGAGGAGGTTATCGGTCTGGACTGTATGGGTGCGCCGAGAGTTTCAGCCAAAACAGGAGAAAATGTGGCAGAGGTGCTGGAAAGAATCGTTTCCGACATACCGGCTCCCTCTGACTGTGACGATAAGGCTCCACTCAAGGCTCTTATATTCGACTCTGTTTATGATAATTATAAGGGCGTTATAGTTTATGTCCGTGTTATGCAGGGCACACTCAGAGCAGGTGAGACCATGAGGATGATGGCTACAGGTGCAGAGTTTAATGTAGTCGAGGTAGGTTATATGCGTGCCACGGGACTCGAACCCTGTAAGGAGCTTTCTTCGGGTGAGGTAGGTTACATTACTGCTTCTATCAAGACTGTCCGTGATGCTAAGGTCGGTGACACCGTAACCAAGGTGCAGAACTTAGCCTCCGAGCCTCTGCCCGGCTACAGAAAGGTTA
>JAZUOC010000292.1:0-3228 GCA_045604465.1 Acutalibacteraceae bacterium
AGAGCTTTTGGTGTTTCTATATCAAACACCGGGAGCTCTTTTTTTAGGAGGAAAAGCATGAAAAAGAAAATCTTTTACACAGAGTGGGCTTATGTTCTCGGTCTTATCATAATGGCGTTTGCCGCCGCATTTACGGAAAAGGCAGACTTCGGTATGTCTATGGTGGTGGCACCTGCCTACATTCTGCACCTTAAGGTGTCGGAGTATCTGCCCTGGTTCAGCTTCGGTGTGGCTGAGTATGTTTTTCAGGGAATACTCGTCGTGCTGACGGTTATTATAATGAGAAAATTCAAAAAAGCCTATCTTTTCTCCTTCGTTACCGCTGTTCTTTACGGAACTCTTCTCGATATGGCGATGAGTATTATTTCTCCCTTGCCCGATGAGAGCTTTTATTTCCGCGTGCTGTGGTATGTGACAGGAACGGTTTTCTGTTCTCTTGCCGTGTCGCTGTTTTTCCATACATATATTTCACCTGAGGCTTACGAGCTGATAGTGAAGGAGCTTTCTCTGAGAATTAAATCAGACATTAATAAGGTAAAGACAGCTTACGACTGCTTCAGCACTGCGCTGGGCATAGTGATGTCCTTCGCCTTCTTCGGCTTCGGTGTGTTCGAGGGTGTGAAGCTCGGCACGGTTATCTGCGCCGTCATTAACGGCTTCCTTATCGGTCGGTTTACGGTGCTTTTAGAGAAGTATTTTGATTTCAGAAATAAATTCGCTCTCGAAAAATATTTTTTGTAATTTGAAATTAAATGGGATTTTCGGTTGACAGACCGGAACATCTGTGCTATTATTGTCTTCAACGCTTTACTATGATAAAAGGCTAATGTGTTAAAGGAAAGGAAGATGAAAATGACAGCACAATTATTAGCGTTTATTCTTTATTTTATCGTTGTTCTGGGCATTGGTGTGTTCTTTATGTTACGCAGCAAGGGCGCAGGTGAGGAGGAGTATTTCCTCGGAGGACGCTCTATGGGACCGTGGGTAACGGCTATGAGCGCACAGGCTTCGGACATGAGCGGATGGCTTCTTATGGGCTTCCCGGGCAGTATTCTTGCCTTCGGTATGGGACAGGTGTGGATAGGCATAGGTCTCGCACTCGGTACTATCGCTAACTGGATTTTCGTAGCCAAGAGACTCCGCAATTTCTCTAAAGCGGCTAACGATTCCATAACCCTTCCCCAGTATCTCACTAACCGTTTCGCCGCCACCAGTCCTGCACTTCAGATTATCTGTGCAGTGGTTTTTCTCGTGTTCTTCACCGTCTATGTGGCATCGAGCTTCGTGGCAGGTGCTACGGTGCTTACCAGTGTCGTACCTCAGTTTGAGGGCAAGGAAAGCCTCGCACTTCTCATATTCGCATTAATCATCATCGCCTACACCTTCTCGGGCGGCTTCAAGGCTGTATGCTGGACAGACTTTTTCCAGGGTCTTATGATGCTCGTAGCACTTATGGCTGTACCTGTCGTTATTCTTATGACGAAGGAGCTCGATGTGTCAGCTCTTAACTTTATGGGTACTGACGGCGTTATGAACACCTTCGGCACCAATCCCTTCGATGCCGCACCGCAGGATATAATTTCAGGTCTTGCCTGGGGACTCGGCTATTTCGGTATGCCGCATATTCTCGTAAGATTTATGTCCATTAAAAAGGCTTCGATGATAAAGACCTCCTCCACCGTGGCTATCGTGTGGGTCATTCTCTCTCTCGGTGCTGCCATAACTATCGCTATTATGGGCAGAATGCTCGTAGGTGCAGAGCTCGTGGCACAGGGTAAGCAGGCGAACATCTTTATCGTGCTCGTAAGCGACCTTTTCCCCGGCTTTATCGCAGGTCTTCTTCTGTCAGCTATTGTTGCAGCTGCTATGAGCACTGCCGATTCACAGCTTCTGGTGGCTTCCTCATCCTTCACCAGTGATATCTACAAGCCTGTTTTCAGAAAGAATGCTTCCGATAAGGAAGTTCTCTGGATGGGCAGAGCGGTGGTTATCATCGTTTCCGTAGTAGCTTATTTCATCGCTAACAGTAAGGGCAGCGGCGCACAGGCTATTATGAGTATGGTAGAAAATGCCTGGGGCGGCTTCGGTGCAGCCTTCGGACCCGTTATCATTCTTTCGCTTTTCTGGAAGAGAACCTCCTATAAGGGTGCTATCGCAGGTGTCGTCTGCGGTGCCGTAACGGATGTACTCTGGCTCATTTTCCTCACCAAGTCTACAGGTATTTACGAAATTCTTCCCGGCTTTATCGTAGGTTTTCTCGCCTGTGTTATCGTCAGCCTTCTGGACAAGGCTCCCGGTGAAGAGGTAATCAAAATTTTCGAAACGGCCACAGTCAAGGGCTACGACGAAGAATAATAAAAGAGGCTTTCGGGGTACCTTTCATAAGGGAGTTGGTACCCCGAGGAGGCCTTTGTAGTAAAAATATTGATTTTTCACGGTGTGGCTTATGCTATGCCGTTTTTTCTTTTGATCGCTTGCCGATAATGTTATCTTCTTAAAGCTTCCGAATGATGCTGTCAATTTCACTGACACGCCTGATTACTCTTTCAAGCTCTCTGCGTTTGATAAGTAGCTCTTTCTGCTGTTTTATGTCAAGAATATTCATCTGCATAACTGCGGTTAATTCTGAGGCTTATAAATGAATTGAAAGTCCGTGTCTCTCCGCTTATATGAGGTTCGGACTTTTTGTAAAAAAACTGTATCAATATTTTTGATTTACATGGTAAAACTATACAGATTTTATATTCAAATTTTTTCGGAAATATTGACAAAATAGGGATGCGTATGATAGTATTAAAATGATAAAATGAACCTGGGTGCATTTTGGTACCTTGCTGAAGAGAGGTGACAAATTGGCGAATATAAGAAGCGAAGCTGAAAGCAAAGAATTACACAGAAAAATCCTCACAGCCGCAACGGCTTTGTTCATTCAGAAAGGCTATGAGCGAACAAAGTTAAGCGCCATTTCAATGCTGGCCGGTGTTCCTAAGTCAAAGATACTTTATGTAATGAACAGCAAAGAGGAAATTCTGTGCCTGTTGGTGAGAAAATTTCTTGACGGCGTAACATCTAAATCTGACCGAGTCGCAAAAAAGCTCACCGACGATAAAGTGCTTATCCTAATTGCCAATGAGGTCTTGCAGCTTTATATGGCGGAAATGAATGAGGATATGCGTAACCTTTATCTTTCAGGCTATTCAATGCCGAAAACAAGTGAAGAGGTTCTTA
>JAZUOC010000293.1:0-9808 GCA_045604465.1 Acutalibacteraceae bacterium
TATTACTGTTTGAAAAGTACTTTAAAACTCTTCTGATGGTTTCTACCATCGAAATCTCGGGTTCCTTTTCTTAATATCGTTGTTTAATTTTCAAGGTCCGTGCCGTCTCTCTTTTTCCGAGACAGCCTAAAGAGTATATCATACTCTTTTCTCTTTGTCAATACTTTTTCGAAACTTTTTCAGGCTTTTTTCAAGCTCTTTTTACGTCTCTTTCGTATCGACTTTTTTCGCACCGCCTCAGCTACTGCCGAAACAGAGTAGCGTTATTCTATCACCTCTTTCCGTCTTTGTCAACAGTTTTTCGGCAAAAAATTTGGATATTTTGCCGAGCCTTTGCCCTTTTTGTACTCCCTCCCGGGTGTTTTTGGGTGCGGCGCGGTTTTGTGCACTATATATTGTGTTCTGCGACACTTTTATCTGTTAAAGCCTATATGTAGGGACACTTTCCGTAGGGTACGGTCTTGACCGTACCGGGACATTTCTTATTCCCCCTTTATATGTTCCGATGTTTTTTTATGTATTTCTTTTTACCGTTTTCCTTTCCGTTTTTATTATTATTTGTTTTTTCGTGAGAACGATAATGGGTGGGCGAAACCTCCCGTCAATCTCCGATTGCCACCTAGCCTGAAAGGAGAGCTGATACGAAGTGACGGGGAGGATAAAAAACAGAGGCGGATTTTCTCCGCCCCTGATGTTATTTAACTGTTGCACTTTTTAGCTTCACTTTTCTTACCATATCTCATCCGATGACGGAAAAGTTTCAACATCTGCAGGAAAATCACTATCACCCATCGGATTGAGAGCGCTTCCTCCGTTTCTTAGTTTATCTTCGTAAATTCTCTTTTCATCATTCTTTTTAATTGACCAATTCATAAAGTCTATTTCGTCAGCAGTGACGTTTGAATCTGAGGCTAAATTTGATGATGCTCCCGAAGATGAACCTGAAGATGTTCTTGAACCTACGCCTGAGTTTGAAGCTGTAACCGAACTTTCTCCGGGTCTTTCAAGAGTTTTATATAGATTATAGTATGATACAACCGAATAACATTTGCTTACCCATCTTCCTTTTTCTCTTATTATTTTTCCAATGTCTGAAATTGCTTCTTCAACAGCGTCCTTATATACCTCTGAAATCAGTTTGTGTTTGGTATTGACAAGCACCACCTGAATTTCATCATACTCGGAAGGATCATTGTCAACAATCAGTCTCAGCATAGCATAAACGGGTTCAGAATCCTTATAGTCCAGAATTTGCGGCAAAATTAGATGATCTTTGGCTTTCTCCATATCTCCCTCTGCTATATAATCCATTGCAACATAATACTCTTGTACAGCCAACTTCATAAACTCTTCTTTATTTTCATCATTAAACTCATCCGCCGCGGATTTTAAAGTGGTGTCATTTATCTTATCATAATTTCTGATAATAATACCTAACATAAGGAGTTTACTTACATCTGACTTATTTTTTCTTTTTCCGTATGTTGCCATACCGAGTCCGATATTTATATCTGCAATATTTTCTTCGAGTATTTTTATCTCACTTTCTGTTGCATTGATTTTCGATATATAACTGTACACTCCTTCATCATCATCATCCAAATAAGCCTCACTCTGCTTATTCCAGTAACGGCCAATTTCTTCTTGCTTTTTGTCATAGTGTCTTCGGATTTTATACAACTCATTTTCAGCATTAAGATATTCTTTATTCTCTAAATACTCAAGACCTTTCTTTATTTTAGCAAGCCATTCATTATCTCGCCTTAATTCCTCTTCCTGCCGCTTTATTTCCGCCTCCTTCTCCTCAATTTCTTTGATTCGTTTTGAAACCATAGTAAAAGAAGAAGTAAAATTATCATTCATTACCTCAATTTTTTCTGCAGTCACTTTTTTTAATACATATTTAGCAATTAAACTCAGCACAAGGAAACAAATAAGTACAAAAACTGCACTGCCTGCTCCACCCCTTACACAAGCACCCGCAAACAGTCTGCCTATAACTAATATAACAAGATTTATAAAAATGACCAGATTCATTAATCGACTGAATAATTTGCTTTCATAATGTCTTTGAAACGCACTTCCGATTGAATCAATTTCTTTTTCAGTTTCAACTAAAATATTAAGCTGTTCTTTTTCAGTTTCTGCAAAAGTCTGTTCTTTAACTGCATACTTTTTAATATTGTGATTTTTGATAAGTATTTTTATAATAACAGCAACTACAGTCGAAATTATAACCGCAAAAATCACAAAACCTATAACAGATAAAATCGGCTCATCAATTTCAATGCCTTTGAATATTTTTCTTATCCAGGCAACAAGCGGTTTTATACTTTCTAAATTAACTAAAAACTCAATTTTATTAAGCTTTTTGATATCAAAAAACGGTACATAAAAAGACAGATAACCTGTATATAATGTTGTGAAAAGAAAGTAAGGCAAAACCATCAAGAAACTCATTTTTGCATTAGCCTTTTTTACATTATCACGGTATATCTGATAATTAGCCTCCTCCCAAAGCTGTTTTCTCTCTTCTTCATTCTCCAATTTAAGTGATTTTCGCCAATCAAATTTTGTCTTTTTCATTTGATTTTCCTCCTTTAAAGCATTAACTCTATAGTACACCTTTATTTTTATCTTGTCAACAAAAAAAGACAGACTCTTACCCACAAAAGTCTGTCTTTTCTTATACTATAATATATATTACCCTGCCTGTGCGTAATCAATCTTTACCGTTCCGATACCCTTGTCAATATTCACCGAGGTTTTAAGTCCTGCATCATCGGTGCCGTAATTTATCATATAATCCTCTGCCGTACCGATAAGAGTAATATCCGCATCGCCTACACCGAATTCAAGATCACACTCACCTTTGAGACGGCTTATGAGGTCAAGATTGCCTACGCCCATTTCCAGGTCAAGGTCGTTCATAGCACCTCCGCCCACGGTGATTTCACCTACACCGCCTTCGATGTCTGCCTTGACCGTAGCTACAGCATTATCTATCTGCACATCACCTGCTCCACATTCGAGACTGAGAGACGAGCAGACAAGACTTTCGGCATAAATATCGCCTGCACCTGCGGAAATGTCTATGCTTCTGATATGAAGCTCCTTAGGAATACAAAGCTTTATCTTTACAGGTGCTTTCGGATTGCGGGTGGAATCGGTTATGACTAATCTTCCGTTTCTGTCGTTCACTTCAAGCTTTGATGAATTGCTCTCCACGGAAAATCTGTCACCTGTCAGTATCTCACAGTCAACTGCACCTATTTCTATCTCTATCTCACCTATATCCTGACTTACATCGTATATCTTGCCCTCATATAACTCATCGCTGTCGCCGAAACGGTCAGTCAGAAAGCTCAGACTGCCTATTCCCGTCAGTATTCCTCCGACTATCAGTACGACAAGATAAACGGCGAATGCCATCGCACAGTATTTTACCACACGCTGAAATATACTCATTTTAAGTCAACTCCTCCGAACATACAGGTTACATTGATGTAAAGAGTCGGTCCTTCACCCTTGAAGCGGTAATGTCTTTTATCCGTAACGCCGCCAAACAGGGAATTAGAATATATCTTCACATTCACATTTTCGGGCACGATAATATCTATACCGCCGAAAATGGCACTGCCGTTAATGACGCAGTCCTGCTCGATTACCGCATTACGCAAATCGCACTTGATACCGCCGAAAACAGCATTCATTTCTGCACCGGTGAAGACTTCACCGCTGAAATTAACATTGGCACCGGAGAATACTGCGGCTACATTTTTTAGCTGACCGCCCTTTTCTTTTATCTTTTTTAGCACCTCTGTACTTCTGTTGCCGACTATTCCGGTGAAAATAAGCTTGATACCGATGAAGATGATTATAACGGGAAGTATCAGCTTCCAGAGCATATCAAAGCTGATAATATCACGTGTGCCTAGAAACAGTAAGGTACCTACAGATAGACCTATGGCGTTTCCTGTCTTGTCCTTAGTAGTGAGAAGACCTATGAAGGACGGAACTATAATTAAGAATGTCCACCAGCCCTCAAAGAAAAAATCTATGTTCGTAATTTCCAAAGCGTTGAGGGCGAAGAGTACGCCGGCGACGACGAAGACCGCACCCCACATTATGCTGTTGAATCTTTTCATTTTATCTTTCCTCCGTTCAGAATCATTCCCTTAAAGCATAAGGGACTGTATTTATTGTACAGCCCCTCATTTAATTATACCTAAATTACTTTTCCTTTACTATCTCGGTAAGACCTGCTGCCAGGCCGGCAAGAGACTGTATCTCCGAGGGAATAATAATCTTTGTAGCTTTACCGTCAGCCGCTGCAGTAAATGCTTCGAGAGCCTTGATTTTGATAACCTCTTCGGAAGCGCCTGCTTCATTGATGAGCTTGATACCTTCCGCAGTAGCCTGCTGAACCTTAAGTATGGCTTCAGCCTGACCTTCAGCCTCGAGGATACGAACCTGCTTTTCAGCATCGGCACGAAGGATAGCGGATTCCTTTTCACCTTCGGCTAAAAGGATAGCCGACTTCTTTTCACCCTCTGCCTTAAGGATAGCCTCACGGCGTTCACGCTCTGCTTTCATCTGCTTTTCCATGGCATCCTGAATCTCTCTGGGAGGCATAATATTCTTAAGCTCCACGCGGTTGATTCTGATACCCCAGGGGTCTGTAGCTTCGTCGAGGATGCTTCTCATCTTTGTGTTGATAACATCACGGGAGGTCAGAGTCTGGTCAAGCTCGAGGTCACCGATGATGTTACGCAGAGTAGTAGCGGTAAGATTTTCGATAGCGGTAAGAGGATGCTCGACACCGTAGGTGTAAAGCTTCGGGTCTGTGATTTCGAAGTAGATAACTGTGTCTATCTGCATAGTAACGTTATCCTTTGTGATAACAGGCTGGGGAGGGAAGTCTACAACCTGCTCTTTGAGGGATACTGTCTTGGCTACTCTTTCGATGAAAGGAACTTTAAAATGAAGACCTACGCTCCAGGTTCCCTTGTATGCACCGAGACGCTCGACTACCATCGCTCTTGCCTGAGGTACGATTTTGATGTTTGTGATGAGTACTACGATAGCTAAAACTAAGATGATTAAAATAGGTAATGCAAATTCCATAATGTGTTCTCCTTTTTTGTTTTAGATTTTTTGTTTGATTTTTATTCGTCAGCCTTTTTAGGCGAGACTATGAGTTTTACGCCCTGAATTTTTTCCACGGTGACCTCATCACCTGTGCTGATTTTTTCATCGTTCAGGCTTCGTGCTGTCCATACCTTGCCCATACAGGTAACGGCTCCCTTGGCGGCAAGATTATCAATATCCTCCGTCACTACAGCAGTTTGACCGATAACCATGTCAGCATTGGTCGCCTCGAGCTTACCGTTGAGGTGTTTTTTGACAAGAGGCTTGGTAAAAATCAGCGTTACGACCGTAACTACGAGGAACAGTACAATCTGTAGCCACAGCTTAGCCCCTGCTGCCGCTGCGATGAAAGCTGCCAGTGTACCCAGAGCAAACCACACGGTGACAAGATTTACCGTAATCGCTTCGGCAATAAAGAGGATCACCGTAGCTCCCAGCCAGAGCAGAACATCTTCCTTCATAAACATCATCTCCTTTTCATTATTATAGTTCTATTTTAAATTATTCCCTACCCTTTGTCAATAGAAATAATTTTAACAAGGGAGGTTTTTTGCTCTGTGGTTATATAATATATTATCGAAAATAAAAAGTGAATGACAAAGAGTGCAAAATTTCCATATAAAAAATAACAGTTTGTGCAAAAAAAAACAGGCCACCCGCAGATAGCCTGTTAATATAATTATTCTGATCAATAATGAGCTACACCGCAGTCACATACGGGATTTGATTTGAAGAGCTTCTGGAAGAAGAGAACGATTTTCCAGATGAAGCCCATAAATCCGTCCTTATGGCACATATGTGAGCAGTCATCAGCTTTATTATCTCCGCACTTTGTGCAGATACCGTTCTGATAATCGTGACCTGTGGTGGGGATGATTTCGCTGTAGCTATCACCGCAGATACAGGTGTAAACAGTCTTTCCGTTAGCTGTGCAGGTTGCAGGTGTAGTTAAAGAGGTGTAGGTGTGATCGAGCTTTGGAACAACTGTCTGTTTAACTGTAATCACGCCACAGGAGGAGCATTTCTTACCCTCTGTGAGACCTGTAGAAGTGCAGGTAGCCGCTACTGCAGGAAGAACGATTTCAGATGTATGAGCAGGAGCGATAAGTGTATTTCTTTCGAAATAACTGCAGTTTGCACAGTCTCTTCTCTCTTCACCGTTAACACCGCATTTAACTTCTCTTGTCACATACCAGTCACCCATACTGTGACCGTTAGCAGGAATTTCATTTGTGATTTCTACCTCGCAGATAGTGCATACATAAACCTCTTTGCCCTTACCGGTACAGGTAGGCTCTTTTTTGCTCACGAACTCGAGCTCACATTCGTGGTTATCAAGAAGAATGAAGGGAATACTCTTATCAACAGCATGCTGATGTGCAGCAGAGCCTGAATTACAGAGAATAGTGAGATTTTCTCCGAAGTCGCTGAAAGCATTTGTATGTATATTTGTAACAGTGTCGGGGATTTTGATTCTGCCGAGACCTGTGCAGTTACGGAAAGCATATTCTTTGATTGTTGTTACGCTGTCGGGGATGTTTACTGTTTTGAGAGTAGAACAGCCTGCGAAGATATAGTCAATGATGGTAGTAACACCGTCGGGAATAACAACCTCTTCAATACCGGAACGGTAGAAGGGACCTACATAAGAGCTTTCGTAGCAGTTTACGAGATTAAGAGGATAATTAATCTTCTTAAGATTAGTGCATCCGTCGAAAACACCTTCCGCCATAGTTGTAACGCTGTCAGGTAAGGTTATGCTTTCGAGTGCGGAGCATCCCTGGAATGCATCATAATCAAGATACTCGAGACCTTCGTTGAGAGTTACGGTTTTGAGACCTGTACATCCGTAGAAAGCACTATTTCCGATTTTCTTAACAGATGCAGGAATCTCTATTTCGGTGAGTGCTGTACAGCCGTAGAAAGCATTGCCGCCGATTTCTTCCACTCCGTCCTCGATGATTACTTCCTTAAGAGTAGTGCAGGCTCTGAATGCAGCATAAGCTATCTTCTTTGCTTCGCCGGGAATAGTGATTGATTCAATGCAAGAATCACGGAAAATGCCGTTTGAGCCTGATGATTTTGTAAGAGATACAGGATAATTAATGCTCTTGATTTTTTCGCAGTCTTCTAATACGAAATCGCCCATAGTAGTAATACCGTCAGGGAAAACGAGACCTTCCAGTGATTTACATCCGCTGAAGGCACTGCCGCCTATTTCTGTAACTGCTTTAGGGATAATTAAAGTCTTAAGTGAAGTACAACCTCTAAAAGCAGCCGCACCGATTTTTGTTACACTTTCAGGGAGAACAATATTTTCGAGCTTCGATGCACCTAAAAATGCGTTACCTAAAATTTCAGTAATTCCATCAGGAATGATAACAGTTTTTATGTTCGAGCCGGAAAAAGCACCTTCACTGTAATGAGTACCTATGCCTTTGAGACTTTTAGGATAATTGATTGTCTCAACTGCCGCACCGGAGAACGCTGAACGATCAATAAAGGTTATACTGTCGGGAAGAGTAATATCAGTAAGGGATGTGCAATCACTAAATGCACATCTTCCTAAGCTTTCAAGTCCTTCATTCAATGTAATCTTACTGAGGTTTGTGCACCCATCAAAAGCAAAACTTCCAATCGATTTTACACCTTTGGGAATTTCAATTTCTGTAAGAGCTGTACATCCCGAAAAAGATGACGTGTTTATAGCAGTTACACCCTCAGGAATCACGATTTCCTTAAGTGCTTTACAGCCGTAAAAAGAATAGCTTCCGATTGATGTAACACCCTCGTGAAGAGTGATTTTTTCGATAGCTGTGCAACCTCTGAAAGCACCCTCGGGAATTACGGTAACGGTTTCAGGAATAGTGATTTCAGTAATGGTTGTGCTATTAAAAGCCTGATTAGCAGAAGTAAGATTTGCAGGATAGTTAATTTTGGTTATTGCAGTGTTATAAAAAGCACTGCTGCCGATGGTTGTAACGCTGTCAGGAAGAGTAATTTCAGCGAGAGCCTTACAGCCTGAGAAGGCCGAGCTGCTTATAGTTGTAAGTGAATCATTCAATTCAACCTTTGAAAGATTTGTACAGTTATAAAAAGCGTCTGTGCCGATTGATGTAACATTTTCAGGAAGAACAACTTCCGTAATGGCTGTGTCGGCAAAAGCGTAGCTTCCTATCTTTTCTAATGATTCGGGTAACGTAACCTTTTTGAGGTTGCCGCAGGAACGGAGCGCATAATTAGGAATAGAAACAGTTCCTTCGGGGAATATTACTTCTTCAATGCCTGAGCCCGAGAAAGAATAAGAGCTGTAGTAAGAGGCCGCTGATGTGAGGTTTTTGGGATAAGTGATTTTTTTAAGAGCCTTACATCCGTTAAAAACGTTATAGCTGATTGATTTTAAGCTGTCGGGGAAGTTGATATCGGAAAGAGCCGAACAGCCGTAAAATGTACAGGTACTGATAGATTCGAGGCCCTCGTTCAGAACTACTTTTTCGAGTTTATCGCAATAAGCAATAGTGTAAGAGCCATCAATCTTCGTGATTGATGACGAGAAAACAAGCTCTGTCATCTCATCGCAATTGTTAAAAGCCCCATTACCGATTGCAGTAACCGGATAACCGCCTAAGGTTTCGGGAATTTCCACCTTACCGCTGACGGTCTTGTCCACAGCGGTGATGGTAGCTTTTTCACCGGTAACCGTGTAAGTGTAAATGCCGTCAGTGAATGTTTCAGCCGCACTTACACCGAAACAGGTTATCGCCATCATTACGGTGATTACAAACAGTAACAAGGCGACTTTTTTAGTTTTGTTTTTCATAATAATTTACTCCTTTCTTTAACTCTTTTGAGTTAATTTGATTATAAACTTCGTTTTTCGAAAAGTCAACTGTTTTGTATAATAAATTCCACCATAAGTCAAACACTTTAAATTACAATATAAGTGGAATGAGGTGTTTGATATGGTGGATTTTGGCAGAAAGTTAAGAGAATTAAGAAAAGCAGAAAAATCTCACGCAAAAGGAGCTTGCCTCTCTTGTAGGTGTAAAAAACAGCATAATATCCTTCTACGAGGTCGGAGAAAGAATTCCTTCCCCCGAAATAATCATAAAGCTTGCCAGCGTATTACATGTAACCTCTGACTATCTTTTAGGCATAGAAAAGACTGAAACCGTCGATGTATCCGGTTTGGACGAAAACGATAAATATCTGATACGTGCTTTAGTTGATAATTTAAGAAAAAAGAATGTTCAGAACGATTAAGGAGTGACTGTATGAATATCGGCTGTGCCGTAAAGCTGAGGATAATCGAACTTTGCGAAGAAAACAATATCACAATCAATAAGCTTTCCACTCTGTGCGGCATCACTCAGTCCACACTCAATAATATTGTAAGCGGAAGAAACAACAGTACCACCGTTTCTACGGTAAAAAAAATCTGCGACGGACTCAACATAAGTATAACAGAGTTCTTTCAATCTTCCCTTTTTGAAAATTTAGAACAGGAAATAAAATAATTAAAAGGCAGAGAACGAAAAAATCTCTGCCTTGATTTCTTGTTGCCTCCCTTGCTTGCAGGAAGTCGGAGGCCAAGCGGTCTTAGGAAGACAATACACCAGTTCAACTCCTTGGCGCACAGAACGACATGGCTACGATC
>JAZUOC010000294.1:0-15336 GCA_045604465.1 Acutalibacteraceae bacterium
CTCAGTGCCTTCTCTCTTGTGATTAAAAACTTCATTTCATCGGATAAGAAGCTTTTAAGAAGAAAAGCAACCACTGCTGACGAAAACACACATTCGGATGAAGAAATAATTCTCGAAGCACAGAGAAAGCCTGACGAAAGGGGAAGAGAATAATGGAATTTCTTATACAGCAGACCCTTACCTACGCCATACCTCTTCTCATTGTGGCACTTGCGGGTGTTTTCGCTGAGAGAAGCGGTATAGTTAATCTTGCCTTAGAGGGTATAATGATTTTCGGTGCCTTCGTAGGTGTACTGTTTATCAAGATTATGCAGGACACGGATACCTTTCAGAAGGAGCAGGCACAGTCGCTTATGCTTCTGACGATGCTTGTCTGTGCTGTGGCTGGAGCCTTCTTTTCGCTTCTTCTGTCCTATGCGGCGATAAATCTTCGTGCCAATCAGACAATCGGCGGCACTGCTCTTAATATGCTCGCCCCCGGCTTCGTTCTTTTCGCTACCAATGTTCTGGTAAATCAGAATGTACTCACGATGTCTGAGGGCGATGCGGCGAGCTGGTTTATGCTTAAGAGAAGCTCCTTCGGCTTTTCGAAGACAGAGGAGCTGAATTTCTTCGAAAGCACATTTTTAGTAAAAAATTATCTTACAACTTACATTTGTATTGGACTTTTCATAGTACTTTCTGTTATAATATACAAAACGAAGTTCGGTCTGCGTCTTCGTGCATGCGGTGAAAATCCTCAGGCGGCAGATTCCGTAGGTATCAGTGTTTCGAAAATGCGATATGCAGGTACGACCGTTTCGGGTGCTCTGGCAGGTATCGGCGGCTTCGTTTTCGCGCTGACCACGGCTAACTGCTCCTCGACAGGTGATGTGGCAGGCTTCGGCTTTCTCGCTCTGGCAGTTATGATTTTCGGTAACTGGAATCCTCTGACTATCGCAGCGGCTTCCTTCGTTTTCGGTCTGTTCAAGTGCGTGGCCGCCGCATATTCCACTCTCGATATAAACGGAGACGGTGTGTATGCTCTTGCCGAAATCGGGATAAGCACTAATTTCTACCGTATGCTTCCGTATATTATCACTCTCGTCGTGTTGGCATTTACCTCTAAAAGCTCGAGAGCACCCAAGGCGGCAGGGGTACCCTACGATAAATCAGTAAGATAAAAGAAAGGAATGGAAATATGAGAATTTACGACATTATTTCACGTAAAAGAGACGGATTCGAGCTGACGGATGAGGAAATCCGCTTTTTCGTTGAGGGCTACACTAAAGGAGAAATCAAGGATTATCACGCTTCTGCTCTGCTGATGGCTGTTTATCTTAACGGTATGAATGACAGAGAGATGGTCACACTTACTCTCGAAATGGCGAAGTCGGGCGATATGCTCGACCTCAGCGGAATCGACGGAGTCACCGTGGATAAGCATTCTACGGGCGGTGTAGGAGACAAGACTACACTTATCGTCACTCCTATAGTAGCTTCTCTGGGTGCTAAGGTAGCTAAAATGAGTGGGAGAGGTCTCGGTCACACGGGCGGCACAGTGGATAAGCTGGAATCAATAGAGGGCTTTAATGTGGCGCTTACTCCCGAAGAATTTATTGCCACGGTTAAAAAGACGGGCATCTGTGTGGTAGGACAGACCGGTAATCTTGCTCCTGCCGATAAAAAGCTTTATGCTCTGCGTGATGCTACGGCTACGGTAGGCTGTATGCCTCTTATCGCATCTAGCATTATGAGTAAAAAGCTCGCCGCAGGGTCAGAGTGTATCGTTCTCGACGTTAAATACGGCAGCGGTGCTTTTATGAAGACCAGGAAGGATGCCGAGGAGCTTTCCGTTAAAATGGTGGAAATCGGTAAAATGGCAGGCAGAAAAATGACTGCTGTTATTTCCGATATGGACACACCACTCGGTAAAAATATCGGTAATACTCTCGAAATTGCTGAGGCTGTGGAAATACTGAGGGGCAGAGGGAGTGACGACCTTCGTGAGGTCAGTCTCGTTCTTGCTTCTAATCTTATCTCGATGGCACAGGGAATCACTTATTCCGAGGCAAGAGAAAAATGCGAAAAGGCTCTCTCTGACGGCTCAGCCTATGAGAAATTTCTCGAATTTATTTCTGCTCAGGGTGGCGATACTGAAGTGATAACCGATACAGATAAGCTTCCGAAGGCAAGTATAATTTATAAGGTTATCGCCAAGGAAGGCGGTTACATTTCGGGAACAGATGCCGAAAAAATAGGCTCTGCCGGTGTGATTTTAGGCGCGGGCAGAGTGAATAAGGAAGACAGTATAGATTACACGGCAGGTATTATTCTTCATAAAAAGACGGGAGATAAGATAAATACGGGGGACATAATCGCTGAATTTCACACAAATGACGAAGGAAAGCTTGTCTCTGCCGAAGAAATGTTTTTCGATGCTGTCACCGTTTCTGACGGTGAACCTGAAAAAGCGGAGCTTATTTATAAGGTGATAAGATAATTTTTTTCTCGGAATCTTGCACCTGACAGTTATATATGTTATAATAACGAAAAGAAAAAGTATGTTAAATAGGAGGATTTTAATTATGTCATATATTGAACTTAATTCTATGAATTTCGCTGATGAGGTTACAAAGGAAACATCTATGCCCGTTCTCGTGGATTTCTGGGCACCCTGGTGTCAACCCTGTCTTATGCTTTCACCTGTTATCGAAGAGCTGGCAGACGAGCTTGACGGTGAGGTTAAGGTGTGTAAGCTTAACTGTGACGAAGAAAACGAGTATGCTGTTATGATGGGAATTATGTCCATTCCTTGTCTCGTTCTTTTTGTAAACGGTGAGGAGAAGGAAAGACTTGTAGGTCTTCACACCAAGGAAGAGATTATAGAGTTTATTAATGCAAATAAATAAAAGACAAAATATTAACGGAGACCTTCGCGGGTCTCCGTTTTTCTCTGTGTATTATTTTTTGAGTATTTTATCGAAGGCTGATCTGATTGCTTCCTTGGCAAGCTCGAGAATACGCTTGATAAGTCTGATATAGTCGGTGAAAAATGAGGTTTCTTCCCAATCTTCCACTTCGGTTACGGGTACAAGACTGCCATCCTCGGCAGCATAGGTGAACTGCGGGAATTCATCTGAGGTAAAGACAGTGGGGTCCTCGTAAACGATGTAGTTGATAAGCTCGATAAAGCCTTCGGTTTTAGTGCCATGCTCCAGACCTCTTACATACCAGGTGTGAATCGGGTCGATACCTGTAGAGGCATCTATGACCTTATCGGGTGAAATGAAGTTGTATTCGGGATAAAGAGCCTGCTCATAATCCTCGGGGAGAGTTTCGCCGTACTTGCTTGCAACAGCACCGAGAGTTACATCCTTTACATCAACAGAGCCGTCACTCTGGAAGCTACCCTCTCTGGTGAAGGGCATAGGCGGTCTGCCGTATTTGCAGATTATATTCATCTTTACGCCGTTCTCTGCGGTTTTAAGATATATTTCGTCGAGTCTCTGCATTATTTCTTCCTGGTAATAAGTGACCTTACTGATAAGACCTGCATATTCATGGTCAGGGTCTGCATAGTTCTCGCCGTATATGTTTTTCATCGAATCGTAGAAATATTCCTCCTGGATGAAGGACCAGTAAGAGGGGATAGTGGCGAGAACATCATGGAAAAACTCTCTCGCTGTATCCATTAAAAGAGCTTTTGCGCCGGGAACAAGGCATAATTCAAGCAAAAGCTCAAGAAAACCGCTTTTGTTAAGGACGGAAAGTAAAAGACCGAGGTCTTCGTTATTCATACCGACATAGGCATACTGTGTCAGAGTATCGTGGTCGATGTAAAAATCACCGCTGAAAAGCTCACTTAAAATGGAGAAGCCGCCGTAGGAGGGAACGCTCAGAAGGCAGGAGTCGATGTACTGATGCATTTCGGGGTATTCATTAAGATATGCAATAACGATGTTTCCGCCGTAGCTGGCGCCTACAAGCTCGAAGCGCTCACTGCCGGAATGCTCCTGAACCATTTTGATGAATTCATTGAGCTGCTTTGCTATATCGACGGGACTCAGACGGCTGTCGTAAGGGAAATAGTATAAGCCGTCACCGTCGTGCTCGAACACTCGTTCCTCACAGACGATGTTTTCATTCAGCGGAGTTACACCGTCGCCTTGAAAAGCATAGTAGCTTAGTGTATCGTAGAATGCAGAATAAATGTAGTGGTGCAAAAGATTATAATTACCGTTTTTCAGTGCCTCTGAGGCGTAATCGGTAAAATTCGAAAGGTTTTCTAACAGAATGTCGTAATTTACGGGAAAGACGGATGTTTTATCGGGGTCATTTTTGTCGTAAATTTTTAGCGACTCAAAGCCCATAACATACACCTGGGGAAGATGGTCGATTTCCTCGCCGTCGATGGTGATGGCAGATGCCGTGAGAGAAATGCAGGAAAAGGCCAAAAGAACAGCTAAAATAACAGAAAGGGATTTTTTAATCATTTTCATAAATCAATCCTCCGTTGAAAAATATTAATATACTATTAATAATGCTAACATTTACACCTGCTTCATACAAGAGGAAAGAAGTGTTCTTAACAGTTAATTTACAAATTCGCAAAATCAAAGTATCGTTTATAATGTCTGAAAAAGAAAAAAGGACTCTCCCTTTCGGGAAAGTCCAAGGATTACCGATATACTAAAATCAGATAGCGCGAGTAACCTTACCAGAACGTAAGCAACGTGTGCAAGCGTAAACTCTTTTGGGTGAGCCATTAACGATAGCCTTTACACGCTTAACGTTGGGTTTCCATGTTCTGTTTGAACGTCTGTGTGAGTGGGAAACTTTGATGCCGAAAGCGACATCTTTACCGCAATATTCGCATTTTGCCATGTACCGCACCTCCTTAAAATAATTAAACATACATAAGCAGAAGATATAATAGCAGAAAAGAATGGAAAATGCAAGTGTTTTTTGAAAATATTTTAATTTATTTTTTAAATCTGTTTTTTCATCAATTTTAAAAAAACTGTTGATTTTTCACATTAAATATTGTATAATACCTTCATCGAACATTTGTACGATACGGAGGATGTAATTATGGCAGATAAAAACAGTGCATTGAACGCTGCTCTGGCACAGATAGAAAAGCAGTACGGCAAGGGTGCGGTTATGAGACTCGGACAGACCACCGAAATGAATGTGGAGGCTATCTCTACAGGCTCTCTCGGTCTCGACCTTGCCACAGGTATCGGCGGACTTCCGAAGGGCAGAATCGTAGAAATCTACGGCCCCGAATCCTCGGGTAAGACTACTCTTGCACTTCACTGTATCGCAGAGGCACAGAAGGCAGGCGGTGAAGCGGCTTTTATCGATGCCGAACACGCTCTTGATCCTGTTTATGCTAAAGGTCTCGGTGTAGATGTTGACTCTCTTCTTGTTTCACAGCGCGATAACGGTGAGGACGCTCTTTCCATTACAGAAGCACTTGCACGTTCAGGCGCACTTGATATAATCGTAGTTGACTCTGTCGCTGCTCTCGTACCCAGAGCAGAAATCGAGGGTGAGATGGGTGACAGCCACGTGGGTCTTCACGCACGTCTTATGTCACAGGCTCTCAGAAAGATTACCAGTGTAGTGGCTAAGTCAAATACTCTCGTTATTTTTATTAATCAGCTCCGTGAAAAGGTTGGCGTTGTTTACGGTAACCCTGAGGTTACCACAGGCGGCCGTGCCCTTAAATTCTACTCTTCCGTGAGAATCGATGTAAGAAAGATCGAGCAGATAAAGGCTCCCGGTAATGAATTTATCGGTGCGAGAACCCGTGCTAAGGTAGTCAAGAATAAGGTCGCTCCTCCTTTCAAAGAGGCAGAATTCGACATTATGTACGGAACAGGCATCTCAAAGGTAGGCGAAATCGTAGATTTAGGTGTTAAATTTGAAATCGTCAAAAAGAGTGGAGCATGGTTCTCCTACGGTGAAACCCGTCTCGGTCAGGGCAGAGATAATGTAAAAATACTCCTTCAGAAGGAAAAGTCTCTCTGTGCAGAAATAGAGAATAAAATCCGTGACTGTGTTAAAAAGCTCAAGGATGAAAAATCAGGCGTGAAAGAAGAAAAGGAGCCTGAAATTTTCGTGCCTACTCCCGTTAAAAGAAGTCCGTCAAGTGTCAGAGCGAGAATAGACATCGCTGTGGACGATGACGATTAATCCCTATATATAGTATAATGAAGCTGAATTTCAAAGAAGGCAAAGGCGATAAAATCCATGTTCTTGTTGACGGTGAGTATTATTTCACCGTCGACAAGGCTTATTTTGCTGTTATGGGCATTTATCAGGGAAAAGAGGTTTCCCGTGAGGAGCTGGCTCTTTTGGGTGAAGATGCTGAAAAACGACGTGCTTATAACTGTGCTGTCGGTTATCTTTCCCGACGTGACCATTCGGCGAGAGAGCTTCTTTTAAAGCTTCGGCAGAAGGGCTATAAGGAAAGTGCGGAATATGCCGTGGAAAAACTGCAGAGTGAAGGCTATGTGGATGATGAGCGCTTTGCACGTATGTACGTCAGAGAGCTGACAAACATAAAAAAGTACGGTAAAAGACGGATAGAACAGGAGCTTTACCGTAAGGGTGTAGACAGAGAGATTATTTCTCTTGTGCTGGAAGAAACAGATTTCAGTGAGGATGAGCTTTTAACACTTATAAACAGAAAATATTTACGCTGTCTCTCTGATGAAAAAGGAATAAAGAAAACCGTGGCGGCTCTTATGCGGATGGGCTACTCCTTCAGTGAAATAAAGTCCGCCCTTAATAGGCTCGCCGGGGAAGAAGAATATAATTTAGAGGTGTCCGATGAATAAAATAGGAATGATTTCTTTAGGCTGTCCGAAAAACCAGGTAGATGCTGAAATGCTCCTTTCCACTCTCTGTGACGAGGGCTTTCAGATTGTACCCGAAGCCGAAGAAGCCGATGTGGTGATAATTAACACCTGCGGCTTTATTGACGATGCTAAGAAAGAGGCTATAGATAACATTCTCTATGCTGCCGAGCTTAAAAATGACGGCGTTATCAAGGGAATAGTGGTCACAGGCTGTCTTGCTGAGAGATATAAAGAGGAAGTAATGAACGAGATTCCAGAGGTTGATGCCTGCATCGGCATTGGTGCCAACGGAAGGATAGCGGAGGTGTGCAGACAGGTTCTGGCAGGGGACAGATGCGCCCTTTTTCCGTCTAAGTATGACCTTTCCCTTGACGGTGGACGCATGCTCACCACACCCCCTCATTGGGCATATCTGAAAATAGCAGAGGGTTGCTCCAACTGCTGTACTTACTGCGCCATTCCCTCTATCAGAGGTAAATTCAGAAGCCGTACTATGGAAAGCATCATAGCTGAAGCACAGGATCTGGCCAAAGGCGGTATAAAGGAAATCATCGTGGTCGCTCAGGACACTACGCGCTACGGCATCGACCTTTACGGCGAATATAAGCTTCCTGCACTTTTAAAGGAGCTGTGTAAAATCGACAGCATCAAGTGGATAAGAATACTATATTGCTATCCCGAATGTATGACCGACGAGCTTATTGACACCATCGCAGCTGAAGACAAGATATGTAATTACATCGATCTTCCCTTACAGCACGCCGACGGTGAAATTTTAAAGAAAATGAACCGCCGGGGATCAAGAGAAGAACTCACCGAGCTTATTAAAAAGATAAGAGCGAAAATTCCCGATGTGGTTCTCCGTACTACCTTTATCACAGGTTTTCCCGGGGAAAGCGAAGAACAGTTTGAAGCACTTGCCGAATTTATTAAAGAAAATGAGTTCGACCGCCTGGGTTGCTTTGCCTATTCTCCCGAAGAAGGAACCATAGCCGCTAAAATGGACGGTCAGCTTGACGATGAAGTAAAAAATCACCGTGCAGAAATTATTATGCAGCAGCAGTATGAGATTTTTTCCCGAAAGCAAGAAAGCCGTGTAGGTACGGAAATGACCGTCATAGTAGACGGCTTCGATGAGGATAATATGCTTTATATGGGCAGAACTTATATGGACTCTCCCGAGATTGATACTAATGTTATCATCTCCACCGAGGAAGAGCTTTATCAGGGTCAGTTCATTAAGGTCAAAATTATCGCTGTTGATGACTGCGATCTGGTGGGGGAGAAAATTAATTAATTCGGAATGACAGTTGTTCACTGCTGTTTTAAAAGCCTCATCTGAAAGGAGAGGTTACGCAGGAACACGGCTTTCCGTGTCCGTTTTTTTTCATTATCACGTGATTTGACTCCGAAAACCCCGTTTTTTAACCCCCCTTATGCACCGGAAACTGCCCTTTTTTGCGCACTTTACGCAAAAAACATATCAAATATTGCAAAATAAAATTTTTATTTTTTTAACTATTGACAAGTGAATTTTTTCGTTCTAAACTTAATATATAGACAGTATTTTTTCTGCGGATATTCTGCAGTCTGTACTGTCTTTCTTCCATTTTTTGGAGGTAAAATTATATTAAGAAAGGACTTGAAAATATGAAACATGCTATGCTTATTCATCACGATTTTGAGCGTATGTTTGACAGACTTACCGACGAAGAATGCGGTAAGCTTTTAAAGGCAGTTTTAAAATATGATATTCGCAGAGAGGAGACTTTATTTGATGACCGTGCTCTTATGCTCTGTTATGAGCGAATTATCGACTGTCTGGACAAAAATAATGAGAAATATGAAGAAACCTGCCGTAAAAGAGTGGAGGCAGCGAAAAAAAGATGGGAGGACATCAGAGAAGCTAAGGCTGCATATACAAGCTAATGCATTTGCAAAATTTTGCTTCGTTTTGTACCAAATAAAAAGAATAATAAAAAAGAAAAAAATAATTATAATAAAAAGGAAAGTAAGGGGAGTTTTCAACATTCTGTTATTTTTGCCGTTTTTGTGGAAAACTATGTGGAAAACTCACCTTTTACTTCATCCTACACTTTTATATCAGGCTGTGCCCCCATTATAGCTTTATATATTACACGGATATAATCGGAGCAAAGGGACCAGACATTATGCACTCTGCGTTCAAAAGCCTCGGTGCTTAAATTATATTTTGTTTTTAAGTTGACAAAACTTAATCTGCTGTGTATAATATATTAAAGAAATAATCAAATGCGCTAAAAGGGAGAAGTAATCACATTCCCCTTCATCTCAGAGAGGAGCAGTAAGGTGTGAGTGCTCCGGTGAAGAAGTGATGAAATGCACCCGTCAGCACCCGAGGGGAAATACAGTATCCGAGGGCGTAAGCCGGCGTTAACGGTAAGGCTATTATAACGTAGCTCAGAGTAATAAGTCAGAGTGGAACCGCGTTTTTTACGCCTCTGTCCGAATTTTTTTCGGTACAGAGGTTTATTTTTTTATAAATAGGTGGTAGAATATGTTTAACAGATTAAAAGAAGACCTTCAGTGTGTCAAGGACCGCGACCCGGCGGCGAGGAGTAATATAGAAATAATGCTCCTTTATCCGGGCTATAAGGCGGTAAGGGCTTACAGGAGAGCTCACTGGTGCTGGAAGCATAAGCTGTACTTTCTTGCCCGCGCCATTTCACAGCACTGTGTTAAGCAGACCAACATCGAAATCCATCCCGGTGCCGAAATAGGAAAGAGATTTTTTATCGACCACGGAACGGGAGTGGTTATCGGTGAGACAGCCATAATCGGTGATGACTGTACCATTTACCAGGGTGTAACTCTCGGCGGTACAGGTAAGGACCACGGAAAAAGACATCCCACTTTAGGTAATAATGTTTTAGTCGGTGCAGGCGCTAAGGTGCTCGGTCCCTTCCGCATCGGTGATAACTCTAATGTAGCTGCCGGTTCGGTAGTGCTTTCCGAAATTCCCGATAACTGCACAGCTGTCGGCACTCCCGCGAGAGTGGTAAGGAGAAACGGTAAAAAGGTAGACAGACTTGACCATATCCACACTCCCGACCCGCTTTCACAGGAAATATGTGTATTAAAAATGAAAATAGAAAAATTAGAAAAACAATTAAAGCAAATGGAGGAAAAACAATGAAAATTTTTAACACTCTCACCAGAAGCAAGCAGGAGCTTATTCCTATAACCGAGGGCGAATATAAAATCTATGCCTGCGGCCCCACGGTTTATAACTTCATTCACATCGGTAACGCGAGACCTCTCTGCGTTTTTGACGTAATGCGCCGTTATCTCGAATACAGAGGCAATAAGGTTAATTTCGTACAGAATTTCACTGATATTGACGATAAGATTATCCGCCGTGCAAACGAGGAAGGTGTTACCTTTAAGGATATTTCCGAAAAGTATATCGAGGAATTCTGGACAGATGCCAAGGGTATGAATGTACGTGAAGCTACCGTTCATCCCAAAGCAACGGAAAACATCGGTGAAATTATCGACATCGTTTCCTCTCTTATCGAAAAAGGCTATGCCTATGAGGTAAACGGCGACGTATATTTCAGTACAAAGAAATTCGGGGAATACGGAAAGCTTTCACATCAGCCTCTCGAGGATCTCGAGGCAGGCGCGAGAATCAATGTAGGCGAGGTAAAGAGAGAGCCTATGGATTTCGCTCTCTGGAAGAGTGCAAAGCCCGGTGAACCCTATTGGGAGTCACCCTGGGGACAGGGCAGACCCGGCTGGCACATCGAATGCTCCGCAATGGTAAGACGCTATCTCGGTGAAACCATCGACATTCACTGCGGCGGTCAGGATCTTATCTTCCCTCATCACGAAAACGAGGTGGCACAGAGCGAATGCTGTAACGGTAAGCCCTTCGCAAGATACTGGATGCATAACGGCTTCATTACCGTAGACAAGGTTAAAATGTCTAAGTCTCTCGGTAACTTCTTCACAGTCCGTGATGTAGCTGAGCAGTACGGCTATGAGCCTATCCGTTATCTTATGATTTCATGTCAGTACAGAAGCCCCATCAACTATTCCTTTGATGCTATCGCACAGTGCAAGGCTTCTCTCGAAAGACTCTACACCTGCCGTAATAACCTTGATTTCGCACTTAAGAATGCAGTAGACGAAGCAGGTGAGAAGGATGCTGAAATCATCGCGCTTATCGACGGTAAAAAAGACAAGTTCATCGAGGCTATGGAGGATGACCTTAACACAGGTGAGGCTCTCGGTGCAGTGTTTGAGCTCGTCCGTGACATTAACAGTAATGTAAACGAGGGCGTACAGTCAAAGGCTCTCGTAGAATATGCCGCAAAGATTTTTGATGAGCTTATGGATGTTCTCGGTCTTCTCTATAACCGTAATAAGGAAGATAAGAGCCTTGACGATGAAATCGAAGCACTTATCGCTGCCCGTAATGAGGCGAGAAAGAATAAGAACTGGGCTGAGGCTGACCGTATCAGAGACGAGCTGAAGGCGCAGGGCATCGTTTTGGAAGACACACCTCAGGGTGTTAAGTGGCACAGAGCATAATATGAGGGGCTGTGCAGACAGCCCCTTAATGAATATTGAATGATGAATATTTGCCTCGTCTAAAGGTAATTCCCCTGTGAGGGGAAATGTCCGTGAGAACGGAGCGGACAAAAAGGTGTCGGTCTCCCGGAGGGAAAGGTGGCAGCCGATAGGCTTACGGAGAGGTTATGCCTGAAAAAATATGAGGTACTTTTTATGAAGGAAGATAAATATAAGGATTTATTGAAACTGGTTACAGTACCTGTATGGATTTACTGTTCTGTTGAGCTGTTGTACTGTGTGATTTCTTTTATTCTTTACGTCTCAGAACTCTATAATGCTTTCGCAGTTATGGCTGAAATATCTCTCTTTTTCAGTATTATGACATTATATTTTGCTCTGCCTGTAGCTGCTGTTATGGGCTTACTGTCGATGGCAGTATATCATTCAATTAAAAACAAAAGTATAAAACCTTTACTTAATGTGCGACTTTGGGTTACAATAGTAGTAATCGCAATCAGCACTGTCTGCAGATTTGAACTTATCAGTAATAATTTTTAAAACGTCGGGGACGGCGCCCCCCACGTTCCGTTATTTTATATGAAGGTGCAATTATGAAATACAACAATCAAAGCCCCATAGCCGTAGTTGACTCGGGCGTAGGCGGTATAACCGTTCTGCGGAAGCTTTATAAGCTTATGCCTAATGAAGACTACATCTATTTCGGTGACTCGGCTAATGCTCCCTACGGGGTAAAAACCAAAGAGGAAATAAAAAATCTGACGGTAAAGGCCTGTGAGGCTCTTATGGACAGAGGTGCCAAGGCGGTAGTTATCGCCTGTAACACAGCCACCAGTGCCGCCGCCGCATACCTTCGTGAGAAATACCCCGATTTTATCTTTATCGGACTCGAGCCGGCACTTAAGCCTGCAGCTCTTTCGGGGGAAAATCCGAGAGTTCTCGTTCTTGCCACACCTCTTACTCTGAAAGAGGAGAAGTTCGATAACCTTATGGCAAGATTTGAGGGTAAGGCAGAGTTTATCAAGCTTCCTGCCCCTGAGCTTGTAAGGTTCATCGAAAGCGGTAATCTTGACTCAGAAGAAGAGATAGCCTATCTCGAAGAAATTCTTGCACCGTATGCGGGAAAGGTAGATGCTGTGGTTTTAGGCTGTACTCATTTTCCCTTTGCACGTAAGTGTATACTGAAAATCTTAGGCGAAAATGTTCTCGTTTTCGAGGGCGGTAAGGGTGCTGCAAGCTACTGTAAGACCTGTCTTGGGGAAAAGGGACTTCTCAACGATGAAGGCAGAGAAGGTATCATTTCCTTCGAAAACAGTGATGAAAATAAGATAGAAATAAGTAAAAGAATGTTCTATTATAAAGGCTGATTCAAATGAAAATACAGGACGAATTAAAGGAATATCTTCTCTCACAGGGTGCATCTGATGTGGGCTTCTGTCATATTCCTGACGGTGATTTCGGTGAATGTAAGTATGCTGTGAGTATCGCCGTGAGGCTTTCCGAGGCCATCGTGGACGAAATCGGTGCAGAGCCTACTCACACCTACTTTAACCATTACCGCAGTGTGAACGCTTTTATCGACTCTCTGCTTCTCAAGGCAGGACTTTTCCTGCAGAGTAAAGGCTATCGCTATATTACTGTGGCGGCTTCGCAGAGCATAAATAAGGACGGCTGGAACTACAAGGGCAGATACTCACATAAGAAGGCCGCCTGCCTAGCAGGACTCGGCACTGTAGGTAAAAGCTCTATGTTTCTGCACCGTCTTTACGGTGCGAGGGTAAGACTCGGCACTGTAGTTACCGACTGCCCCTTCGAGACGGAAAAGACAGATTATGTCTCTCCCTGTCTTGACTGCGATAAATGCGTAAAAGCCTGTCCTTCCGGTGCTATTCTCGGTAAGCTGTGGGATGAAAATACTACCAGGGAAGAGATGTTTGATCCCGAAAAATGCAGCAGCTATATGAAAAATCATTTCAAGCATATCGGCAGAGGAGCAGTCTGCGGAATATGTATGAAGGTATGCCCCTACGGGGAATGAATGCAGAACGAAGAATGCAGAACGCAGAATGGCGTGTTAGACTTCGGGAACAAAGTGTCTGCACACCGCCACTTCAAGTAGCCTCTCCTAAAAATAGGAGAGGTTCTGTCGCTTCAAACCGACAGAAAATTAAATCCGATGTGAAAGGTGAAAAATATGAACACTAAAATCGCTCTCATTACAGGCGGAAGCTCAGGTATAGGCAGATGCACTGCTCTGTCACTTAAAAGAATGGGCTGTAAGGTTTACGAAATCAGCCGCCGTGACATTCCCTGTGACGGCATAATCCATCTTACTGCCGATGTCACTGACGAAAATGCAGTAAAAAAAGCGGTGGAAAGTATAATAGAAGCTGACGGAAAGATCGATATTCTCATCAACTGTGCAGGCTTCGGTATTTCGGGAGCAGTAGAGTTTACTGAGGAAGCCGAGGTAAAAAAGCAGTTCGATGTGAATTTCTTCGGTACGGTAAATGTAACTAAGGCTGTTCTGCCCTTTATGAGGGAGAAAAGGAGCGGACGGATAGTAAATGTCAGCTCTGTAG
The DNA here is from genome assembly GCA_045604465.1 of Acutalibacteraceae bacterium. Taxonomy (GTDB): domain Bacteria; phylum Bacillota; class Clostridia; order Oscillospirales; family Acutalibacteraceae; genus UBA6857. Next base: position 14,009 of record JAZUOC010000294.1, read on the forward strand.
CCGCTGTGGCACACATACCCTTTCAGACCTACTATTCCGCATCCAAGGCGGCTATCGAAAGCTATACCTGCTGTCTTGCCAATGAGGTAAGGCCCTTCGGTATCACGGTTACTGCCCTTCAGCCGGGTGACATAGCCACGGAATTTACCGCTGCCAGAGAGAAATCCTTCGAGGGTGACGACATTTACGGCGGAAGAATCGGAAGAAGTGTAGCGGGAATGGAAAGAGACGAGGAAAAGGGTATGAGTCCCGAAAAAGCAGGGGAGTACATAGCGAAAATTTCTCTTAAAAAGAAGGTCAAGCCTGCTTATGCCATCGGCCTTACCTATAACCTTTTAGCTGTTTTATGTAAGATTTTTCCCTCCTCGGTGAGAAATTACATAGTCGGTATGCTTTATGCCAAATAAAAATAATCACCCTTACATCTTGACAACGGTGTGAGGGTGTTATATAATATCACTTGTCATTTTGACATCATAAGCCGGTGTGTTGGAATTGGCAGACGAGGCGGACTCAAAATCCGTTGGTAGCGATACCGTGCGGGTTCGACCCCCGCCACCGGCACCAAACCAGAAAAATCCGAGTCTTTCCGGCTTGGATTTTTTCTTTTATTTGATTAAATTTCAGAAAATTCATATTTATACAGATGATTTTATGAAAAAGCTTTCCCGTATTTTTTTGATCGTTTCACTGATTCTCTCACATGTTATGTGCGTCTGCACAGCCTATAATTACAGAGGCTATTTAAGTAAATTATTGGTTGTACATAAGTGCGTCCGGTTTAATACTGAAAGATTTTCTTTTCAGGGTATTGACATTCCCTTGCGCTTATGCTATACTACATCGAATTAATTTGAAGGAAGGTGAAAAATATGTGCAGAAGCTGTTCAGTCGGTGCCCGTATTTCTTCTCCTTTTATTCCTGTTTTTTCTCTTTTTGATATTGTTTCTTTTAACGGGTAACTTTTTCGTTGCCCGTTATTTTTTTGCGTAAATTTTATTGATTTATTAATATCTTTGTTATATAATAAAGAGAATAGTATAAATGTGTAATTATGTTTCTGTTTAAGCAAAAAAAGGAGTGGTACAAATGAAACATTTACTTAAATTACTCGACTGGTCAAAGGAAGAAATTCTCGACACTCTCGACCTGGCTGACAAGCTCAAGGCCGAAAAAAAGGCGGGCATAAAGCACCCTCTTTTAGAAGGCAAAACCCTCGGTATGATTTTCCAGAAATCCTCCACGAGAACCAGAGTTTCCTTCGAGGTAGGTATGTATGACCTTGGCGGTACACCTCTCTTCCTTTCCTCTAAGGATTTACAGATAGG
>JAZUOC010000295.1:0-8732 GCA_045604465.1 Acutalibacteraceae bacterium
CTGCCACGGGTCGCACCCCGAGGGAAAGTACTTGTTTCTGAACTTTTTCGGATAAGTACAACCTTACTGTATCCATTAACCTAACTAAACAGCGCACTCTTTTCCCGTCCTAAAAAAAGAATGATTTTGCCTACTTTTGTCGTAACAAAAGTAGGTCTGCGAAGCCATAGAACATAGATGTTTTGTAGAATGCAAATCATAAAAATATACCTTGCTGTTAAAAGCGCCGATGCGGAGCTATGACGACTGAAGGGTTTATTGAAACTCAGTAACCTCTCCGTCGGCTACTCTAAGCCTAAAACACAAAAAACGAGGCGGATACATACTTGCATCCGCCCCGTAAGCTTCAAGGGAGATTATTATTCCCATGTAGGATTCACATAGCCTTCAAACCAATTTTCAAGCTGTGCGGGAGTAGACTCGAAATACTTCTCCGCATAATGCTCATCCTCCGTAGCGAATTTATCGGGAACTGAAAATCTCAGTAACGCTCCGAAATATTCATCCTCATTTACAAGCTCGATTTTTCCCTCAGGATCAGCATATACCGTGTCGATGCTCGGGTCAATGGGCCCTCTGTCTCCGTCAAACTCCATGCCGAAGGCAACGAAAGCGAAATCACTTTCAGCGAATGGCATCATTTCAGTTATTTCTATGGCGTAATGTACTGTGTAATCATCGCTGTAAACGTGTACCGTGTCTCCTCTGAAATAAAGGTTGGTAATCCACGGGTCAAAGCCCTCCAGAAGATAGCTCCAATAAAACTGCAGCTTGCCCTCATCCTCTTCTGTAAGCTTTTCTCCGTCACATCTCGAAATATCCACGAGTGCATAATAGCCTTCGCTTATCTGCCATTCATAGGTAGCAGTACCGTCAGAAATACTTCCGCCTGTCATCACGTTTTGCTTCTGTCTTGCCTTGGTTACGCTTTTAAGCTCGAAGCTGTAGCCCTCATCCTCATCGACCACATCGTTATATTCTATACTGTCATCATAGTCAAGGATAATGTGTGCTCCTGCCCCCGTCTCGCGGGCAACAACAGAAAAGGGATCCTCTGATTTTTCGTATTCCTTATCGAACTCCTCTACACCCTCTGCGCTTCCGGCATTAATGATGCTTTCTCTTATGTCTACGGGTGTCTTTATTCCGCCAAAGGTAAAAAATCCCGTCGCCGCACCTACCGCCGTACCTAAGCACACTAAAATACATATAACTGCCGCGATACTCATTACCGTTCTCTTCTTAAGCATTTTACTTCTCCTTTCATACGCATCCACCTCGCTCATTACCGAGGCTATCATTTCTCTGTCAGATTTCATAGTCAAATCCATCCTCCTCTAACTGTTTTTTCAGTGCCTGTCTCGCCCGGGTAAGGAGAGTGTGAATATTATGTACACTCTTATTCATCACAGCGGCACTTTCCTTATTGCTCATTCCTTCGAAATAGGTAAGCCACAGCACCTCTTTGTATTCCTTTTTCAGCTTACCGAGAGCTCTGTGAACTGCCTTTTTCCTTTCATCGGCAAAATATAATTCCTCTAAAGCCGCCACATCGCTCTGAGCTGTCTGAGTCAGTGCTTCGTCAAGACTGATATTACGGCTGCTCTTTTTCATATAATTAACAGCAGAATTTTTACCGATGGCATAAAGCCAGGTTTTAAAGGTCGACTTACCCCTGAATTTAGGTTTTTTGGTAAAAAGCTTTACAAAGGTTTCCTGTGTTATCTCTTCTGCCACAGCTATATCGCCGAAAACCGAATAAAGATAAAGCTCGAGTCCGGTACGGTACTCAGTTATAATATCCGCTATGGCGTTTTTATCGCCGCAGAGAAACCGTTCATAATGCTTTGCTCCCTTATCCATCAAAGCCCTCCTTTCTTTGGTTTTAAGAACCGGTCCTTTCACTTATTAGACAAACGGAAAGAAAAAAACTCACACCTTAAGAGAAAAACATCGGCTCTTAACCGATGCTTTTATTTTTATCTTATCCTTTTTCCGAAGCGATAACCTCTATTATTTCATCAAGGCTCACATCGTGATTATCCTCGCCGTTTTCCTGTCTCGCCTCTAAAATAGCCTTTACACCTTTCTGGACACAGGTGTGCTTTTCGTAAAGAATAAGAAGCACAGCCTTGCGGTTGAGCATATCTCCGTTCGACATGTTTCTGACTCTGCCCATGCAGAAGGCATAAAGAAAGGCGAGAAAAATACAGAACACAGCCGTAGACCAGCCCTTATTTATGCTGTAGCTGAAATTATAAAAACCGTGGGCAAGAGAAGGCATAACCACACTCATAACAAGGAACCGTCTTGCAGATATATGCTTGTTTTTATGAGAGATCGCACCTATTTCTCTGAGTCTTCTTTCGCTCCTTTTAGCCTTGTCCTTCACATAGTACCAGGTCAGATAATATCCCATACTTACTCCGCAGAAAAGGTGGATAGGTATAGCCGTTATCATTCTGATAAGAGCGGTTTCCACACCGTATTCGAGAGTATAGAGTAAGTTTTCGAAGCCTGCAAAGCCGAGGGATATAAACACAGAATAAATTATTCCGTCGAAAAGGCTGTTAAAATGCTTATTCTTTTTCGTAAAGGCTAAAAGCATCAGCCATTTAAAGCCCTCCTCCACCATAGCTACAGCGATAAATTTATCTACTGCGGTGTAAAGTTCGAAAAGCCAGCCGTCCAAATAATTACCGCCGTCAAGCTCCGTAGTAAACGGCATAAAAATATCTGTTTCCACCCTACGCAGCCACTCGCTTATTTCCACTACGGGAAAGCTTATGAGTACACCGCTGAAAAAAAGCAGAGCAAGAAGCCACCACGGCTCCTTTTCGGCTGTATCCTTTTTATAAACATAAACGCATAAAAATACCGCAGGAAGTAATGCTACGGCCACAAGAACTACATCATACATTGTCATTACCTCTGTTTTCTCATACTCCCTCAGATATTTTAACACAGAGAAAATCATTCTTCAAGTAAAAAGCAAAAACATTTGACAATAAATACATCTCTTGCTATAATCAAGAAAAAAGCAAAGGAGAAAACTCGATGAAAAAGAAAATAATTATAGCAGTACTCGCATTACTTCTCGCCATAGGCGGATTTATAGCCTATGACTACACCTTATACCGCACCGACGACACCGATACGGAAGAAGCCTTCAGACAGAATGTGGCCGCGGTCGGCTACGATAACACCATCGAGGAAGCTATACCGCAGACAGAGCTTTATAATATAATCTACGAGCATTTCCGCTCCCCTCTCAAGGAAGGAAATACACAAAAGAAAGCTATCGTTATCGGCTATGACGGCTGCCGCGCCGATATTCTGACAGAAATTCAGGAGGGCAGCAGCGGAATCGAAGCTCTCGTAAAACACGGTGCATCCTTTAAGCTTTCCTACTGTGGCGGTGTGAACTATCCGGAAACAAACACACAGGACACCTCCACAGCTCCCGGCTGGTGCTCCGTGCTTACAGGTAAATGGGCAGACGAACACGGTATTACGGGAAATGACATTACCAAAACCATGGATACCAAAACACTCCTGACCTCTCTGACAGAGGATGAGGTCATCGGCAGTGCCGCCTTTATCACCAAATGGGCAGGACATTTCGACAGAGAAAATGCTACCTATCTCGACGAGAAAAAATACTGCGAGGATAACGGCCTCGCTGTAGACTTCGTAAAATGTAAAAACGATGATGAAACCTTTTCCTATACCCGCGATGAAATAGCCAAGGATGAATGTGCCGATTTCATTTTCACCATTCTGGAGCATACCGATTCCGAAGGCCACGGAAAGGGCTTCACCCATAATAACCCCGGCTACAAGGAAGCCTTCACGGAATCTGATCTTCTCGCAGAAAGCCTTCTCGATACCATATCCGCCAGAAAAAATATCGCCGAAGAGGAATGGCTTATAATAATCACCTCCGACCACGGCGGTATCGGTACAAACCACGGTAAAGAGAGCATACAGGAAAGAATGACCTTTACTGTAACGGATTATTGGGATTATTAATCCTTTACCCTCTCTTGCGTTTTATTTACGCTGAATAATAATGAAGGTAAACAGCACCGAAATATTCTGAGATAAAAAGCAGAAAACACAGATAGCCGAAGCATCTGTGTTTTCTTTCTTTTACGGAATTGTTTTATTATTTTTTCTCTAAGATTTTCTTTGCTTCTTCTTCAGAGATTTCCTTCATAACCTCACCGCAGCATTTGATTCCGCAGTTTTCGCAGGTGCAGTCGATTAAAACCTTAACCATAGCACCGCATTTTTCGCAGAGTACGATTTTATCCATTATTTTCACCTCCTTATTGATTGAATCTTTTGAACAGGCTTATAAGCTCGTCAATAGTATCTAAATCACCGTTTTCAAGATCTCTTGTCACACACATATACAGATGATTTTCCAAAATATGTGTCGACAGGCTCTTTACGGAGTTTTTAACAGCAGAAAGCTGAACCAGCACATCATTACAGTATGCGTCATTTTCTATCATTTTATTTATTCCGTTTATCTGTCCGCTGATTCTGTTAAGTCTGTTGATTATGAGTTTTTTCTCTTCGTCGCTTCTTTTTGTTTTCTTATTGCAGCAATTATTATCCATATCCCACCTCCGTATATACAGTATACCCTATGGGGGTATATTGTCAATAGGGGGGTATATTTGAAAAGTAAAATTTTTTCAAGGTCTTTTCAGTTTCTGATTTTACTCTTGATAAATTTGATTATTTGTTTTATAATATGCGAAAAGGAGGAATTAAATATGAAAAAATTTATGTCTGTTCTCTTAAGCGTGCTTATGATATTAACCTGTTTTACCTCATTGGCCTACGCTGAAAAGGAAGGAGAAAAGGAAGCCTTGAAATTCAACGAAGACGGAAAGTTCACCATTTTAAACATCAGCGATATTCAGGACGGTTATCCCCTTAACCCTCTCACGAAGGATTACATCGAAAAAACTCTTGACAAGGTTAATCCCGATCTGGTTATTCTCACCGGTGACAATATTTCCGGCTATGATGTCGAGGAGGAAGAGGACGCAGAAAAAGCCATAAGAGAGTTTATGGACATTTTCGAGGAAAGAAACGTCATGGTTGCCGCAGTTTTCGGAAACCATGATGACGAAGAAACGAAGTCAACCAAGGAGCATCAGCTCTCTGTTTACGAAAGCTACGACTGCTACGTAGGTGAGAAGGGCTTCTGCGTAAAGGACAGAGTCGGCACCTATAATCTACCCATTATGAAAAGCGACGGAAGCGGCTACGGCTTTAACCTCTGGCTTACGGACTCGGGTACATATAACACTGAAAACGATTACGGCGGATATGCCTGCGTTTATAAAGAGCAGATAGAGTGGTACAAGGAAACCTCTGCCAAGCTCACCGAAGAAAACGGCGGCAAGCCTGTTCCCTCGATCAATTTCCAGCACATTATCGTTCCCGAAATATATGATGCACTGAAAGAGGTCAAGGTATTATGGTTCGGCTGTGTTATAAGACAGAAGAATCCTCTTAATGATAAAACGAGATATTACACCCTTCCCGACGGTGCCAAGGGAGAGCTTCACGAATATCCCTGCCCACCTTATTATAATAACGGTCAGTTCGATGCTATGCTGGAGATGGGAGATGTTCTTGCCACAGTAAGCGGTCACGACCACGAAAACACCTTCGAAATCGATTATAAGGGAATCAAGATTATCAACACGCCCACCATCGGTTTTAACTCCTATAATGATGTAAATGTAGGCTCGAGAGTTTTTGTTATTGACGAAAACGATCCCGAAAACTTCGAAACCTACTGTCTCGAATATACGGATGTATATACCGATATTGACGAGCTTCACGAAGCACGGATTCTTTATAACATCGATACCGCAGATGTCTGCACGAAGCTCAGAAGCCTTGTCAGAATAGCAAAGGCAGACGATATGCCTCTCATCGAGTTTATGAAAGGTATAATCAGAATTATCAAAGAGATACAGCTGTTTTAATTAAAATTATAACCGCAGGCCTGTGCTTGCGGTTGTTTTTTTATATCAGCTGTATTTACTGTGCAAGACAGCATATTTACCCTTGTAATAAAAGGAAGTGCCGCTGTTTCTCCATAGCAGGAATTATATAGGAGCTCCACACCGCATAATCTTCATCATAAGAATTGCTGTAGGTGCTATAAGGCTCATATTTGAACGGAGGATGCTGAACAGGGCGGGGGAGATGCTGTTCTGCTTTTTGTTTGTCGGAAAATAGGAATTTATATTTTGTCATTTTAAAACCTCGCAATTAACCACAACCTCGTAAATCACAGAAACATCCGTCTAATAACGAAGCTTATCTGAAATCGGTACAATCCTGACATACAACCCATGTTCCGTTTTCATTATGACTTACTACTTTGTATTCTTCGCCTTCTACTAAAAAAGTAATTTCATTGGTATCACTTTTATCAATTATACCTTTACTTGATATTGAACTCCACTTTATTCTTTCTTCATTCACATCAAGCTTTTTGAAGCTCTCACTTTCCACTAGATAACTATACGCAGCCTGATAAGGCTCGCTTTTTTCCATGCCGAGTATTAAAAAACGCATAGCAAGTCCTAAAACAATATATAAAGCAAGACCACACGCCAATAATACTAACACCTTTTTCTTTTCTCTTTTTGCAGGAACATACTCGTTTATATTATTAATTTCATTATTTACATCATATTTGTTCTCTTCAAGTTCCTTTTTAGAAAGTACCAAAGTCTGAGCGACACTATCACCTATGCTTACACCTCTTAACAACATTATAATCCCGTCCATACTCTGTAAAAAGAAGAATATGTTCCTTAATATAAGTTGCTTTTTTGTTGGCGATCCTCCGCTTTTTCTATCAACAATTATTAATCCGAAAATTCTTTTACCCGGACTTCTTCCCTTAAATATAAAATCACGCAAAACAAAACAAACTAACCAAGCGAATAGAAAAACTATCAAACCAACAAACAATTTATAAATATCGGACTCCGAAGGTGAAACACCCTGAACAGGATATAAAATAAATGCTGTTAAACTCCATATTATTGTCGGTAATCCCATAATGTTCCAATCAATAACAAAAGCACCAACACGTAACATCCTTACTTTTAAGGATAATAATCTATCGATTCTTGAAAGATACTCATATCTTTTGATACTTGCATCATCTAATTCATCATTTTCCTTTTTAATAAACTCACCTGACATAAGTTCCTCGGCCGTAACGTCAAATATTTCCGCCAACTTAAACAAAGTTTCTATTCTTGGCTTAGACTCTCCGTTTTCCCATTTGGAAACAGCAGCAGGTGTAACGTCGAGCATATTAGCAATTTCCAATTGTGTCAGTCCTTTAACTTCACGTAACGAACACAGGAAGTTGCCGAATTTATAGTCATTCATCTTTTGTTCTCCTTTCAGGGATTATTCAAGCGAATTATAGCAAAAAACAAGCAAATTATCAACAAAAAACAAGTTGAATTTCAGTTGATATTGATTCAAACACTTTTTGAATCAATATTTGCACGACTCGAACCTGTGACACGCACTCTTGCGGTTCCCAAAATCGCTTTTTCGGCTTGGAGCGCCGAGCGATTTTGACCGCTGCGCCATCCTCGCCTCGCTTCATCTCCCACCGGCTCACTGCATATTTACAACACCTTTCCTCAAATGCTCAAAGGAAATAAAAGATGCCGACTTGCGGTGCCCAAAGCTCATTACGGCTTGGAGCGCCTATGAGCTTTGACCGCTACGCTGTTCATCGCGCCCCTTCATCGTCCACCGGACGCGGGGCACGATGAACCAGTTAACAGCCGCACGCCTGTTAGTATACACAGTATCAAAAGTACAATTCAATCTGAAAGAGCAAAAAGAAAAAAGTCACCCTATCGGATGACTTTTCTCTTTTTGTGTTTACAGGACGGAATGACACCCCTGTAAAATATATTTATTCATAGCGTAATATAAATAATTCATCAGTTTCACAAGGAGTTGTAATTGATTTTAATGAATCATCGTCTAGCTTCAAAAATCCTGAATAGATTTCTGTAATCTCTTCTCCCTCATCATAACATTTAAAACAATCTACTTCTTTATACAAGGAAATCTCAACATTATCGCCGTTGATATTAGTATATTTATCAATATATGATTCGATATATTTCTCAGCTTTTTGATATGCTTCATCAAAAGAATCTGCGTTTATTTTTAAAATCTGTTCCTCGTATAACACTTGTGGCTCTTGACTGTGAACAACATATTTATAAACTAATTTAACACCAAATACATCTTTGCTCATAAAAAACACCTCTTATAAAGATTATACACATCAGTTATATAAAAGTCAAATCATTGGTTCGAGTCCAACAAGTATTAAAAGAGGTGTCACGTACTGCAAACATAGATTTCAGTGATAAAAAAACAGAAACCCTTGATTTCTCAAGAGTTTCTACCGGGGTGTCAAATCGTCCCCTAAAGATGGCGCCTCAAACAGGACTCGAACCTGTGACACCCACGGTCAGAAATATAAGAACCTGCCTACGGCAGAACCTTGTTATTCGCTTCGCTCATAATATGTCGCTCACTTCGCTTGGAGCGCTTCGTGATACTCCCTATTTCTTCCTGTTCAGCCTTCGCCTTCATCGTCCACCGGCTCACTGCATATTTACAACACCTTTCCTCAAATGCTC
>JAZUOC010000296.1:0-1596 GCA_045604465.1 Acutalibacteraceae bacterium
ATGTTTAAGGTCGAGGACGGACAGATAGTTCCCGTAGACTCAGCTGATGAGATTTCTCTGGACTCCTTCGTAGGCTACGAAAATGAAAGAGAAACCGTCGAGGAAAATACCGTGGCTCTTTTAGAGGGAAGAGATGCCGTAAATGTGCTTCTTTGCGGCGACGCGGGTACGGGCAAATCCTCTACGGTAAAGGCTCTCGTAAACCATTATTTCTCTTACGGCTTAAGACTTATCGAAATAAGAAAGGACCAGCTTTTCTCTCTTTCCCGTATTATGGGCAAGATAGCCGATAATCCTCTTAAGTTCATTATCTTTATCGATGACCTTTCCTTTAATAAAAACGACGATTGCTTCTCTATGCTTAAGGCGGCACTCGAGGGCTCAGCCTCAGCCAAGGCAAAAAACGCACTCATTTACGCTACGAGTAACCGCAGACACATCGTCAAGGAAAGCTTTTCCGACAGAGGCGGTGACGATATCCACCGTAACGATACGATGCAGGAGCTTCTTTCCCTTTCCGATCGCTTCGGTCTTACGGTTTATTTCCAGAAGCCTAATAAAATCCTTTATCTCGACATTGTTCACGCTTTGGCACAGAGAAAGGGTATAAAAATGGATGAAAAGGAGCTCGACATCAAGGCAGAGGCCTTCGCTCTCAATAAGGGCAGCCGTTCACCGAGAGTGGCAGAGCAGTTCATTAAAAATCTAAGATAAAACTGAAAAAAGGAGATATAATTATGATTAAGAAAATTTCTACAGACAAGGCACCTGCAGCTATCGGCCCCTATTCACAGGCTATTCTCTGCGGTAATATGCTTTACACCTCAGGTCAGCTCGGTATGAATCCCGCAAACGGCGAAATCGAGGGTAAGGACATTACAGAGCAGGCTGAGCAGGCATTACAGAATCTCGGTGCTATTCTCGCCGAAGCAGGAACATCCTTCGACAAGATCGTAAAGACCACCTGTTTCCTCGCTGATATGGCTGATTTTGCCGCGTTCAACGCGGTATATTCAAAGTACATCAAAAATGCTCCTGCAAGAATCTGTGTAGCTGTCAAAACTCTTCCCAAGGGCGGTCTCGTCGAGGTTGAGGCTGTAGCGGTGGTAGAATGATTTCTGATGAACCGTAACCACCTTAAGCTCATAGCCTGTATTTCCATGCTCATTGACCATATAGGCTTTGTGCTTTTTCCCGAGGTTCAGCTTTTCCGTATCCTCGGCAGAATAGCTATGCCTCTTTTCGCCTTTTTTATCGGTGAAGGCTGTCTTCATACACGTGACAGAAGGAAATATTTTTTAAGGCTCTTTGTACTCGCTCTTATATGTCAGGCGGTGTACATCGCCGAAAGCCTTATAACAGGAAGCGGTAACGGACTTTATCTGAATATTCTGTTTACCTTTTCTTTATCTATAATTCTCTGCAGTATATCGATAAGAGCAGAGCAGGAGAAATGCTTTAAATGGTGGTTCATATTCGCAGTTACGGCAGCCGCCTTCTGGGGAATGGATTTGCTTTTTGAATATATTTCCGACTCTGCGGGTGTGAATTTACATCTTGATTACGGCATAGAGGGCATTCTGCTTCCGCTTTTCG
>JAZUOC010000297.1:0-17758 GCA_045604465.1 Acutalibacteraceae bacterium
GAAACGGAGGTAATAGCCATGGATGAAATCAAGGCTACTGCTGAAAATCAGGAAATAACAGATGTAAAAGAAGAAATAATCGAAACTATGGATACTGTTGTTACCGAGGAATACAATGCTGATGCAATTCAGGTTCTCGAAGGACTTGAGGCTGTAAGAAAGCGTCCCGGTATGTACATCGGCTCCACAGGTCCCAGAGGTCTTCATCACCTTGTTTATGAAATCGTAGATAACTCCATTGACGAAGCTCTGGCAGGCTACTGTACACATATCGAGGTAGAAATTTTACCGGGTAATATAATTACCGTAAGAGATAACGGCCGCGGTATTCCCGTAGGTATAAATGAACAGCAGGGACTTCCCGCTGTCACTGTAGTACTTACAGTTCTTCATGCCGGCGGTAAATTCGGCGGAAGCGGTTACAAGGTTTCCGGCGGTCTTCACGGTGTTGGTTCTTCCGTAGTTAATGCTCTTTCCGAATGGATGGAGGTAGAGGTTTCTCAGAACGGCCACATTCACCATCAGAGATTTGAAAGAGGCAACATTGCTACTGACCTTACTGTTATCGGTGATACAGACATTACAGGTACATTTATTAAGTTCAAACCCGATGCACTTATTTTTCAGGAAACTACAGAGTATGATTATGATATTCTTAAAAACCATCTCCGTGAGTCTGCTTTCCTTAATGCAGGTCTTGCTATAACTCTTACAGATAAACGTGATGAGGAAAACATCGTAGAGGATTATTTCTGTTATGAAGGCGGTCTCGGTTCCTTCGTAGAGCATATCGGTGAAACCTACGGTCTTACTCCTATTCACGAAAAGGTAATTCATTTCTCATCTGTAGACGGCGATAAGAGTGCTGAAGTAGCACTTATGTATAATGACGGCTACAAGGAAAGAATTTTCTCTTACGCAAATAATGTTAATACCGTAGCCGGCGGTACTCCTGAAACAGGCTTTAAGACTGCTCTTACGTAGGTATTTAACGAATACGGTAAGAAGTACGGATATATCAAGGATGCTGATACAAAATTAGCAGGTGAAGACTGCCGTGAAGGTCTCGTAGCAGTAATTTCCGTAAAACTTACCGAAGCACAGTTTGAAGGACAGACTAAGGGTAAGCTCGGTAATACGGAAATGACTAAGCTCGTAAGTAACACCGTTTACACTAAGCTTTCCGATTTCTTCGAAGAAAATCCTTCCATCGCTAAAGCTATTATTTCTAAATCTCTCGATGCTTCCCGTGCAAGAGAGGCCGCAAGAAGAGCCAGAGAAGCTGCCAGAAGAAAATCTCCTCTGGAAAGTAATTCTCTTCCCGGTAAGCTTGCTGACTGTACGGAAAAGGATCCCACAAAGACTGAAATTTACATCGTAGAGGGTGACTCTGCGGGTGGCTCTGCTAAGGAAGGCAGAGACAGAACTATTCAGGCTATTCTTCCTCTCTGGGGTAAAATGCTCAACGTAGAAAAGAGCAGACCTGATAAGGTTATTTCAAATGAAAAGCTTCTTCCTGTGGTTACTGCTCTCGGTGCAGGCTTCAATGAGGACTTTGACGTAGAAAAGCTCCGTTACCATAAGGTCGTTATTATGGCCGATGCCGATGTCGACGGTGCTCATATCACAACACTTCTTCTCACCTTCTTCTTCAGATATATGAGACCTCTTATCGACGGGGGCTACGTTTATATCGCACAGCCTCCTCTTTATAAGCTCTCTAAGGGTAAAAAGCACGAGTATGCTTATTCAGATGAGGAAAGAGACGAAAAGATGAAGGAAATGCCCGGTGCAGACATTCAGCGCTATAAGGGTCTCGGTGAAATGGACCCCGAGCAGCTTTGGGAAACTACCATGAATCCCGAAAACAGAATTATGCTTCGTGTTACCTTAGAGGATGCTATCGCTGCTGATGAAACCTTCTCTATTCTTATGGGTGTCAAGGTCGAGCCTCGTCGTGATTTCATCGAAAAGAACGCTAAATATGTTCAGAATCTTGATATTTAAGGAAATGATAAAATGACACCCTACGGCATTGTTTATAAGGATAAGCTTCCTGCTCTTAATGAAGGAGCGGAAATATGGAATAAAAAATCGGGATTTATCAGTAAAAAATATTTTATTATAAGCGTTATTCTCGCTTCTCTCTCTATTATAGCCGTGAACTTCATTATCTTTAATTTGAGAACGGATAAGGATGTTTATGCTACTGCTTCACTGTTGGTTACGGTAATGGAAATTATTTCTGTTTCGTTTCTTTTAAAGTCAAGTTTAAGAAAAAATATAAAAAATGTATTCGGAACTGTTTCTAACGATAATTTAAAACAGGCAGTTCTCAGAGAAAATGATATGGAATTTTCTACTGCCTACAGTAAGTCGAATTATTATTATGAGGAAATAGAGAAGGTAATAGAAGGAATAAATTCCGTAAATATTATTGTAGAGAAAGGAAATATTCCTGTCTGTATTTCAAAAAACGGAATAATAAAGGGTGAAGCTGAAAAATTTCTTATTATTCTGAAGGAAAAAATGAAGGGCAGGTATTTTTACGAAAGCACAATAGGGGGTAAGAGTATATGAAATATTTTTCAGTAAGCTTTTTCCCTGAAAGAAGAGATGTAAATAAAAAAGCTATTCTCATAAGTGTACTTTTCGGTGATAATAAAAATAAGATGCTCTCAAATCTTATGTTTATATGTGCATTTATATTTATAGGATTTCTTATGGAGCAGTATGAACTGATTTATTATGCTTTTTTGTCTTTTATAGTAATTCCTAAAATAGCGGGAATTATAACTGTTTTTTCACAGATAAAGAAAAACAATGAGTCTCAGCTGGCTAAGCGTCCCGTAACTGTGGATTTTTATGTTGACCACCTTGTTTACTGTTTCGGCAGTACAGAGCGTTTTAAGGGTAGCTTCGAAAAGCATTATGCTTTTAGTAACGTTACAGGTGTAATTGAAAGTGTCGGCTCTTTAGCCTTTTCTTTCGGTGAAAATGATACGGTAATCATTCCGAAAAGAGCCCTGAGCTATGAAAACAGTCAGATGATAAATAATCTCATCGAAAATCTTTTTAAAAATAAATTAGTAAAAGTTGATATTTAAGGACATATAACCAAAATAACAAAAAAATGGTGATAATATGGAAAATTTAAATTATGAAAATCAGACGATAATTGATGTTGACCTTAACAGGGAAATGAGAAAATCCTTCCTTGATTACTCGATGTCAGTTATTACTTCACGAGCACTTCCCGATGTAAGAGACGGTCTCAAGCCTGTTCACCGCCGTATTCTCTACACTATGCATGAAAACGGACTTTATCCTGAAAAAGCATACCGTAAATGTGCCGATACGGTAGGTTCTGTTCTCGGCTCTTACCATCCTCACGGTGACGCATCTGTTTACGATGCTATGGTAAGACTCGCACAGAAATTCTCTACCAGATATATTCTCGTAGACGGTCACGGTAACTTCGGTTCTATCGACGGTGACCCCCCTGCTGCTTACCGTTATACTGAAAGTAAAATGAGTAAGCTCTCTATGGAAATGCTTACTGATATTGATAAGGAAACTGTCGATTTCGCTCCCAACTACGATGACCGTCTTAAGGAGCCCACTGTTTTACCCTCACGTTTTCCAAATATTCTCGTAAACGGCTCTACAGGTATCGCCGTAGGTATGGCTACTAACATTCCGCCGCATAATCTCGGTGAAATTATCGACGGTATGTGCTATTACATCGATAATCCCGATGCAGAGCTCGATGATCTTATGCAGTTTATCAAGGGTCCGGACTTTCCCACAGCAGGTATCGTTATGGGCAGAAGCGGCATCAGAGCTGCTTACGGTACAGGCCGCGGTAAAATTATCGTTAGAGCAAGAGCTGAAATCGCTGAAACCAAAAACGGCAGATTCCAGATCGTAGTTACAGAGCTTCCTTATCAGGTAAATAAGCGCAGACTTATCGAAGCTATGGCTGATCTGGTAAAGGATAAGAAAATCGAAGGTATTTCCGACATCAATGACTATTCAAACAGAGAGGGTATGCGTCTGGTAGTTGACCTTAAGAGAGACGCTAATCCCCAGGTTGTTCTTAATCAGCTTTATTCCTTCACACAGCTTCAGATTTCCTACGGTATTATTCTTCTTGCCCTTGTCGGCGGTGAGCCTAAAATCCTTACTCTCAAGCAGATTTTAGATCACTATATCAGACATCAGGAAGAGGTTATCGTCAGAAGAACCAGATATGATCTTCGTAAGGCAGAGGAAAGAAAGCATATTCTCGACGGTCTTATGATTGCTCTCGATTTTATCGACGAGGTTATTAAAATTCTCCGTGCATCTAAGGACCAGGCTTCCGGTAAGCTTGCCCTTATCGAGCGCTTCGGTCTTACTGAAATTCAGGCAGATGCCATCGTAAAGATGCGTCTCGGACAGCTCACCGGTCTCGAAAGAACCAAGATAGAGGAAGAGCTCGCTGCTCTTAAGATTAAGATTGCTGAGTTTATGGAAATTCTTTCTGATGAAAGCAAGGTTCTCGGTCTGGTAAAGAGCGAGGCTATGGCTATCAGAGACCGCTTCTCTGACGAAAGAAGAACAGAAATTACTACAGTCAGCGGTGAAGTTGACATCGAATCTCTCATTCCTGAGGAGCAGTGCGTTTACACTCTTACTACTCTCGGTTATATCAAGCGTCAGCCTGTTGAGTCCTATACTATCCAGAACAGAGGCGGCAGAGGCGTTAAGGGTATGACCAGAAGAGAAGAAGACATCGCTGAAACAATGTTCACTTGTTCGAGCCACGATTATATTATGTTCTTTACTACTTACGGTAAAACCTACCGTCTCAAGGGCTATGAAATTCCCGAAGGCAGTAAGCAGAGTAAGGGTATGAATATAGTAAATCTCCTTCCTCTCGAGGGCGATGAAAAAGTAAGCTCTATGATAAGAGTGCCTGATTTCGGCGGAGAAGAGGTTAAATATCTCTGTATGGTTACACGAAAGGGTATCATTAAGAGAACAGACCTGGAGCAGTATAAGAATATCCGTAAAAACGGTATTATTGCCATTAATCTTGACGAAGACGATGAGCTCGCATGGGTAAGATTAACTGACGGAAATGATGATATACTTATTGCTACAAGAAACGGTATGTCTATCCGATTTAATGAAAATGATTGCCGTCCCATAGGCAGAACTGCCCGCGGTGTAAAGGCTATCGAGCTTAAAGAGGGCGACGAGGTAGTAGGCATGTGTATCATCGGTGAAAACCAGGATGATTCCATGAAGATTCTTACCATCGCCGAATCAGGTCTCGGCAGACTCAGCGAATTCGACGAGTACCGTATTCAGTCACGTGCAGGTAAGGGCGTTCTTAACTACCATATCGAAAAGTACGGTAAGGTAGCCGCCGTCGCAAATGTTTACGAGGGTGACGATGTTATTCTTATTTCCTCTGACGGTATCATTATCAGAATGGCCGCTTCTCAGATCAACACTGTTTCCCGTACCTCAAAGGGTGTCCGTGTAATGAGACTTTCCGAAAATGAAAAGGTTGTTTCTGCTATCGCGGTTCGTGAGGTAGAAGAAAAGCAGGCAGAAGGGGAAGAGGAAGCTGCAGAAGCAGAAGAAGTTGTACAGCAGACTGAGGAATAATAAAAAAACGGGGGAGCTTGTCTCCCCCTTGAAGTGATTTTATCCGTAATTAAACGGTGAATATAAAAAGAAAGAAGTGAGACAATGGAAAAGAAGAAAAAACAAAAAAAATCCAATCCGATTGCTGCATTTCTTTGGAAAAATAAAAGAAGAAGAGCAAAGAACTTTTATTTTATGCTTATAGCTTTTATGGCAGTTTTTGCCGTAGGTATGGCGTTTATCAATGAAAAATTAGAGCTTATAGATACAGGCGACAGTCCTGTGCAGGAGCAGACATCACAGCCTATTTACGATGAAGAGGAAATAGAGATTATGACATCTATCGACAGTGCCGGCTCTCTTAATGACTATCTTTATCAGTGGGCAAACAACGGAGGTACTCTTTATTCCAGTAAAAATGTGCTGAATGTACTTCTGGTAGGTCTCGACTCGAGTGATGCTCTGGAAAACGGAGGAAGGTCGGATTCTCTTATCCTCGTTTCTCTTAATAAAAAAACAAAGAAAATCAATATGACCTCATTTTTCCGTGATACCTGGACTTATATGAATATCAGCGGTGAGGACAGATATGCAAAGCTTAATTCCTCTTATTTTTACGGAGGTCCTGTGGCACTTATCGACACTATCGAAAAGAATTTTAAAATAGACATAGATTACTATGTCGCAGTTGACTTCTCATCTTTCGTAGATATAATCGATGCTCTGGGCGGAATTACCGTAGAGGTACAGGAATATGAGGCGAATTATATCAACCGCACCACCAAGCATACGATAGAAAGTGGCCCTGCCGTAACTCTTAACGGTAAAGAGGCTCTCGTTTTCGCACGTATAAGAAAGAGTGACTCTGACAGTGATGTCAGCAGAACGAGAAGACAGAGACAGGTTATCGAATCCTTCATTAAGAGCGCTACAAACGCTTCTCTCTCACAGCTTAATGATGCTCTCGATATGCTCTTTAAATATGTTAAAACCGATATGACGAAGATGCAGATTTTATCCTACGGTGCTCAGGCCATCACTAACGGTTGGGTTACCTATGATATAGAGCAGTTTACCTTAAGTGACAACGATGTATTCAGAACAGGATATGTAGGAAGCAGTGCTGTGGTATTTATGGATTTCCCCTTAGCAGCTCAGAGAGTACAGACAGCCATTTACGGTGACAGTAACATCTCACTTCCCGATGACAGAGTGAAGCTGTTCTCTTTTATTAATAGATTTACTTAAGGAGTAATAATAATGATTATAGAAACAGGAACAAAGCACGAAGTAAAAATCACGGTAACCGATGGTATGACTGCTGCTTCTATGCGTAGCGGTTCTCTTCCTGTTTTTGCCACACCCTTTATGGTGGCTATTATGGAGCAGGCAGCCAGTGAGCTCTGCGACAAATATACCGAAGAAGGTATTTCTACTGTAGGTACTGCTCTTAACATTCAGCATCTGGCTGCTACGGCTGTGGGTGCGGAGGTTAAGGCTGTGGCTACTGTTACGTCATGTGACGGCAGAAAGGTCACATTCGATGTAGAAGCTTACGATAATGCAGGTCTCATAGGTAAGGGTACACATGAGAGATTCAGCATAAAAATCGATAAATTTATGCTTAAGGCTGAGGAAAGAAAAAATATTACAGCCGAATAATTAAATACTGAAAGGAAAGCCGGTTTGTTTTAAAAATAAATCGGCTCAGTTTTCTATGAAAAAGTATGATTATGTAATTTTTGATTTCGACGGTACGGTAGTCGATACGGGTGAGGGCATACTGAAAAGCTTACAGTATTCCTTTAAGGAAATGGGCAGAGAGGTTCCTGATCTTGATGACCTTAAAAAGTTCATCGGTCCGCCCATTCACTACAGCTATACCACCTACTACGGTGTGAGCGAGGAAGAGGTGGGTATGTACATTAAAAAGTACCGTGAACGCTACAGAGCCAAGGGAATTTATGAATGTCATCTTTACGAAGGCTTTCCTGAGCTTCTCGACACTCTTCACGAAAAAGGTGTGAGGATAGGAATAGCATCCTCGAAGCCTGAAAGCCTTATTTATGATGTGGCAGATTTTTTAGGTGTTACCGGAAAATTTGATGCCATTGTCGGTGTACAGATTGATGACAGTAATCATAGCTCTAAAACAGGTCTCGTTCTCGAGTCGATGAAAAAGCTGGGAGCTGAGGACAGAAAAAAAGTTCTCATGGTAGGTGACAGATGCTATGATATCGACGGTGCGGCAGGAGCAGAAGTAGATTCCTGCGGTGTACTGTGGGGATACGGCAATGAGGAAGAATTCAGAGAGCATAATGCCACTTATATTGTTTCTGATACGGAAAAGCTGTTAGAACTAGTGATATAATTATAAAAAAGAAATATAACCCTTATAAAAAGTGAATATAATTCACAAATCAGCTTCTGTTGGATAGGATTTTTTAAAATGATGAATGTATCATCAGAAAGATTTCTATTCAATAGAAACAGGCATAAAATAAATATAATTTTCCACAGCATAAGCAGTCAGTGTGGAAAACTTTTACGATTTATAAAAAGCAAAAGGAAGAGTTTTTGATGGAATATTTTGCGAAGGAATATGACATAATTGTAATCGGTGCGGGACACGCAGGTATTGAAGCGGGTCTTGCTGCTGCACGTCTCGGAACACAGGTAGGCGTATTTACCATCAATATGGACTGGGTAGGTAATATGCCCTGTAATCCATCAATCGGAGGAACATCGAAGGGACATCTTGTTCGTGAAATAGATGCTCTCGGCGGTGAAATGGGTAAGGCGGCTGATGCTAACACTCTGCAGAGCCGTATACTTAATTTAGGTAAGGGGCCTGCTGTTCACTCCCTTCGTGCGCAGATCGACCGCCGCCGTTACAGTGAGTATATGAAGCATATAATGGAGAAACAGGAAAACTTAGAGCTTGTACAGGCTGAGGTAGTTTCTCTCATCAGAGCTGATGGTATGTGGCAGATAAAAACGAGACTTGAGGCTCTTTATAAGGCAAAATGTGTCATTTTAGCTACGGGTACTTTCCTTGGCGGCAGAATATATGTTGGCGATGTGGCCTATGACGGCGGCCCTGACGGTATGTTTGCTTCTACGGAATTAGCAGCCTCTCTTAATGCTTTAGGCGTGAAAACCCGTCGTTTTAAAACAGGAACCCCCTCACGAGTTAACAGAAGAAGTATAGATTTCTCCGGTCTCGAAATACAGAACGGCGACGATGTGGTAGTACCTTTCTCCTTTGACGGAGAATATACTCCTGAAAATAAGCTTCCCTGCTACATTACATATACTAACGAAGAAACCAAACAGGTAATTTTAGATAATATTCACCGTTCACCCCTTTACTCCGGCAAGATTGACGGTGTAGGACCGAGATACTGTCCCTCCATCGAGGATAAAATAGTGCGCTTCGCTGAAAAGAAGAGGCATCAGCTTTTTATCGAGCCTTGCGGTGAGAATACGGAGGAAATGTACTTACAGGGTATGTCCTCTTCACTTCCTGAGGATGTTCAGCTTAAATTTCTTCGTACCATTCCCGGACTCGAAAATGTACAGGTAATGAGAACGGCTTATGCTATCGAATATGACTGTGTAGATCCTACCTCTCTTAAGGCAAGTCTCGAATTTAAGGATTTCGAAGGACTGTTCGGTGCGGGACAGTTTAACGGTTCCAGCGGATATGAGGAAGCCGCTGCTCAGGGTCTTATTGCCGGTATCAATGCAGTTCAGAAGGTAAAGGATAAAGAGCCTCTTATTTTAGACAGAGCTTCATCTTATATAGGAACTCTTATTGATGATCTGGTAACCAAAGGCTGTTCAGACCCTTACAGAATGATGACCTCACGTTCAGAATACAGACTTCTTCTCCGTCAGGATAATGCTGACATACGTCTTACGGAGTACGGCTATAAGGTCGGACTGGTCAGTGAAGAGAAAATGGCAAGACTTACAGAAAAGCTCCGCCTTATTGAAGAGGAGAAAGAAAGAATATCTCTCGTTTCAGTGCCGCCGACAGAGGAGCTTAACAGGGTGCTTGTTTCACGTGAAACATCACCTTTAACTACAGGCTGCAGAATGATAGAGCTTATTAAAAGACCTCAGCTTGATTATGAACGTCTTAAGCCCTTCGATAAAAACAGACCTGATCTTCCCCGTGAGGTTTTTGAACAGGTGGAAATCAGCATCAAATACGAAGGTTACATAAAAAGGCAGAAGGCACAGGTAGAGGAAATGAGGCGCCTCGAGGTAAGGAAGCTCGATGAAAATCTCGATTATACGCAGGTCGTAGGTCTCAGAATGGAAGCACAGGAAAAGCTTAATAAAATTAAACCCGCTAATCTTGGTCAGGCATCGAGAATAAGCGGTGTAAGCCCCGCAGATATTTCCGTTCTTCTGATATATCTCTCTAAAAACAAATGATGTTTCACGTGAAACAGTAAAATCAGTCGGCTTTTCAGGCAAAGTTGAAAGGGCCGAGAATAGAATTAAACTTAGGTGATTATAATGGATAATACATTTATTTCTTTGGATTTGTTACAAAAAAAAGCTACTGAATACGGGGTTAGCTTAGATGAAACATCGCTCAGACGGTTCGATACGTATGCACGCTTATTAGTGGAATGGAATGAAAAAATCAATCTTACGGCAATAACTGAGCCTGATGAGATAGTAATAAAGCATTTCGTAGATTCTCTCACGGTATTTTCAGCTGTGGATATTCCCTATGGAGCAAAGATTATAGATGTGGGAACAGGTGCCGGTTTTCCCGGTCTTGCCATGCTTATCGCCCGTCCTGACCTTAAGGTTACCCTTATAGACAGCACAAATAAAAAGCTCAATGTAATAAGGGACATTCTCGAAAAGACCGGGCTTTCTGCGGATGTAATCCATATCAGAGCTGAGGATGCAGGTCAGAATAAGGATTTCAGAGAGCAGTTTGATTTTTCGACTGCGAGGGCTGTGTCTAATTTAAGAGATTTATCTGAATATTGTCTGCCCTTCGTAAAGAAGAACGGTACCTTTATTTCTATGAAAAGTGCCAAGGCAGAAGAAGAAATAGCAGAGGCAAAGGGTGCCATTAAGATTTTAGGCGGTGAAATAGCCGAGAAAAAGACCTTTGAGTTAGAAGACAGCGGAGAAAGAACCATAATATTAATCAAAAAGGTTTCGTCAACTCCTGCCAAATATCCTCGACCTTCGGCAAAAATCGCAAAATTTCCTTTAAAATAACGTAATATAATGTAGAATAACCGTGTTTTATTAAGAACGGTTTTACTGGACAACCTCTCCGTGCCGTGGTATTATTTTGGCATAGGGAGGTTAATTTTATGCTCATAAGTGAAAAGCCGAGAACGGCAGGTCAGGTATTACTCATACCGAATGAAATGATTTACCCGAACCCGAATCAACCGAGAAAAGCCTTCAATCAGGAGGAATTAGTAAATTTAGCTATAAGCATAAGGATGAACGGCATCCTTCAGCCTCTTACCGTAAGGCAGATAGATAAAGGTTACGAGCTGGTGGCAGGGGAGAGAAGACTGCGTGCTTCGAGACTTGCAGGACTCGTTTCCGTGCCTTGCATAGTCGTGGAGGTCAATACACTCAAATCTGCCATCTTTTCTCTCATAGAAAATCTGCAGAGGCAGAATCTGAATTACTTCGAAGAGGCTGTTGCTATAGAAAAGCTGATGAGGGATTTCGATATTTCACAGGAGGATGCGGCACGAAGACTCGGAAAAGCACCGTCTACCGTTTCTAATAAGCTTCGTCTTCTTACCTTGCCGGAAAAGGCAAGAGAGCTTTTACTGGAAAAAGGACTTTCCGAAAGACATGCCAGAGCATTACTGAGACTTGACAAGGAAGATGTTCTGCCTTGCCTCGAGGTAATAATCGAAAGAAAGCTTAATGTAAATCAGACAGAAAACTATATTAATGAACTCCTTTCACGGGATAATAAACCGAAAAGACAAACTAAAATAATGTTCAGCGATGTAAAAATCTTTCTTAATACCATTAATAATGCCGTAGAAACAATGAACAGGGCAGGCATTAAGGCAGATGTAAAAAGAGAGGACACGGGTGACTGCTACAGATATGTTATAGACATACCGAAAAATAAAATGTACAGACTCCCGGAAAGAAAAATCCCCTCTGCATAATCGCTGTCTTATATTAATTTGCTTTCATCATATCTTTCTCTTTCACACCCCACTTTGCAAAGACATCCGTTTAGGTAAGCCCTGACGGGTGTTTTTGCGTTTAACATTAAATTGTTTCACGTGAAACATATAAATTTAAAAAAATGCCTTAAGGGTCTTTAAAAACCGATTTTCTTGTGATATAATACTACTCTAAATGAAATTTTTAAAAGAAAGGGTAGTAAAATGGGTAAAGCCATAGCGATTGTTAATCAGAAGGGCGGCGTCGGTAAGACTACCTCAGCAATAAATCTTGCTGCGGCCATAGGTCATTACGGCTATAAAACCCTTTTAGTGGATGCTGACCCTCAGGGAAATGCAACCAGCGGTCTCGGTATCAATAAAAGAGATGTCAGCGAATCCACCTACGATATGATAGTGCGCGGTGTAAAAGCCGAGGATATAATTAAAAAAACAGACTACGCGAACCTCGATGTATTACCGTCTAATATGAATCTTGCCGGTGCAGAGCTCGAGCTGGTAGATCTGGAAAAGAGAGAGTCAAGAATAAAAAATGCTCTCGCTCCCATAAAAGAAAAGTATGATTTTATTATCATCGACTGTCCCCCTTCACTGGGACTTCTTACGGTAAACATTCTCTGTGCCGTGGACAGTGTAATCGTTCCCATACAGTGTGAATATTACGCTCTCGAAGGACTTTCACAGCTTATGAATACCATCAGACAGGTAAAGCGGCTCTATAATCCTCTCATTGAGCTCGAGGGTGTGCTTCTTACCATGTATGACGGAAGACTTAATCTTACACAGCAGGTGGTGGGGGAGGTTAAAAAGTTCTTTCCTCAGAAGGTTTATGCTACGGTGATTCCCCGTAATGTGCGTCTTTCCGAAGCTCCCTCCTTCGGTCAACCTGTGTACTATTACGATAAGTCATCAAAGGGCAGTATAGCCTACGATGAATTCACAAAAGAATTTCTAAAAAAGAATAATAGAAGACCTAAGGAGAAATAATATGGCACCGAAGAAAAAAAGCGGTCTGGGTAAAGGACTCGATGCTCTTTTCCTCGATAATTCCACAGAAAATGAGTCCGGCTCCGTTACACAGCTAAGTCTTAACGAAATCGAACCTAACAGAGAACAGCCGAGAAAGCATTTCGACCAAGCCGCTCTTTCCGAGCTTTCTGAAAGCATCGCGATGCACGGCGTTATTCAGCCTCTTTTAGTCAGACCTATTTCTGACGGAGGTTATCAGCTTATCGCCGGTGAAAGAAGATGGCGTGCCTCCCGTATGGCAGGACTTACACAGGTTCCCGTAGTAATAAGGGAAATGTCCGACAGTGAGGCTATGGAGCTGGCACTTATCGAAAACCTGCAGAGAGAGGACCTTAACCCTATCGAAGAGGCGGAAGGACTGAAGCTTCTGATGGATACCTATTCCCTCACACAGGAGCAGGCGGCAGAGAGAGTGGGAAAATCGAGACCTGCCATAGCCAACGCTCTGAGGCTTCTCTCACTGCCCGCGAAGGTTATTCTGCTTCTTAAGGAAGGTAAACTCTCATCGGGACACGCGAGAGCTCTCTTGCCCCTTAAAGACGAAAAGACGATGCTTTTACTCTGTAAAGAAATAGAAGAAAAAGACCTTTCCGTCCGTGAAACAGAGAGAATAGTAAAAAATCTCCTTTCCGATAAGAAGGAGAAAAAAGAAAAGAAGCCTAAAAAGAGAGATCCCTACTATGACGAGTGTGAGCTTTCCATCCGTGAAGTTCTCGGCAGAAAGGCTAATATTAATCTTGCCAAGGGTGACAAAGGCACAATAGAAATAGAATTTTTCGGAAAAGATGACCTGAAAAAGATTTTAAAAAGTCTTGCAGGTGAATAATAAAAAGAGATATTTGAAAGAAGGAAATAAAAATGTTAGATATTAAGCTTATCAGAGAAAATCCCCAGAAGGTCAAGGATGCAATGAAAACCAGAAACAAGGATATGGATGCTGTTGTTGACGAAATTCTTGACATCGACAAAAAGGTAAGAGAGATTACACAGAAGGCTGATGCTCTTAAGGCAGAGCAGAATGCCGCCAGCAAGCAGATTCCCGCCATCAAAAAGCAGGGTGGTGACATCAGCGAAATTATGGCAAGAATGAACGCTATCAAGGAAGAAGTTAAGGTTCTTGATGCTGAAAGAAACGAGCTTGCCGCAAAGCAGAAGACAATGATGTATGAGTTCCCGAATGTTCCTTCTGACTCCACTCCCATTGGTAAAGACGACAGCGAAAACGTGGAAATCCGCCGCTGGGGTGAGCCTAAAAAGTTTGACTTCGAACCTAAGGCTCACTGGGACATAGGTGCTGATTTAGGTATTCTTGATCCTGAAACAGCTGCTAAGGTAACAGGTACACGTTTCCATTTCTATAAAGGTCTCGGTGCAAGACTCGAACGCTCCATCGTGTCTTTCTTCCTTAACACCCACACAGAAAACGGATATACCGAGGTATTTCCTCCCTATATGGTTAACCGTGCTTCCATGACTGGCACAGGTCAGCTTCCTAAATTCGAAGAGGATGCCTTCAAGGTAACCAACGATTACTTCCTCATTCCCACAGCCGAGGTTCCCGTAACAAATATGCACCGTGACGAAATCCTCGACGGCAGTCAGCTTCCCATCTCCTACTGTGCATATTCTGCATGCTTCAGAGCAGAAGCAGGCTCCGCAGGTCGTGATACCAGAGGTCTTATCAGACAGCATCAGTTCAATAAGGTAGAGCTTGTTAAGTTCACAAAGCCTGAGGACAGCTATGCAGAGCTTGAAAAGCTTACGCTGGATGCAGAAAGAGTTCTGCAGCTTTTAGGTCTTCCCTACCGTGTGGTTGCTCTTTCTACCGGTGACATCGGCTTCTCATCTGCTAAAACCTACGACATAGAAGTATGGATGCCCTCTTACGGCAGATATGTAGAAATCAGCTCCTGCTCTAACTTCGAGGATTTCCAGGCAAGAAGGGCTTCCATCAGATATAAGAACGGACCCAAGGATAAGGCACAGCTTGTTCACACTCTTAACGGCTCAGGTGTGGCAGTAGGCAGAACCACAGCGGCTATTCTCGAAAATTATCAGAATGCTGACGGCAGTGTAACCATCCCCGAGGCACTTATTCCTTATATGGGAACAGATATAATTAAATAAGATAATTAAAAATCACCTGTCTGAATTCACATCAGTCAGGTGATTTTTTCATTCAAGTATTATCTTAAGCACCTCATCGGCAGTATCTGCGATAAAATCACAGGAATGTGCGAGTAATTCTTCTCTGTCACGGAAGCCCCAGGTTACACCGATGCATTTAAGCTCTGCTCTGTGTGCTGTTTCCACATCCACATTACTGTCGCCTACGTAGATTGTATTTTCTGTATCGGAAGAAAGAACTTTCATAGCCTTATAAACATTAATCGGAGAAGGCTTTCTTTCGGATTCTTCGGAGACACCTAAGGGAATATTTATAAGAGAAGGAAAATAGTCCTCACAGAGTCCAACCACCGCACTGTGGAGCTTATTTGAAACCACAGCAGTGGAAATACCTTCGCTTCTGAGTCTTTCCAGAAGCGAAATGATACCTTTATAGGGAGCAGTATTATCCGCCATATGCTCTAAATAATATCTGCGGAAGGTGTCGAGGCATTTTTCCTGTGTTATAGCATCTGTACCGTCGGGAGTGGAACGCTCCATAAGCTTCACAACTCCGTTACCGATGAAAGAACGTATTTCTTCTCTGCTTCTTTCAGGAAAGGAAAATTCCCTTAAAGCGAAGTTTACCGCATTTCTGAGGTCATCGAGAGTGTCCAGGAGTGTTCCGTCCAGATCGAATATAACAGCCTTATACATTATCTTACGGGCTTTGTGTGCCAGATGTCACGGGCATAGTCGTTGATGGCTCTGTCAGCTGCGAAGCGTCCAGCACCTGCGATGTTCATAAGTGACATTCTGTTCCATCTGGTTCTGTCCTTCCATACCTCGTCTATAAGCTTCTGCTTAGCTCTGTAGTCAGCGAAGTCAGCGAGCACCATATAGGGGTCGTGGTGGATGATGGTGTTACCGATTTCGGGGAACTGCTTGCCGCCGATGCCGTGCTGAATGAATTCGATAACTCTTCTGAGCTCGGCATTGTTATTGAAGTAGTTAATGGGAGTATAGCCTGTTTTCTGAAGCTCTGTTACGTCGGGAGTCTTCATACCGAAAAGGAACATATTCTCGTCGCCTACTGCTTCGTTGATTTCTACGTTAGCACCGTCGAGAGTACCGAGAGTGAGTGCACCGTTTATCATAAGCTTCATATTACCTGTACCGCTGGCTTCAGTACCGGCGAGAGAAATCTGCTCACTGATATCTGCGGCGGGCATAAGCTTTTCAGCCATGGTAACATTATAGTTTTCGAGGAATACTACCTTGAGTCTGCCTCTCATATCAGGATCGTTATTTATGAGATCGGCAAGAGCGCAGATAAGAGAGATAATCTTTTTAGCCACGAAGTAGCCTGATGCTGCCTTTGCACCGAAGATATAGGTGTGGGGAACATAGTCTCCGTCGGGATTATCCTTGATTTCGAGGTATCTTGCGATAATCTGTAAGGCATTGAGGTGCTGACGCTTGTACTCGTGAAGACGCTTGACCTGTACATCGAAAATAGAATTGGGATCGAGCTCGATGCCTGTCTGCTTCTTTACGTAATCTGCAAAGGCTTTTTTGTTGCCGAGCTTGATTTTTTCGATTTTAGCGAGAACCTTTTTGTCGTCCTTGAACTTTCTGAGCTTTTCGAGCTCATCACCGTTATAAATGAAGCCGTCACCGATGAGCTCTGTGATGAGAGAGGTAAGCTCGGGGTTAGCCTGGCAGAGCCATCTGCGGTGAGCGATACCATTGGTAACATTTTTGAACTTATCGGGAGTAATTCTGTAATAGTCGTTGAAAATAGTATCCTTGAGAATCTGGCTGTGAAGTGCGGAAACGCCGTTTACGCTGTGACAGGCGGCTACACAGAGATTAGCCATTCTGACAGCACCGCCGGAGATAACAGCCATTTCCTCTACCTTGCCTGCGTCGTGAGTAGTTTCCCAGATGTATGCACGGTACCTGTTGTCGATTTCCTTGATAATCTGATAAATACGGGGAAGAAGACTTCTTACGAGATCCTCGTGCCAGCATTCGAGAGCTTCCTTCATAACGGTGTGGTTAGTATAGGCAGCAGTCTTTGTAACGATGTTCCATGCATCGTCCCAGCCGTAGCCGCATTCGTCGAGAAGAATACGCATAAGCTCGGGTATAGACATGGTCGGATGTGTATCATTGATGTGGATAGCATTACATTCTGCGAAGTTTTCCATAGTGGAGTGGTATCGCAGGTGTCTGCTTACGATGTCCTGTACGGAAGCGGAAACGAGGAAATACTGCTGCTTAAGACGAAGACTTTTACCCTCGGCGTGACCGTCGGAGGGGTAAAGAATTTTACTGATAACCTCAGCCATAGCCTGATTTTCCATAGCGAGCATATATTTACCCTGGTCGAAGTACTGCATATTGAGAGAGGGAGCCTTGCTCTTCCACAGACGGAGAATGGAGATAGCCTTACCGTCTTTACCGCTTACATACATATCATAGGGTACGGCTAAGATGTCTGTAGTGTTTCTGTATTCTACGCTGTGGTAGTGGTTATCCCAGTTATCTATTACTTCGCCGCCGAAACGTACAGTGAAGGTATCCTTTTCTTTCGGTCTGAGCCATACCTCGCCGCCGGGAAGCCAGAAGTCGGGAAGCTCTGTCTGCCAGCCGTCGATAAGCTTCTGCTTGAAGATGCCGCATTCATAAAGGATGCTGTAGCCCATACCGTAGTAGCCCTGTGTGGCGAGACCGTCGAGATAGCAGGCGGCAAGTCTGCCAAGACCGCCGTT
>JAZUOC010000298.1:0-5262 GCA_045604465.1 Acutalibacteraceae bacterium
ATTACCAGGTTGAATTTAGCCATAAACTTACCGCCCATAAAGGTTGTGGCAAAGAAGAAGGTTATGATGCCGATGGCTATAAGCTTACCGTAGGGCTCGATCTGAGGGAAAATTATAGCGGCATATTCTACGATCGACAGACCGTACATAGCAAAGGCAAGGCCCACAAAAATACCGGAAATAGCGGAAACACCGACTAAAAGAGGTGGCTGAAGAAGCGCCGCCTGACTGTAATTGCCGCCGGGCAGCACAAACATACCTGCCATAAGGGTTTTATAAGCATAGGCGAAAAGCACCACTATACACGCCGCTACAAGAGCAAGAGTGACAGATCGGCCCGTAAAGCCGATTGCAGTACCCATTGAAACGAATATACCCGAGCCGATGCAGTTACCGATACCGTAGCAGGAAAGCTCGGCTACGCCTATTTTTCTTTTTTTCTGAGTTGTAGCATTTTCTTTCATTTTAACATCTCCTTATTTTGCGAGAATTCTGATAATATCCTTTACTGCAGGAAAATCCGTCATAGTTTTTGCGTAATGAGCATATGTAACAGTCATATTCCTGTCAACAGCAACAAAGGCACAGAGCTGATTTTCTCTGGGGCCCTCTGTTTTTTCGGGAGGCTCAAGAGCGGAATTTACGGATTCTATCAAATCCAGATTCAGAAGCTTGTAGACATTCTTACCGATTACAAGCTCTATGATTTTATCTCCGGCGAGCATATTAACTATGCCGTCAGCTTCGAAAACATTATATCTGTCGTAAAGCTCACATCCGGGATCTGCGATAAGCTCGAAGGGATACTTTTTCTGATGAGGTCTGAGAGCTTCTGCATCGTTCTGCATTATAAATTTTATATCGTATCCCATAGCCTTGAAAACGGGGTACGAAGCAGTAAATGATGCTAACAGCACCTTGCAAAGCTCACAGTCATAAAACCTTGAAAATACGATGAGCGTTTTTTTGCTTCCGTTCAGAGTTTTTTCGGCTCCGTCAGCAGATGTATAACTGAAGTTTTCCAGCTTGTCACCTGCTGATAAGGTTTTGTGATAGGGCTTGCCTTTTTCTTCCCAGCCTTTGCGGACCTCTTCGACTGCATTTTTAAATCGGAGCAGAGCCTTTTCTATTGTAACCTTGGCACAGGCGAGATTGATTCTCTGGAAGCCTCTGCCGAGAGTGCCGAACATTTCACCGTTATCGAGGTACAGACCTGCACCCTCTAACATTTCACGAAGCTCGATGTGGGTCATACCCAGTCCTCTCATATCGAGCCACTGCAGATAAGTTCCTTCGAGAGGATAAACTCTGATTTCGGGGAAATGCTCCGCCATAAAGCTTTCGACGAGCTTAGCATTTTCCTGTACCACAGTAATTAACTCTTCAAGCCAGTCCTCGCATTCATTGTATGCCGCTATACAGGCAGGGTAGGCGAAGATGTTAAGTCCCATCTGCATATTGAAAAGTGAGCAGGCCGTAGCTTTTGCGCGTACTTTTGAGTTTGGTATTATAATGTTTGAGCATTGCAGACCTGCGAGATTAAATGTTTTACTCGGTGCTGTACATACAGCGATATTATCGAGAATGAAATCGCCGACATTTGACATAACCGTATGCTTATAGCCGGGCATTATCAGGTCGTGGTGGATTTCGTCATCTATAATAAAAACATTATTGCGGCAGCAGATTTCGGCAGTTTTTTTCATTTCTTCTTTTGTCCAGACTCTGCCTACGGGGTTGTGCGGATTGCAGAAAAGAAGAGCACTTGCCTTTTTACATTTCTTTTCGAGGTCATCGTAATCTATCTCGTATCTGCCGTTATTGTCGATAAGCTCACTGTAAATTATTTTTCTGCTTTTGGCGAGAACTGCCATATCGAAGGGATAGTAAACGGGAGTAAGGATAATTACTCCGTCACCGGGCTTTGTGGTGGCCTGAATGAGAACTGCCAAAGCATCGACGACACCGGGAGTATTTATAATCCATTGCTTTTTTACATCGAAATCATGCCTGCGCTTCATCCAGGAGATGACGGCTTCATAATATTCCTCCGTGGGACTTGTGTAACCCAAAACAGAGGTTTCGGCCGTTTTTCTGATGGCTTCTACGATCTGCGGTGCAGGGTAGAATTCCATATCAGCCACGGACAGAGGAACAAATTCGGGTGAAGCGTTTTTTGCACTGTTCCATTTGTTGCTGCCACAGTTTCTGCGGTCAGGTATACTTGTAAAATCATACTTCATATTAATTCTCCTGTAAGATATATTTTCACTTTATTATGATAGCATTTTAAATTGACAAAGTCAAACAAATCTGATAATATTTTACATATTGATGATAAAGGAGATTTTTTATGGCTGTGACTGTTGCAATTCCTCAGATGGGAACCGATTTATTCAGAAGGTATATGAAAAGCAAGTATGTCAGAAGTCTTGAAAGAGCCGGAGCTACTGTCCGATGGATTGAACTCGAAGATACGGAAAAAGCTATAAAGGAGGCTCTTGAATGTGACGGACTTCTTCTTCCCGGGGGAGCGGATATCGAGCCTGCGCTTTACGGAAGAGAAAGAGAAGAAAAATGCGGAAAGCCTAACACAATACGCGATAAAAACGAGGTTCTCATATTCAGAGCTTTCAAAGAAACCAAAAAGCCTGTTTTATGTATATGCAGAGGTTTTCAGCTGCTTAATATTCTGTGCGGCGGTACACTTTATCAGGATATAGCAGATATAAGAAAATGCAGTCATTCCGATTTCCTCAGAAGAGCTAAGGCTGTGCATAAGGTAAGCGTCAGTGAAGGCTCGGTGCTTTATAATATCTTCGGAAAAAATGAAGTGGGAGTAAACAGCTTACATCATCAGGCGATAGAGGCTGTAGGAGAAAATCTCATTGCTTCTGCCGTCAGCGAGGACGGTTTCGTCGAGGCTACAGAGCTTATGGAGCATCCGTTCTGCCTCGGTGTACAGTGGCATCCCGAGCATATGAGTAAAAAAGATCCTCTTCAGCAGAGGCTTTTCGATGAGTTTGTAAGAAAGTGTAGTGTTTAATACCGTATAAGCTTTACCGTAAATTTGTATTGTAATATAAATATTTAAAAAAGGAGAAAGAACAAAGGCAAAATATTCATTTGACACAAAGTTAAGTGTACTCTTGAAGGATCCTGAGGTTATGAAAATCGTTGACGAGCTATGTCCCGATTTAGTAAACCATCCTATGAAGAATATGGCTCTTGCCATGGGCTTCACACCTAATATGGCTATGGTGTTTCTCAGCAAGATGTACCCAAAGGAAAAGATCGAAGAGTTCAGACAGAGACTTTCAGAAATAGAATAATTACTTAAGGTATACCTGCACGACTGCGGTTCATTCTGAGCCGTATCGCTGAAATTGAAAGTCCGAACCTCTATGATTGTAAGAGGTCCGGACTTTTTTTAAAAAAAGCGGATTGGCGAACTATGCGGCACGGGGCATTTCTGTTTATATTAAATAATGGCAATCCGACGGTTTTCAGTAATTATATTTACTGCATCAAAAAAACTGACTCCGCAAAAAACGAAGTCAGTTTACAGCGCTAAGATGTCAGAATATACATAAGCTCTGTTCATAGAAGATTTTATCTCTTTTTATGGTGAATAATATTTTTCTCTTTTTTCCAAGGCGTGATATTTCTGTCAAATAAAGATTTAATTCTTTCTGAAAACTTTAAAGCGATAAGCAATTCTGCAACGCCGACTATTAAACCGATGATGCATATAACCTGGTAAGCTTTAAGGGGACCATATTTTGTGTATTCTGCTCTGGTGAATTCACTGAAAAAACGTGTCACGCTGTACAGAATGAGATAGATAGGGAATAAAGTGCCTTCTCTTGCCCTTTTTTTATACCGGATAAGAAATAAAAAGAGTGAAAGTGCTAATCCGGCTTCTAATAACTGTACCGGAAATTCGTATGCCATATTTTCGTGGTTATAAAGTCCCCATGAACACTCGAAACCGTTGCAGCATCCTAAACAAAAACAGCCGAGCTTTGCAAAAATAAGTGCTAAAGGATATGCAGGAGTAATCAGATCCATTTTCTTGAGAGGGTTTGTTGAGATTATATAAAAAATAATACATAGCATTATAGGCTTGAAAAACAAAGTTCCGAAATAATTCGGCGGGGTCTGAACCGCTAACCCGAACTCTGTGTGGATATACACGGCAAGAAAAACAAACTGAATAAAAGAGATAAAAACAGTCTCGATCAATAACCAGGTTTTTGGCTTTGAAAAAACAGATGTTTTATTTTTCTTCTGAATCCGATTCGGAATAGTTGAAAAAAATTTGCTTAGCTCATTGTTTTTATTGTTCAGGTTGGAAATATTATAAATAAACACCACAAGGGCTGCTATAGCGTTCAGCAAATCATACATTTTAATTCCTGTGTTTCCCAGAGTAGGATACATAATATCAACCTTCTTTCTTTAGAAAATAATATCATATTTGAAAAGCATTTTCAAGATTTGTTCCGATATATAGACATATATTGTATAATTATTTTATTTTTCGACACATTACGACAAAATAAGCATTGCGTTAAGCAGTGAAATAATGTATTATGTAATAAAATGAAAAATAAAGGAGAATGTGTATGTTCAGAGAAACAGAAATATTAAAGCCTTTATATACAGCGCGAATAGAAAACGGAGCAGTACTTTTCGTTTATGACGGATACGCCGAAGGCAGTGACGGAAATATCTATAAACCGGTATTTGAAACCTTTGATGACGGTGACTGTGAGGTAGTAGGCTGGGAGGTATCGGGAAAGATAGAGTAAAAATAAAACACATCTGACGGTGGTTCATTAGTGATTGTCAGGTGTGTTGATTTATGTGAGCTTTTCGCTTAAAAAAACTGCCCTGAAATCTCTTTCGGGACAGTTTTGGTGCAGACGATGGGACTTGAATCCACATGAAATTGCTTTCACTAGTACCTGAAACTAGCCACGTGACTCTTGCGGTACCCAAAATCGCTTTATCGGCTTGGAGCGCCGAGCGATTTTGACCGCTGCGCCATCCTCACCTCGCTTCATCTCCCACAGGGAGCGCTTCGGTGACGATGCTGCCAATTCCGCAAAAGAAAAAACTGCCTTGAAATCTCTTTCAAGACAGCTTGGTGCAGACGATGGGACTTGAACCCACATGAAATCGCTTTCACTAGTACCTGAAACTAGCCACGTGACTCTTGCGGTACCCAAAATCGCTTTATCGGCTTGGAGCGCCGAG
>JAZUOC010000299.1:0-4802 GCA_045604465.1 Acutalibacteraceae bacterium
GCATCGGTAACGAGCAGGAAGGTAAGGTATACTATGACAGATATGTAGAGTTCCTCAGATACTTCAATGCTGCCAAGAAGGCAAACCCCGCTCTTTATGAGGGTATAGAGCTTATCTATTCAGCGGGTGCAGACGATGCAACAAGCGGTCTTAATTATCTGCCCTCATACGAATTCGCAAAGGATTATGTAAACGAAAATGGCATCACAGACATAAAGGATTTCGCAGCGGCTACAGACCATCACTACTATAACACTCCTCAGTGGTTCCTCGAAAACGCTGACCATTACGATCCCGAAAACTACTCAAGAGATATCGCAGGTATGACAGATACCCACTACGGCGGTGCTATAAAGGTATTTATCGGTGAATATGCGGCTCAGTCAAACAGACTCGAAGCAGCCCTCGCTGAAGCGGCATATATGACAGGCATCGAAAGAAACGGTGACATCGTCGAAATGGCGGCTTACGCTCCCCTTTTCGGTAACCTTACCGCTACTCACTGGGCACCCGACCTTATCTGGTTCAATAATCACCTTTCCACAGGCTCTATAAACTACTATGTACAGAAGCTCTTCGGTAATAATGTAGGCGACACTATCCTCGGCTCTGAGCTTACAGGCGCTGAAATTCCCGCAGAAACCCTTAAGGGCAAGGTTGGACTCGGCACATGGTGGACAGCGGCAGAGTTCGACAACGTTAAAGTAACAGACACCAAAACAGGAAGAACTCTTGCCTCAGACGGCTTCGCTCTTTCCACTAACTTCTGGTGGGACTGGAAGCAGGTAACGGACGGTAACTGGAAAATCAAAGGCGGCAAGCTTTCACAGACTAACACATGGCATCCTTACAGCGAGCTCGGTGCGGCAGCCTTCTTCGGTAAAGAGGACTGGTCGGACTACACCTACACCTTCGAAGCCACCAAAACAGACGGTGGAGAAGGCTTCTACATCCCCTTCCTTATCGAGGATGAGCAGAATATGTTCTTCTGGAACATCGGCGGATGGAGTAACACGAAATCTGCTCTTCAGATAATGGAAAACGGTGTGAAAACAGGTGCCATTCCCGAAACTGTAACAGACTTCACCGTAGAAACAGGCAGAACCTATGAAATCAAAATCGTCGTGGACGGTATAAACATCAAGGGTTATATCGACGGTGAGCTTCAGTTCGAATACACTGCAGATAACGGCACAAAGGCAGAAGCATATCAGGTAGTTTCCGAAGACGAAGAAACAGGCGACATCATCATAAAGCTCGTCAACGTAACGGAAAAAGACAGAGTCTTCGCCATAGATATAGCTAACCTCGGCGATGTTAAATCTACCGCTACAGTCAGCCAGGTGGCAGGCGACAGTCTTAATAACGATAATGTTCTCGGTGCTGCGGAAGACTGCGTGATGGAAGAATTCACCATCGAAGGTATCGGTGAAAAGTTCAACTATACCGCACCTATGTACTCTGTAACCGCCATCAGAATTCACAGATAAAACTCTTTAAAATATCAAGAGCAACCCGTAAAAAGGTTGCTCTTTCTGTTATAGATTTATAAGAATATTTACTCCGTAAATCACTGCCAGATGTACCGGATAGAAAAGATAGAAGAAGTATTTAAGGTTCCGTTTTCCTCCCTCACCGTTATAAAAGCACAGCAGCAGAACGGAGAGCATCGCGAAGATAAAAGGCAGTGTTCCGAAGCCGTAAATCCTTTCTGCCATAAAGGCAATCCCGACAGCAAAGAAGAGAAGTCTTTTCTTTTTATCTCTGCTGACTACAGCAAAAAGCGGAAGGATTATTCCCTCTATGCCGTAATCGAGATGTATAATTACGTCTGCAGTCTCTGAAATACGGTCAAAGAGAAAATCCATACCCCAGAAAGCTGCAACGGTAAAAATAAAGATTACTCTGTTTTTAAAGCTGTTATCCTTATCGAGCCGAAGAAACACCCTGCAGAGAATAACTGAAAATGAAAATGTGAAAAGTATATTCAGATAAAGACCTCTGCCGCTTCCCGTTATGATGCTTTCACCGATATACACCGTCTGACAGATAAGAGCGAGTACAAACAGCCTCAAAAAATACTTTTTTCTGTCTCTCGTATAAACACAGCCTTCACCGATGAAGAAGGCAAAAATCGGCATAGCGAGCCTTCCTATAAGGCGAAAAGCCTGTATTTCGGGAAACAGCACATAACCGATGTGGTCGATAAGCATAGAAAGACAGGCGATGAGCTTAAGATGGTTACGGTTCAAGCTAAAACCTCTTTTCATTTCAGATATTACTATAATATTCTTTTTCCCTCTGTTTTGCAAGTTATAAATATAAAAAGGCTGTCGGAAATGACAGCCTTAATTAATATCTATAGCTTTTATTCTACCACAGCTACAGCCTCAACCTCTACGAGACCGCCCTTGGGAAGGGTCTTTACAGCCACACAACTTCTTGCGGGAGCATTCTTAATATACTTGGAGTATACTGCATTGAATGCTGCGAAATCAGCCATATCAGCGAGGAAACAGGTAGTCTTTACGATGTTGTCGAAGGATGTGCCTGCTTCAGCGAGAATAGCACCTAAATTCTGCAGTGCCTGTTCAGCCTGTTCAGTAATGTCCTTACCTTCGATTTCGCCGTTTGCGGGGTTCATACCGAGCTGGCCTGAGGTGTAAAGCATATTACCGCAGAGAATAGCCTGTGAATAGGGGCCGATGGCGGCGGGTGCTTTGTCTGTAGAAATTTTCTTAATCATAGTAATATCTCCTTTTTTATCTTAAATTTTTAATAAACTGCTCTGCAACTCTCGGTGAACGGCTGCCTTTTGCCAGTGCGAAAGCCTCAGCTTTTATATCAAGCTCTTTTTCATCCGCCTTTATACCCTTTCTCTGAGCCAGAGCGTGAACAATGTCCAGATAAAGAATCTTATTCGGCTTCTGAAAATATACCGTAAGACCGAATCGGTCAGAAAGAGAAAGAAGCTCCTGAACAGTATCGTTGCGGTGTATGTCGTCTCCGCCTCTGTCGGAAAAGCTTTCCTTAACGATGTGTCTGCGGTTACTGGTGGCATAAATGAGTGCATTTTTAGCCTTGGCTGAAGCTGAACCTTCAAGCGCCGCCTTAAGCATAGAAAAGCAGTCGTCGTTTTTATTGAAGGAAAGGTCATCGATAAAGATGATGAACTTAAGAGGATTGTCGGCTATCTTACCCATTATGTGCGAAAGAGAGAAAAGCTGATCCTTTCTGATTTCGATAAGCCTTAAGCCGTAAGAAAAGTAGTGGTTTACGAGAGCTTTTACCGTGGAGGATTTACCCGTACCTGCATCGCCGCAGAGAAGCACATTGACAGCGTCTCTGCCCTCTAAAAGAGCCACAGTGTTTTCCTCGACGGTCTCTCTTTCCTTTTCATAGCCTACGAAAGAGTCAAGAGAAATCTCATCAGCCGAGTCTACGGGAACTATCTGTCCGTCCTCGACCTTAAACATGGCCTTTGAAGCGAAAATGCCGTAGCCAAGGGTATCCACATTTTCAGTTCGTTCCTTATAAAGAGCCGTAAAATCTGTCTTTTCATTTTCGAAAAGAGGAATATAACCCTCATAGTTCTCGCCCTCGAAAAGCTCTTCGGGAGTAAGCTCACTTAAAAGTGTGAAAAGAGAAAGCTCCTCACCCAGATTTTTCTCCACAGAAGCAGGAATATCCTTTTTCTTCGCCTTCGAAACTATGTAGATGTTTTCATCCTCACAAACTGCCTTTTTCAGAAATTCAGAAAAGGAGTTACCGTAAGGAGCAAGTGAATAAACAAATTCACCGTAAAGGCCGAGCTTATCTCTTAAGTCACCCTCACAGGAAAGAAAACGGATGAATGCCGACATTTCCTTCGTGTCGAGAACGCTTCTGAAAACAGTGAGAGCAGACAGCTTTAAAGCCACAGACTTTAATTTCGTATTCATATAAACCCTCTTTAAAATTCGTTGATGATTGCACCCTTGTCGGCTGATTTAGCCATTTTTGCGTAGCGTCTGAGATAGCCCTTGATGTCCGTTTTCTCTTTAATGACAGTGGTTTCTTTTCTCTTTGCGAGTTCCTCATCGGAAACGAGAAGCTCGATTTTATATTCGGGAATGTTAATTGAAATAATATCTCCGTCCTGTACATAAGCAATAAGACCGCCTCTTACCGCTTCGGGAGAAACGTGACCGATGGAAGCACCACGAGTAGCGCCCGAGAAACGGCCATCGGTGATCAGCGCCACTTCCTTGTCCAAGCCCATACCAGCAATAGCCGAGGTGGGATTGAGCATCTCGCGCATACCGGGACCGCCCTTTGGACCTTCGTAGCGAATGATGACCACATCACCGGCCACGATCTTGCCTGCATAAATTGCTTCAATGGCATCGTCTTCACTGTCAAACACACGGGCAGGGCCAGTGTGAACCATCATTTCCTGAGCCACTGCAGAGCGCTTGACCACACAGCCGTCGGGAGCCAGATTGCCCTTCAGCACGGCAATACCGCCGTCAGCGGAATAGGGATTCTCGATGGGACGAATGGTCTCGGGATCACGGTTGACTACACCCTCTAGATTCTCGCCCAGAGTCTTTCCGGTGACAGTCAGGACGCTGGTATCCAGCAGGTTCTTTTTGGTCAGTTCCTTCATGACAGCATGAACACCGCCGGCCTGATCCAGATCCTCCATGTAGGTCTCACCGGCAGGAGCCAGGTGGCACAGGTTGGGGGTACGGGAGGAAATCCCATTGGAGATGTCCAGAGACAGGGCGATACCGCACTCATGAGCAATGGCAGGCAGGTGC
>JAZUOC010000300.1:0-3849 GCA_045604465.1 Acutalibacteraceae bacterium
CCGCCGTTATACAGACCGCCATCGCCGTATGTATAGTAATAGTCTGTACAGGATGCATCGACAGAATAGCTGTCGAAGACATTATTCATGGTATTGATTCTACCGTCACCGTATGAATCGAAGGCACTGTTATCGCCCCAGACATTGGCACCGAGAAGAATACGGTATTTGGAACCGTCACCGAAGTGCCACTGAACATTCATATAGTAGCCTGCACTCTGGAGAGATTCTTTTTTATCGAGATAAATATGCGACGGATAATAAACTGTGGTCCAGTCATCACCGTTCTGCCATTTGAACCAACGGTCCAGAGTACCGTTGAAAACAGGAGTATTATACTGTGCAGTTGTTCCTGAGTTAAAATGACTGCCGTTTATCTCAGGCTTACCGTAATAAGTACCGCTAAGAGCATCGGCCTTTTCAGGTGCAACAAATACCCATGCACTCAGAAGCATCAGCACTGCCATAAATACTGACAAGGTTTTCTTCATGTTTCTTACATAATTCTTTTTCATATTTGTTTTTATCCCCCTTTTGAGATATTTGAAACACCTTAAAGTGTTTCATGAATTTTCGGGTTTACCCGATTTAAAGTGGTAACATCCGATAAAAAATCCTCCGAACACAACTGACCTCCTTGTGCTTTGACCGAAGATGATTTTACCGTTTGTCGTTGTAAAGGGGTACACCACCCCTATAATTACACACTTTTATTATAATTCAAAACAGTAAGGAAAATCAATATGGATTTTTGTTTTTTTCGATTCTGATGTTAGAAAAATCTTATGTCTTTTTGTGTAATTTGTATATGAATTGTAAACTATAAAAAATGCCCTCCCGAAAAATCTCGGGAGAGCTTATTAAAAAGTGATTGTTACTCTGCGAAAACAGAGAGCTTTTATTTCTCATACTTTTCCATGAATTTTTCACCGCAGCCGTACTGCTCGTAAACATAGTCGATATCCTTGTCTCCTCTGCCTGAAAGGGAAACGAGAATAGAGCCCGACTTATGCTCTTTGGCATACTTGATAGCATAAGCTACTGCGTGAGAGGATTCGATAGCGGGGATGATTCCCTCATATCTTGACAGAAGGAAGAATGCCTCCATAGCCTCCTCATCGGAGATAGTGTCGTACTGTACTCTGCCCATATCACGGAGATTAGCGTGCTCGGGACCTACACCGGGATAATCGAGACCGCTGGCGATAGAGTAAACGGGAAGAGGCTCGCCATTTTCGTCCTGGAGAAGATAGCTTTCGAAGCCGTGAAGTCTTCCCTTGGTGCCGAATGCCATGGTAGCGGCGTGGTCACCCACCTTTTCACCTCTGCCCAGAGGCTCTACACCGATGATATCCACGGGATCGGCAAGGAAGGGAACGAACATACCGATAGAGTTCGAGCCGCCGCCTACACAGGCACACACTGCATCGGGATGATGCCCTGTCATCTCGAGAAACTGCTCTCTCGCCTCAATGCCGATAACAGCCTGGAAATCTCTTACCATTTTCGGGAAGGGATGAGGACCGAGAGCCGAACCGATACAGTAAATGGCGTGATCATATTCCTTAAGATATGCTTCAAAGGCAGCGTCAACAGCCTCTTTAAGAGTTTTTAATCCGTGGGTTACGGGAATAACATTGGCACCGAGCATTTTCATTCTGATTACATTGGGATGCTGCTTAGCGATGTCAACCTCGCCCATATAAATGTCACATTCCATGCCGAAGTATGCTGCTGCTGTGGCAAGAGCTACACCGTGCTGACCTGCGCCGGTTTCTGCGATAAGCTTCTTCTTACCCATATACTTAGCTAAAAGACCTTCACCCATACAGTGGTTGAGCTTATGAGCGCCTGTGTGATTAAGGTCTTCACGCTTGAGATAAATCTGACAGTTTCCGAAAAGCTTTGAAAGTCTTTCACAGTGATATACCGGAGTAGGTCTGCCCTGAAACTCCTTTCTGATTCTGCGAAGCTCGGAAATAAACTGAGCCGACTGACAGATTGCCTCATAGGCATCGTCTGCTTCCTTAAATGCAGGCTCCAGCTCGGGAGGAAGGAATGCACCGCCGTGAGCGCCGAAGTAACCGTTTTTATCGGGATACTGTTTGAGGTAATTATCGAAATTCTTATAGCTTGTGTTCATTTTAAAATCTCCTTATTCTGTTTATATATATTATAGTATGGTATTTTCTTTTCCCCTTACGCGGGAGATACCATATATGACGGTAATGCGGTGCTGTTGTAAGCTACGCCATCGCTCGCCCGAATAATACATAACTGACACTTCCTTTAGAATAATAAAAAACTTCTGCTCCACAAAGGAACAGAAGCCTGTCGCCACCTTAATGGTTTTTCACGTACTGACATACGCTCTCAGAATAACGGCAGAGTCTCCGTCGACACCTACTGCATTTTTCGGCATCGCCCTCACAAGTCCATTCGCACTGTCTTTCCCTGCTGCATCCCACCGTTCACAGCTCTCTGTAAGCTTCCGACAATGTTACTACTCTCGCTCATCGGTTTAAAATATTATGTGAAAATGATATATCAGTTTTTCCCTTTTGTCAATAGTTTCGGCAAATTTTCCGACAGGAAAGTTTTTACATTACCGCTGAATCGAGAACTGCTATAGCCTCGGCGTACTCCTCGAAATCCTTTCTCTGACTTCTTCCTCTGAGCTGATTCCATTTTTCTTTTATATCATTCCAGTCGAAGGTGCTTTCTCCATCCTTTACGCTCTGTGACTCCTGTGGTTTTTCCGCTTCCTCGGCTTTCGCCGTTTCTAAGGCAGACTTAGTAGCGGAAAAGAACTCCTCCTTGCCGTAAATACAGATTTTCTCCACCTTTAATTTATGGGCAAGCTCTTCCAGCTCATAAATAGCATCAGCACCGTACTGTGCTACCATCTGTTCGAAAACATCGGGAGTAAAATAGTAAATATTCCCCGACAGATGACCGAAGGCTTTTCTCGTGTCAAGATAACCGAGCTGTATCCTTCTGTCGATCATAGTCCCGCTGAAGTCGAAGGAAGGGCCGAGATCGTCAAGATCGTAAGGACGGATATATACTACATGTGAATTATTGAAATTAAGATTATGGGCCACACCCTTGATATTTGAAATGTCGATAACGATAAGCTTATTATAGCCTCTCTTTTTCAGAGTCATCACGGGAGTATTATCGTAAACACCGCCGTCGAGGAATTTTTCGCCCTCCGGACCGATGTTAGTGGCTAAAGGAATGTTAGACGAGGCCAGAAGATAATCAACCAATTCCCCCTGAGGAATATCTTCGACGAAAATTTCTAAAGGAGTGGCGTTCTGTGAAAGATGCACCGTAACGATACCGAGAGGAATTTTTTTCTTTCTTACCTTGTCTTCGTCTACGTAGGTTTTGATATAATCTGCAGCAGGTGAAGCATCGAAGCCGCCGTTTTTCAGAAATTCCTTGAACAGAACACTCCAGTTTTTCTTACTGAAAAGATTTTCCGGATCTACGAGCTCATTTTCGATTCTGATACCCTTTTCTACAGAAACATTATGCCAGAATTCGATAGCCTTATTCATATCTCCCGCAGCAATAAGCGCACCGTTAATAGAGCCGATAGAAACACCTGCGATAGCATCGAAGGAAACACGCATTTCACGCAGAGCCTTCCAGGCACCTATCTGATAAGCACCCTTTCCGCCACCGCCTGCCAGCACAAGACCGTAT
Source organism: Acutalibacteraceae bacterium (assembly GCA_045604465.1). Classification (GTDB taxonomy): domain Bacteria; phylum Bacillota; class Clostridia; order Oscillospirales; family Acutalibacteraceae; genus UBA6857. Next base: position 3,715 of record JAZUOC010000300.1, read on the forward strand.
TTTTTAAAAATCATAGTTACACCACCTTAATCAGCGAACACAGAACCGTCCCCTGTGTTCGCTCAATATAATAAATCAGATATTATCGAATTCGAAAGAAGGAAGCCCTCAGGCGTAAGACAGATTCTCTCTCCT
>JAZUOC010000301.1:0-2963 GCA_045604465.1 Acutalibacteraceae bacterium
GCCTCCCTTGCTTGCAGGGGAGGTGGCACACGCAGTGTGACGGAGGGGTATACACTATCGCAACAAGGTCTCTACATTCAATCGCTTACTTATTTCCTTGTCAATCTCTGTGCACACACCCTCAAAATTAGTATTCACATCATAATTAGAAAACCGTATAACATCTATGCCAAATCTATTAAAGGCTTTCGTTCTGTTATCATCATAATTTTTTACTTCTTCTGTATAATGCTGACTACCGTCAATTTCAATTATTAATTCAAGCCTCGCACAATAAAAATCCGCTATATAAGAGCCTATGGGTCTTTGTCTGTAAAACCTTACAGGATAATTTTTCAAAAAGTCATACCACAAGTGTCTTTCCTGTGGTGTCATATTTTTGCGAAGCTCCCGAGCTGTCTCAGTTAAAAAATAATTATAGTTTTTATTATCCATTTTATGTCTCTTTCTGTGTTTTTAACATGATACCCCTCCGTCAATCGGAGATTGACACCTCCCCTGAAATCAAGGGAGGCTGTGTTCATCCGTTCTTTATCTCATTATACTTCTCTAAATTAATCTTTTCATCAGCCAGCATCTGCTCTACCCATAACTGAAGTGTTTCTACGGTTATGGAGATTCTTTCCAGTTCATTCTGAATGAAAACGAAATCCTTTATTTCATCATCGTCGATTTTTCCGTCGGCGGTGATTTCTATGAGTCTTTCCTGACTGCTTTTCATCGAGTTAAGAGAAGCAAGCATTTCGAGAACTATCTGTGCCAGATCCTTGATCTTGACCTCAGGCACATACTTTTCTCCGATGGGACACTCCTTAGAACAATAATAATTACAGAGTGTCGGCTCACCGTAAACCTTTGAAAGAAGAAGCACCTCTTCAGGATTTATGGGGTATTTGCCGTTTTCTATTCTTTCGAGTCTCTCCGGCTGAAGGGGTATCCCCATTTCCATAGCCTTGTCACAGACCTCATCACGGGTAAGTCCGTGCTTTTTTCTTATATCCTTATAAACAGTATCTGCCATTATTATTTCCTTTCCGGTCAGAAAAGACCGATTATTTTTCCGCTTTTAAAAAAGTCTTTTTCATAAAATGCCTCACAGAGCATATCTATATTTTCCTGACTGTACTCAGTCTGCTTAGAAAAAAGCTTACATACATTTACAGCTTCGATGAAGTCGGCTTTCCCTCTGCTGACAAGATAAGAAATAACCGCTGTACTGACACAAGCAAGCTTCACCTTTGAAAGAATTTCACCATCGAAAGTACCCTTGAGAAAATACCGATATATATAATAGATAAGAAGATTCCGCTGATAAAGTGTAATATCTTCTCCGTTTTCCGTAGCTTTGTAAGTACTGATCTGCAGGTCAAGATAACCCGTCCACTTCCCGTCAATAGGATCTAAGTAAGTCAGACTTTCAAGCACTGAAAGCATATCACCTTCATCTTCAGTAATGACCTCATAGTTTTCGGGGATAATGTCATTATAGTTATCGATATTTTCCTGTAACTGCTCTGCAAAGGAAAGCATCTCCGTAACTTTTTCCTTTATACTGCCGCACTCCTTCATAAGAAGAGAGAAAATTATATTTCTTGCCTCATAAAGAAGTTCAAAAAGTCCTTCATCTAATTCATCGCTGTCTACGTCGGAGATTTCACTTTCCGTAAGCTCAGTCGGATTTTCCGCCGTCAGAATAAGCTTCGCCGCTTCCTCACAGCACAGCCCCACTCCGCCTTCTTTAATTTCACCGAACCACTCGTAATATCTGGGATGGTCTGTGCATATCTGACAGAGGTGTTCCTCACCGAGATTTATTATAATCTCGCAGAGATTTTTCTCATTAAGAAAAGGACAGCGTTCACCCTTCAGAACAAAGGAACTGCACTCACCGTGAACGATACTTTCTTTGAGTCTTGCCCCAAAATCACCTTTAACTTCCGAGTAAAAGTCCGCAGTCTTATCATCTATGTCTATCTCCCAGCCGATACAGCAGTTATCGCTGCAGCTGTCTGCCGAGCATTTAAAGGCAGTGCAGTATGAGGGCATAATAAGCTTCATCTTATTTGTCTCCTACGAAAAGTTCTTTATATCTTTCGATAGAATCCTTCACGATCTCCTTTGCAGTCTCGGCACCTTTAGCCTCATCGATAACCGTGGTTTTATTTTCCAGCATCTTATAAACAGAGAAGAAATGCACCATCTCGTCGAAGATATGCTTAGGAAGCTGACTAATATCTGTATAGCTGTTATAGGTGGGGTCACCGCTGTGAATAGCGATAATCTTATCGTCGGCTGCGCCGTTATCCAGCATAGTGATAACGCCGATGGGATAGCACTCGACAAGCGACATAGGAACGATTCTCTCAGAGCAGAGAATAAGCACGTCCAGCGGGTCACCGTCGGGAGCATAGGTACGGGGAATAAAGCCGTAGTTAGCAGGATAGTGAGTGGATGTGTGCAGAACTCTGTCCAGACGCAGAAGACCTGTCTCCTTGTCGAGCTCGTACTTCATTTTACTTCTCTTACGGATTTCTACTACCGCGTCGAATTTTTCCACGTTTATTCTTTCGGGATTAATGTCATGCCATATATTCATTATGCCGTCTCTCCTTTTCTCTTTATAAAAAGATAATATCACAAAGAAAAGCAAATATCAATTATAAAGGCAGTCAAATAAATAAAATTTTTTCTCAAAATCATTGACAACGGCACTCATTTGTGATAATATACTTTGGCAAAAGCAAATGCGCTGTTAGCTCAGCTGGATAGAGTGACTGGCTACGAACCAGTAGGTCAGGGGTTCGAGTCCCTTACAGCGCGCCAAAAAGAAGTAACTTTTGTCTACCGAAAGTTACTTCTTTTTTTATCCAAGCCGCAGGCTTGGTATATCATCACCGCGCGAAGTGCGGTGTATATCATCAGCCCCTATGGGCTGTATCTCATCACGCGTCAGCGTGCATCTC
>JAZUOC010000302.1:0-27526 GCA_045604465.1 Acutalibacteraceae bacterium
CCCTGCATAACGAAGGTGCGAAAGCCCAGGGCGTAGCCGTCCTTACAGCAGGAGAGAATTTCGTCCTTACTCAGACGGTATCTGTCACAGCTTTTATTGCTTTTACGTATACCGCAGTAATAGCAGTCGTTTTTACAGATATTGCTGACCTCGATGAGACCTCTTATGAACACTCTGTCACCGTAAATCTCTTTTCTGAGCCTCACTGCCTCCTTCAGCAGAAGGAGAGAGCTTTCCTCGTCACGAAGGTCGATAAGCTCTCTGTATTCACCTTCCGTGAGGCTGTGAGAGGTAATAAGCTTTTCTGTCAGCTCTCTGATACGCTTATTCATAGGACATCACACCTGAATAAGCTGTCTTGACGCTGATGCCGTCCAGTCTTCCTATCTGCCCCGAAAGAGCTGAAATGGTGTTCTGGGGCGCATCAATAGCGATGCTTATTATATTTATATTCTTCTGTCTGTAGGGAATACCCATTCTTCCGATGATGTATTCTCCGTAATGGTGCAGAAGTGAATTGAGCTTTTCCACCGTTTCGCTTTTTTCCACGATGATGCTCATAACCGCTACTCTTGTTTCCATAAATACCTCCTGTAAAAATAAAAAGCCACACCCGACTAAAGGGTATGGCAACAGAATCCAGGTTAAGAAATTCGCAATTTGCAATGCACAATTCGCAATCGCGGGCAAAGCTTCGCAAAGAGGAAAAGGGCATCCGCCGAACAAAGCAGGATGTTTTTTATTTTTGTTATGCAACAATTCAGCATATATCGATTCGCCTTTAAGGGGCGGGCTGTAGCTTGTTTCTTGTTGAAACATTCTACGCGATTTCGCATTCCGAATTCCGCATTCCGAATTATTTACTGTTGCCTTATCTTCAGAGGGTAAAAACCGTCTTTATGTCAGGTCACATTTATTATACTATAAATTTCTTTTAAAATCAACAGATTTTTTCTGCCTTTATGCAGTAAAATAATATATAAATTCACGGTGAAAAAGAACATATTTTTCGTCAATATAATCATTGACTTTGTCTTTACGCAAAACTATAATAAATTCTTGGATTTTATAAAAAAAGAAGGAATAAAAAATGGAAACTCTTTTATCAATAGCAATCGCTCTGAGTGCAGGTCTTTTCATGTCGAGAGTAGTAAAGCCTCTTAAGCTTCCCGCAGTTACGGGTTATCTTATAGCAGGTATACTTATCGGTCCCTACTGCCTCGGCAGACTCGGTATCGACGGCTTCGGCTTCGTATCTACCGAACAGGTAGGCGCGATGAGCATAATCAACGATGTGGCACTTGGCTTTATCGCCTTCGCTATCGGTGACGAATTCCGTCTCGAGCAGCTGAAAAAGACAGGTAAGGCAGCTACCATTATCGGTATTTTACAGGCAGTGTTTACCACTCTGGTCGTCGATGCGGCTCTGGTGGGACTTCACTTTATTCTCGGCGAAGAAAAGCTTCCTCTTTCCTCTGCCATCATTCTCGGTGCCATCGCCTCGGCTACGGCTCCTGCGGCGACTCTTATGGTCGTAAGACAGTATAAGGCTAAGGGTAAGCTTACTAATCTTCTTCTGCCTATAGTCGCTCTCGATGATGCAGTAGGTCTTATTATCTTCGCTGTATCCTTCGGCTTAGCCAAAACTCTCGTAAGCGGTGAATTCAATGTTTATTCCGTACTCGTCGATCCTATAGTGGAGATAGTTTTCTCTCTCATTTTAGGTGCGATACTCGGCTATTTACTTGCATGGGCAGAAAAGTATTTCTTCTCACGCTCTAAGAGACAGGCTATAGTGGTTACGGCTATTTTTCTGGCGGTAGCACTTTCCAAGCTTAAATTCAACCTCGGTCCCGTAGAGTTCGGTCTCAGTCCTCTTCTCGTATGTATGATGCTCGGCACTATCTTCTGTAATGTCTGTGATTTCTCGGCTAACCTTATGGAAAAGACTGACCGCTGGACAGCGCCTCTGTTTATACTTTTCTTCGTTTTAAGCGGTGCAGAGCTCGAATTCTCCGTATTCGCAGAGCTTTCCGTGGTGGGTATCGGTGTCATTTACATCATCTTCCGCTCCTTCGGTAAATGGTTCGGTGCGAGAATCGGTGCAAACCTCGCAAAGTGTGAGCCGAACATTAAAAAATATCTCGGCATTACTCTTCTTCCTCAGGCAGGCGTGGCTCTCGGTATGTCCATAAGTGCTCTGGAAATAGGTGAGACGGGCGTGATAATCAGAAACATCGTTCTCTTCGGTGTGCTTATTTATGAGCTCTTCGGTCCTCTTATGACCAAGATAGCTCTTACCAAGGCCGGCGACATTAAGCCTAAGGAAGAAAAACTCAAGGTTGCCGCCGAGAAGGGCAGAGGAGAGTAAGGGAGCGCAGAGTGCAAAACGCAGAATGCAGAACGGAGTATCGGTATTCGTAAAAAACTGATAACAGTCCGCCCCGTTAAGTTTGCAGAATAATAAAATCAGTCCGCCGAATCATCTGTCTGATTTGGCGGACTGTCGCTTTATATTTTATTATATCTTACACGCCGTTCTGCGTTCTGCGTTCTGCACTCTGCATTCTTAATTATCTGACATAGTTCAGCGGATTAACCTTACGTCCGTTAACCAGCACCTCGAAGTGAAGGTGAGGACCGGTGGAGTTACCTGTAGAGCCGATACGGCCTATCTGTTGACCCTGGTAAACATACTGACCTGCTCTTACGCAGATGGAGCCCGGCTGCATATGAGCATAACGGGTGGTGATGCCGTTTCCGTGGTTGATAACTACCGTGTGTCCGTAGCCTGTCCAGCCGCTGTAGGCTGTGACTACCGTACCCGAGGCAGAGGCTACTACTGGAATACCTGTGGAGCCGCCGTAACGGATAATATCTATACCTCCGTGGAAGCCCCAACCGGAAATGCCCGGATTTCTGTAGCCGTAGCTTGAGGATATACTGTAAGCGCCGCGGGTAGGCCAGGTAAAGCCTCGGGAGGTAACCGAGCCGCCGTAGACAGGGGAGGAATAGGTTTTAGTGCCGATGAGAACTATCTTGTTCACGGGATTTTTCGTAACCTTTTCCGAAAGGAAGGAGGTGTAGGAGATTTCACCGTTGATATAGGTGACAAGCTCAGTGATAACCTTCTGTCCGTAAGCACCGTTCTGAGTAGTTTTCTTGGTGCCCTTGGCGAGGGAGGAGCTCTGTCTTTCTACGGTTTCGTAGGGTATGGATACCTTCCTAGTACGGGTTTTCATAACCTTGACTCTGACATAGCTTTCCTCTTCAGCGACCAGGAGCTTTTTTATGGAAGAGAACTCAGAGAAATCCTTACCGGGATTCAGTGCACGGAGCTGTTTACGGGTAAGACCGTACTGCTTGGCTACCGAGGCCTGACTGTCGCCCTTTTTGACACGGTGGTATTTTGCCTCTGCTTTAGGCTTCGAGAGCATATCGCTGAGCTTCGTTGTGTCCCAGATGAGGTCGCTGTTTTCTTTATAATAGCCCTGAACGTATTCGATCTCCTCCACGAAGCTTACCATAGTACCTTCCTCAGCCTTGCTTTCGTAGGGGGCGAGGATTTTAGAGAAGACCGTTACTGCATCGGACTCATTTTTTACGGCGCAGATAAATTCTCCGTCGATGTAGACACCGCAGGCGCGGACATAGCTTTCACCGCTGCCGGAGATGATGCCTTCGCTTATCATCTGGGCGTTACTCAGCTCATTAATCTTTACTCTGCTGAATTTATACTGAGGCTGTTTGTTCAGATTTACCGTGTCGCTTTCCTGTGAGGAGGAGAGAAGAGTCAGAGCCTGACTTCGTCCCTTTTCGAAGGTGTCTGTGTTTTCTATATAGCCTAATGAGTTACCGTTATATATTACCTCGAGGGCGAAGGTGCTGTCCTTGGTCAGTGCCTTGCCCGTAAGCAGGATAATAAAGCAGGTGGCGACAGGCAGAGCGATGTTAAGAAGGGTTTTCCAGAAATGGCCGTGTCTTCTGAAGGACATAAGGAAGTATTTTCCCATAGCTCTGGTAAAGACGAGAGCCTTCCTTTTCTTTACTGCCCTTGCGGCGTTTGTTATCGCTCTGATTTCCAGGGCGATTCTTTTTATGTCATCGTTAATGCTCAGATGCACTCTTTTCGGCAGTAATCTGACCTTTTTCCATAAGGATAGGGCAAGATTGCTGATGAGAAGATAGGGTATGAGGAACAGCGGCGAAACCTTGGAAAGGATGTATCTGAAGAGCTTTATCGTCTCTTCGCCCACGTATTCGATTTTTTCCTCTGCTGTGTAAAGAATTAACGAAAGGTCGATTTCCGAGAGCTTCGGCTTTTGCTTCGGATGTACTGCTGTGATCGTCTGCGACCCTTCGGCTTCTTCTGTCTCTGTCAGAATGGTAGAAGAAGCTTCTGCCTCGACGGGAATGATGATCTCTGCCGCTTCCTCACCGCAGAAGGGCGAGTAAGGTACATCGTCATCGAGAAAGTAGGTATCGTTAAGATTAAAGGATACGGTTTCCGAAAGCTCTTTTTTGAAGAGCTCTTTATTGTTTTCCATGGTTTCACCTCCTTTGTTTAAATGCAGAGTGCAGAGCGCAGAACGGGCGGAAAAGGTTTTAGGAAAAAGGAAAAGATATTCCGCCTCTTTTATGTGATTATCCGCCCGGAACTACCGCCCGATCGAAATGTATACCGTAGGGGCGACCGTCGTTTTGCGTTTTACATTCCGTGTTCCGTGTATCTTATTGAAGTATCTTCTGTGAGTTTATCACAAAACCTTAAAAAATTCAACAGCTTTACCCTTTCGTGGGGTAGACAAGTTTTTCCTCTGTCCAGCTTTCGAGCACCTTGACCATTTCTGCTGCCTCGGCTTTTGCCAAGGGAAGGTTATGGTCGCGGTAGTTGCCGCATTCCTCGGCTGAAACACCGGGCACCTCACCCTCGAAGGCGGCACAGAAGGCGAGAGCAGCCTTCGTAAGAGCGATGGCATCTGATTTCGAAAGCGTGTCTGCCGTGATGAAATAGAAGCCTGTTCTGCAGCCCATAGGCCCGAAATAGATGATTTTATCGGAAAAATCGCTGTTTCTTACGAAGGTGGCGAAAAGATGCTCGAGAGTGTGAATGGCACCGTTTTCCATAACCTCCTCCACGTTGGGACGGCGGCATCTGATGTCATAGGTTACGGTGTTCATATCCGTTCTGGAAAGATACATACCCTTAGGTAATATAGTGTGGTCAATTGTAAAGCTTGCTATTTTTTTCATGGCGATTTTCCTTTCTTTTTTTTAGTTGAAGGTAACATATTTCTGCGTGGCGAAGAGACGTGCTATGCCCTGTCTTACGCCGCGGTTTTCTTCTTCTTTAAGTGAAGGATCTTTTCTGAAAAGATTTTCACAGGCCTGTCGGCTTTCTCTTACGATGTCCATATTCTCCGTAAGGTCGGCTATCTTAAGGTCGGGAAGGCCGTGCTGACGTGAACCGAAAAAGTCACCGGGGCCGCGGAGCTCCAGATCCTTGTCGGCTATTTTAAAGCCGTCGGAGGTTCTGCACATTATGTCAAGTCTTGCCTTGGCTGCTTCGGTTTGAGCATCGCTGACGAGAATGCAGTAGGATTTTTCTGTTCCTCTGCCCACTCTTCCGCGAAGCTGGTGGAGCTGTGACAGACCGAAGCGTTCGGCATTTTCGATAACCATAATGACGGAGTTCGGTACATCGACACCTACTTCTATTACAGTAGTGGCGACGAGAAGACCTGTCTTGCCCTCGGTAAAGCTTTCCATCACCTTTTCTTTTTCTTTGGCTTTCATTTTTCCGTGTAAAAGACCTACGCTGTAGTCACGGAAAACCTCATTTTTCAGCCTTTCGGCATATTCCGTGGCTGCGGTAAGGTCACCGTCTCCCTCCTCTACGGCAGGGCAGACGATGTAGGCCTGAAGTCCCATGTCCAGATGCTTTTTTATGAACGCATAAAGGCGCTGACGGTAGGAGGTGTCCACACAGTAGGTGGAAATCCTCTGTCTGCCTCCGGGGAGCTCGTCGATAACGGACAGGTCGAGGTCGCCGTAAATAATAAGCGAAAGGGTACGGGGAATGGGTGTGGCACTCATAACGAGAGTGTGGGGAGAGCTGCCCTTAGCGGAAAGGGAGCCTCTCTGGTTTACACCGAAGCGGTGCTGCTCGTCGGTGACGATGAGACCGAGACGGCTGAAAAGTGTGTCCTCGGTAAGGAGGGCGTGGGTTCCGATTATTATGTCGGTTTTTCCTTCGGCCAGTCTCTCCTTTGCTTCCTTCTTTTTTTTCTGTGTAAGAGAGCCTACCAGAAGATCAACTGTTATTCCTGCGTCTCCGATAAGCTTTTTAACCGTTTCGTAGTGCTGTCTTGCTAAAATTTCCGTCGGAGCCATAAATGCACTCTGCAGACCGTTTTTAGCCGCTACATAAGTAAGACAGCAGGCGATTACGGTTTTACCCGAGCCTACGTCACCCTGAACGAGTCTGTTCATAGGTACGCTTTTCTGCATATCAGCTACAGCTTCTTTTATAACTCTCCTCTGTGCGCCTGTGAGTGTAAAGGGAAGGGAAGAGATGAATTCCTCACTGCAGTCCTTTTCTGTTATGCCCGAGGTCTGCTTTCTGTTTCTTTTACGAAGCATTTTCATTCCTGCCTGAAGAATGAAAAGCTCCTCGAAAATAAGTCTGCGTCGGGCGATTTCATATTCCTCTCTGCTTTTCGGAAAATGGATGTTTTTAAGAGCGAAGCTCTCGTGACAGAGGGAATACTCCTTTCTTACACTGTCGGGCAGAAAGTCTCTTTCCTTTTTCTCCATATAAAGGGGCAGTGCGTTATTTATGATTTTCGTCAGAATGTTAGATGTGAGTCCCGCCGTAAGAGGGTAAACGGGCATCATAGACATATCCTCGCTGAAGGGTTCTATGAGAGGGTTTGTCATTTCTAAGGAGCCTCGGTTTACGGTAATCTTGCCGTAGAAAACATACTCCTCACCCTGCTTCATTTTCTCAGCGAGAAAACGGTTGTTAAAGATAGTTATGTGAACTCCCGCTTCACCGTCGGTGACGAGAGTTTTGTAAACGGTCATTCCCTTTCTTATCTGATGCTCTACAGGGTCATAGCCCACTACGGCAGAAAAACAGCCGATGCTGTCGGGCGCGAGCTTACAGATGGGGGTGAGAGAAGTGAAATCGATGTAGGTACGGGGATAAAAATGCACTAAATCGTAAAGTGTCTCTATGCCGAGCTTTTTTAAAAGGGAAGCTCTTTTTTCACCTACACCCTTGATGTATTGAACAGGTGTCATTTCTATCCTCACTCCTTTCGGGTTAATTCGCAATGCGCAATTCACAATGCGCAATCGGGGGGAAGGTTAAATTTAACGGTTAGCGGTAGTCCGCTATTTGAACGGAAAACGATGGTCGTGGATTTGTGATAAATGCGGAATTCGGAATTTCGGTCGCGGATTTACCGCGGTATATTTTTTATGTTATCTCCGCAGAGAAAAGCGGATGATAAAAGGTAAAAAGTAAATTATATCGGGATGTCGGGGATGCCATCCCCTACGATAATCACATAAAAGTGGCGGAATATCATTTCCTTTTTTCGGAAATCTTACCCGCCCGTTCTGCGTTCTGCATTCTGCATTCAGATCACGTCTCCCAGCTGTACACATTTCCGAAGGGCTCATATTCATTCACGGTTCCTTCGTAGGAAAGCTCACGGGAATAATATGCCATACCGTCACGGTAGCACAGAGGTATAAAGGGGAGAGTGCTGTCAAACACCTGTACGAAGGTGGAGATGTCGATGGCACCCTTAGTGAAATCGGAGTAGGCCTTCGCCGCTACACCCTTAGTGTCGATGCCGTAGGTGGCACCCGAGGAGAAAAAGGGTGAAAGGGACATATTCGGCGAAAGCTTGATTTCTCCTACATAAAGGTCGAAGTCACCGTCTTTGAGAGTGCTTATATATTCGCTGTATTCCTTTTCGTGAAGCTCCACGCCGATGCCGATGCCTTCGAGGGACTTCTTTATTTCTTTGGCAAGATTTACCTTTGCCTTGGTATCGTTGCAGACGAGAAGCTTAAGCTTTAAAAATTCGAAGTTTTTTGAGCGGTATGCATTATGTGAATAGGCATAAATATATCCGCTTTTTTCCAGAAGGCTTTCTGCTTCCTTGATGTTATAGGGGTTCTCACTCACATTCAGAGCAGAGGCCGCATACCAGTCGGGATTAAAGACACTTTTCGTTCTGCGGTACATGCCTTCGTATACACTGTCGCACAGACCTGTCCTGTCTATGGCGAGATTGACGGCTTTCTTAAGGCTTTCGTCTGCGAAAGCACCGTCACTGTTAAAGGCGAGGAAGACGAGATTATTAAGAGGCATTTTCATCATATTTGCGCCGATTTTCGTATACTCGCCGTCGCTTAAATCATCGAAGAAATAGGTAAGGTCGCCTGTCTGAAGGAGATAAAGCTCACCCTCGTCGGCACTCACGGGAACGAGGTTTATTCTGTCGGTAGTCATTTCCTCTTTTCTGGTGGTGGCTTCATTGGCTTTGAGGTAGTAGTCTCCGCCCTTCTTTTTCAGGATGTATCTTCCGCTTCCTACGGGCGTTTTTTCACCGCCGTCACCTGCTCTTATTACGGGAAAGGTGAGACAGGCCTCTGCGAAAATATCCTCCTGTCCGAGAGTGAAAACTACTGAGGAATCAGAAGCGGTGGCAGATTTTATGTTTGAAAGCCTCTTTCCGTAAAAGGAGTCGTCCTTAGCCATATTGAAGGAGTAGACCACATCGGAGGCATCCACGAGGCTTCCGTCGGAAAAATACAGCTCCTGCTTGACAGTTACCGTAAGCTTGTTTCCCTCGTTAGTGAAGCTCTCAGCTATAAGGGGAGATACCGCATAGCTGTCCTCGACGAGAAAGAGACTGTCATAAACGAGAGTGAGCAGATTTCTGTTAAGAGGACTGTCAGTTTTATAGGGATTGAAGCCCTTATCCTCGAAATAGCCGAGAGTAATACCCTTTTTCGTTACGGTCTGTTCTGTGGTTTCAGCCTCGGCAGTGGTTGGTTCGGAAGGCTCGTTCTCATTCTTTTTACAGGCGGAGAGGATGCAGAAGGCCACGGTAATGCACAGCAGAACACATATAAGCTTTTTCATAATGTAACACCTCTTATTCGAAGAATACTCTTTCTGCAGAAAGGCATCTGCCTGTATTTTCATCTACGGTAAAAATACAGCCGTTGACCATACAGTCACCGTGAGCACTGTCGAAGCGGACAGGCATGCCTGTGAGGAATTTGGAAATAACTATATCCTTATCCACACCTAAGACGCTGTCCTTTACACCGCACATACCGATGTCGGTTATGTAGCCTGTGCCCTTGGGAAGGACTCTTTCGTCGGCGGTAAGAACGTGGGTATGGGTGCCGAAAAGAGCTGACACCCGTCCGTCAAGATAAAAGCCCATGGCCTTTTTTTCACTGGTGGCTTCGGCGTGAAGATCGACGAGGATAATGTTTGTCTTTTCCGAAGCCTCCTTTACTGCCTTGTCAGCGGCACGGAAGCTGTTATCACAGCTGTCACTGAACATATTACCCATAAGGTTAATGACAGCTACGGAGCATCTGCCCATATCTATTACTGACATTCCCTTGCCGGGTGCTGAGGGCGCAAGATTATAGGGTCTTACGATAAATTCATTTTCGTCTAAGTAGTCATAGATCTCTTTTCTTCTGAAAACGTGGTTACCTGTGGTGATAATATCCACACCGCTGGTGAAAAGATGCTCTGCAGAGTCGGGGGTTATGCCGTTACCCGTGGCGGAGTTTTCACCGTTTGCTATGCACAGGTCTATGTTTTTAAGCTTTTTAAAAGCGGGGAGCTTTTTTCGTAAAAAGTCGCAGCCGATGCCGCTGACCACGTCCCCTAAAACGAGAATATTCATATTATTTCTTCCTGTCAGTCATTAAAGTCGTTAAGGTATTCGCTGATGTCGAAATCGTCATCGTCGGGATAATAATCCCAGCCGTCATAGTAGTTGCCTTCCTTGTCTGAGTCGGGATTTTCGGGTATTTCTTTTACTACCTCGACCTTTTTTCCGCTCATCCATAAGAAGTGGGAAACTAAAAGAGTGTATCCGCAGCAGGAGGGGGTGAGCCACTGACTTACGCCTGCCTCGGGGATGCCGAAGTTAGCGAGAATGGTGGAGATTACACCGCCGTGAGTAACAATAGCCACGGAATCAGTGCCTGATTTTATGATACCGTCTACCATCTTTTCGAAGGTGGTGCAGACTCTGTTAGCGAAATCGGCGTTACTTTCACCGAAGGGAGGCTTTACTCCCTCTTCACCCCTTATCCAGCGGTCAAAAAGCGGCTGCTTTTCATGGAGAACCTCAGCAGTCTGACCTTCGAATTCACCGAAATTATACTCTGTAAGTCCATCCATAACGATAGGCTTGAGATGAGGATACAGGATTTCGGCTGTCTCAGTACAGCGTTTTAAGGGTGAGGAAAAAACGAAGTCTGCTTCGGGATAGATATACTTTTCCTTAGCATCCTTAAGCTGTTCGATACCTTCTGTGCAGAGGGGGGAGTCTGTTCTGCCTGCATAAACGCCGTCGAGATTATCCTTGGTAAGGGCGTGTCTGATAAGATGTATACGGTAAGTTTTCATAGCTTCATCTCCTGAAAGTAATACATTTTATTATACTATATAATTAAAGAAAATTCAATATGTAACAAATAAAACGCTGAACATGTGTGTTTTTGTACTCTTGACAAATATTTACCTTATGTTAAAATAAATCCGTAACAGAAAAAAGGCGGTACAACTATGAAAGAACGAAAATTACCCTGTAACAGTCCTCTTGCCAACCTTCCCTTCGGTGGTCTGAGAAAAGAAATACTCCGGCTTGTCGCCGTGGCTTTAATGCTCTGCGACCATATCTGGGCTACATATATGTCCTTCGGTAACTGGCTGACTTATATCGGCAGACTTGCTTTTCCTATATTTGCCTTCTTTATCGCAGAGGGCTTCTGCCGTACCTCTGATGTGAAAAAGTATGCCCTTCGTTTGCTTGGCTTCGGCATAATCTCCGAAATACCCTTTAACCTTTTCTACAGCAGCAGAACATTTAACCCTTATCATCAGAATGTAATGTTTACTCTTCTGCTCGGTCTTTTAGCTATTATGGTTATCGACAGGCTGAAAAAGGACAGAAGTGCAAAAAACATCGCTCTGTCTCTTCTTTATCTCCTGCTGATAACAGTCGCATCGGTGATAGGCTTCGTAGATTACGGCTTTAACGGTGTGCTTATGGTGGTGATGTTTTACCTTTTCAGAGATTTTCCGTTTGCGTGGGTGCTTCAGCTTATCAGTATGGTGCTTATCAATATCGTCTTTTTTGAGGGTCAGGTAATACCTTTTGAATTGTTCGGTAAAGCCTTCGAAATCCCGACACAGGGCTTCGCTGTGCTGTCTCTCGTTCCTATCTGGCTTTACGGCGGTAAAAGATTCGGAAGGAATAAGGTTTTACAGTACGGTTTTTATGCCTTTTATCCCGTACATATGCTGGTGCTTTATCTGATAAGATATTTTGCGTAAATTACCAATTCGCAATGCGCAATCGCGAGAAAGGTTTCAGTAATGAGCGAATGATACACCGCCAAGTTGACAGGTGTGTTATATTCGCGAAAAGTTTATCTTTGAAAAAGCATTATACGGCAGCCTATTTCAGTTTCTGAAACTTGCTTATGCTTGACATTGTCTGGAGAAGTGCATATAAGAAAAATCAGAAGATTGCCTGATGTGGCGATTGAATTTATTTCAGTCTGACCGCTATTTACGGGCAATCTTTTTTTGTCAATCAGAATTCAATGGGCGGGCTGTCTTTATCTTTTAAATTTAATCTTCCTCGCGATTCCGCATTCCGCATTTCGCATTCCGAATTAATCACAGTCCCAATATTCTCCCTCACTCCTTTTTCTGTCTTGCAAAATAAAAAGGGTTAATGTATAATGAATTTATCAAATTTACGGAGAGAGTATTATGCTTAATTTTATCATCGGCAGAAAAAACAGCGGAAAGACCACAGTCGCTCATAAAATACTCGGTGAAAGGGTAAAAGAAGGTAAGGAGACTATGCTCATCGTACCCCGTCAGTATACCTTCGAAAGCGACAGGGGCATTCTTTCTCTTTTAGGTGCGAAGGCGGCTTCGGGAGTGGAGGTGCTTTCCTTTACCCGTCTTTCTCACATCGCTCTTTCTCTGTATGGCGGCATAAAAAAGCCTGTCGCTTCAGGTGCGGCAAGACTTATATATATGTCACTTGCTGTGGAAAGTATAAGCGACAGACTCCGTGTATTTTCGAGGCATAAAAATGACATAGCTCTCTGCGAAAAGCTTCTCTCCTTCGTCGATGAAATGAAAAATGTGGGTATAACCGCCGATGACCTTCTTAAGAGTGCAGAAGGTTTAACTGACAGACTGCTGAGAGAAA
Organism: Acutalibacteraceae bacterium; assembly: GCA_045604465.1. GTDB lineage: Bacteria > Bacillota > Clostridia > Oscillospirales > Acutalibacteraceae > UBA6857. Next base: position 12,510 of record JAZUOC010000302.1, read on the forward strand.
AAACCGAGGAGGCCTCTCTTATTTACCGTGCCTATGATGCTGTGGTGGCGCAGAGTGCCTTCGATGATGCGGATTTACTGTCGAAGGTTTACGAGATACTCTGCGGTGAGGATTTCTTTGAGGGGAAAACCGTGGTTATCGACGGCTTTCCGTCCTTTACCTGTGATGAATTAAAGCTTATTTCTCTTATGATGAGACAGGCCGAGGAGGTTTATGTTACTCTCTGTCTTGACAAAATCGACATTACGGAGGGCACGGGGCCTTTTCCTTACATTCAGCGTACTGCCCGTAAGCTTATGAAGCTGGCAGGAGAATACAACGTTCAGGTGGCAGACCCTGTTATCTGTAAGGGTGAAAGTGAATATTTCAGAGATGACATCGCTCATATAGAAAAGAATTTATATAAGCCCGATTTTACAGCTTATGAGGGCAGAAGTGAAAATGTAACGGTTATTACGGCAGGAGATTTCTATGAGGAATGTGATGCCGTGGCGAGAAAAATAAAGTCACTCATTCGTACAGGTGAGTATCGCTGCAGGGACATAGCTGTGGTTTACAGAGATGAAGAAAGCTATGACAGACAGCTGCGCTGTGCCTTTCACACCTACGGCATCCCCTTCTTCGAGGATAAAAGACAGGAGATTATTCATCAGCCTCTGATTATTTTAGTCAGAAGTCTGCTTAAAATCTGTGGCGAAGGCTTCGACAGCGATTATGTCTTCCGCTACCTTAAAACCTATCTTACGGGTGTTACCGATGTGGAAAGTGCTCAGCTGGAAAACTACTGCTTTATGTGGGACATCAGCGGTAAAAAGTGGCTCGAAGAGTGGAAATATAATCCCGACGGCTTCGGTGAAAGCCTTACGGAAAAAAGACAGGCAGAGCTTGACACACTTAATGCATTAAGAGAAAAAACAGTTCTGCCCATTATCTCTCTGCGTGAAAAAATCACAGAGAGCAACGCCTCAGAGTCTATAAAAGCACTCTATTATTTCCTCAGAGAAAATAAAATTGATGAATACCTTAAGCAGTATGCATTCAGCCTGGAGAAGGAGGGCGACACGGACCTTGCCCTCGAGCAGGAGCAGGTGTGGGACATCCTTATGGAAGCTCTCGACGATATGGCAGGTGCCTTGGATGAAAGAAGGGTAAGTCCTAAGAGATTAAGTGAGCTTTTCGAGCTGGTTATCGGTGAAAAGACTCTCGGTAAGCTTCCGGACGGCTTTGACGAGGTAAGTGTGGTCAGTGCCGAAAGAATGCTTACTAAAAAGGCAAAGGTCGTCTTTGCGGTAGGTCTTAACAGCGGTCTTTTTCCGAGGACACAGAGTGAAAACGGACTTTTCTCAGCCTTCGAAAAAAACAGACTGGAGGGTACCGGTCTTGATTTGGGTGACGGTGTAAAGGAAAAGAGCCTGAAGGAACGCTTTCTGCTTTATAACGCTCTGTCTTCACCGTCGGACAGGCTGTATCTTTCTTACTGCGTGTCGGGGCAGGGCGATGAAAAACGAAATAAAAGCGAAGGCATCACTCTCTGTGAAAGGATGATTCCTGAGCTTAAAAATATTGTCACAGGAAATGAAACGCTTTCCGACCTTATCGAAAGTGAGAAATCTGCCTTCAGACTCATGGCAGAAAAATACCGGGAGGACAGCAGAGAGAGTAATACTCTTTATTCCTTCTTCGCTGATAAAAAGGAGTATGGCGGTGTTCTTACTTCTATGAGCAGGGCTGTTTATAAGGCACCTTATGAAATCGAAGATAAGGAAACGGCTCTCTCACTTTTCGGAAGGGATCTGTATTTCTCCGCTTCTCAGATGGAAACCTACAGCAAATGTCCCTTTATGTACTACTGCCGCTACGGTATCGGTGCTTCGCCCAGAGTAAAGGCTACCCTGGATGCTTCACAGAGTGGTACGGTAGTGCATCACGTATTAGAGCTGATACTGAAAAAATACAGGGGTAAGGATTTTCTTGCTCTCTCTGACGAACAGATGAAGGAGGAGCTTCGCTTTTGTCTCGAGGAATATATGAAGGATAAGATGGGCGGAAGCGACAGCAAGGATTCACGCTTTAATTATATCTATTCCCGTCTTTTAAAGGTTCTCTCCGACATTATGGAGAGACTTCACGGAGAGTTTTCGTCCAGTGACTTCGAACCCTGTGATTTCGAGCTTTCCATAAGACGTGACGGCGATGTGAAGCCTTTTACACTCGAGCTTCAGAAAGGTACGGTGCAGATAAGAGGTATTATCGACCGTGTGGATAAAATGGACTTGGACGGTAAACGCTTCATCAGAGTCGTAGACTATAAAACAGGCGGTAAAACCTTCGAGCTTTCCGATGTTTTAGAGGGCCTCAATATGCAGATGCTTCTTTATCTTATCTCTATATGGAGAAAAGGCGAGGGTGAATATAAGGACATTATCCCTGCAGGTATTCTGTATTTTCCCGCTAAAATGAGTACGGTGAATGTGGAGACGAGAGGTGACAGTGAGGAGCTTTTAAGAGAAAACCGTTACCGTGCAGGAAAGATGAACGGCATGATAGTGGATGATTACGATATGGTAAGCCACATGGACACCGAGGGAAAAGGACTCTTTATTCCCGTAACTGCTGACAAGAGAAGCGGTAAAATCAAAGGTAAATTTATCTCTCTTTATCAGCTCGAAAGACTCGGTAAAAAGATGGATGAGGTTATCATAAATATGGCACAGGATATTCAGGACGGTATCATTCCCGCAAAGCCTGTCTGCGGCTCGTCCTACACGGATGTGTGCGACTGGTGCGACTACAGGGAAATCTGTCTGGAGGAAAATCCCGAAAAGAGATATATACGAAAAATACCCCACGATGAATGTATGGAATTACTCACAGAAAAGGAGGAGACAGAATGAGCAGAAGCTGGACAGAAAATCAGAAGGATGCCATTGATTCCCGAAGAGGGGATATAGTAGTCTCCGCTGCCGCAGGCTCAGGTAAAACGGCAGTTCTCGTAGAAAGAGTAATACAGCGTCTTACGGACAGAGAAAATCCAACATCTGCCGACAGGCTTCTTATCGTTACATTTACTAAGGCTGCCGCTAATGAAATGCTCGAAAGAATAACGGCCGCCGTGGAAAAGCTTCTGCGTGAAGATCCCACGGACAGAAATCTGATAAAACAGCAGATGCTTCTGCCTTCGGCGAAAATCTGTACTATTGACAGCTTCTGCGCTTCTCTGGTAAAGGAAAACTTCGAGCTTCTGGAATTTTCTCCCGACACGGTAAATGCCGATGAGGGCGAGCTGGAAATAATAAAAAATGACAGTGTGAACGAGGCTCTCTGCTTTATGTACGATGAGGGCGGAGAGGATTTCCGCAGACTTTCCGAGCTTCTTTTCAGAGGCAGAGACGACAGCTATTTAGCTGAAACGGTGAAAAAGCTCTACGAAAACTCCCGTTCATTTCCCTTTCCAGAATTCTGGCTTGATTCTCTTTGTGACGAGTACATTAATGTAAAGGATTTCGGTGAGAGCATTTACGGAAAAATCGTCATTTCCTATGTTTCCGATTGTCTCAGCTATGCTGTGGATATAGCTGACTACATCCTTGCGGAAAGTGAGGGGAATGAGGAATACACCAATGTTTTTTACGATGCGGTAAGCGAGGACAGAAGGCAGTTCAGTGCCTGTCTTGACTGTCTTTCACGAGGTGAATGGGATAAGGCAAGAGAGATTATTCTCACCTTCGCTCCTGCAAAGAGAGGCAGAGCACCGAAGAGTCTCAAGGATGACAGCTTTTTCGACTCTCTCGTTTTTAAAAGAGATGCCTGTACTAAAAGAGTAAAGGCTCTTAAAAGCCATTTCTTTTCTTCAGAAAAGGATTTCAGAGAGGATATGGAATTTTTCGCTCCTCTCGTAAAATCACTCGTTAAAACCGTCAAGCTCTACGGTGAGATTTATTCGAGAAATAAAAAGGAGAAGAAGCTCGCCGATTTCAGCGATATTGCTCACGGAGCCCTGAAGCTTTTAGTGAGAAAGACAGAAGACGGATATGAGAAAACGGAAAAGGCGAAGGAAATAGCTGAAGCCTACGATGAAATACTTATCGACGAATATCAGGACACCAACGAGGCACAGGATATGCTCTTTACGGCTATTTCACGGAATAATCTTTTCCGTGTAGGCGACGTAAAGCAGAGCATTTACGGCTTCCGACAGGCTATGCCGGAAATTTTCATCTCTCTTAAAGAGAGATACGCCCTTTATGACCGCATTAAAGATAACTATCCCGCAAAAATAGTTCTCGGTAATAATTTTCGCAGTCGTAAGGGCGTAACGGATATAATCAATTTTATTTTTGATGCACTTATGAGTAAAAGCTGCGGTGCCGTGGATTATAACGAGGAGGAAAGACTCGTACCTTCTGCCTTTTATGAGGATGAAAACCGACTCGGTGCAGAGCTTCACTTCGTGGAAACGGGCGATCTCATTCTCGAAAGCAGTGACGAAAACCAGGCAAGATATATAGCAAAGCTTATAAAAGAAATGATAGACTCCGGCTTTACCGTAAAGGGTGAGGAGGGTGAACGGAAAGCCACCTACGGAGATTTTGCCGTGCTTCTGCGCTCGGCAAAGAGCAGAAGTAACGTTTATGCTGATGCTTTCCGTAAAATGGGCGTGCCTTCCTTTACCGAGCCTACAGGCTCATTCCTTGAGGCTTCCGAAATAGCGCTCGCTCTTAATCTTCTTCGTATTATCGATAATCCCAAACAGGATGTACCCCTTCTGAGTGTGATGCTTTCACCCCTGTTTTCCTTCACTGCCGATGACGTAAGTCAGTACCGCATCGACAGCAGAAAGGGAGATATTTATACCTGTCTTCTCCTTCAGGAGGAGAAGGGCAACGGAAAGGTTAAAGCCTTCAATGAAAAGATAAGACATTGGCGCAGACTGAGCCTCTGCCGATGTGTAAGAGATCTTATCGGTGAAGTTTTCGAGGATACTGCCATACTTAATATCTTCGATGCGGTAGACCCGACGGGAATGAAAAGATCTAATCTGATGCTTCTTACAGATTACGCCGACACCTATGAGAAAACGGGTTCGGGGGGGCTCTCGGGCTTCGTGCGTTTCATCGACAGACTCAAGCACAATAAAAAGGACCTTACTGCCTGTCTCGGACAGGTGCAGAGTGCAGATTCCGTAAAGATAATGTCTATACATAAATCGAAGGGTCTGGAGTTTCCTGTGTGTATTCTCGGCTCCTGCGGGAGCAAGTTCAATAAAACCGACGAAAGAGAAAATCTCCTTATCAGCCTTAAGCACGGTCTTGGCATAGTAAGAAGAAATATCGACACCTTCGACCAGTATGACACGGTCTGCCACAGTGCAGTAAAGCTTTCCAAGGGAATGGACGGCCTGAGCGAAGAGCTTCGAGTTCTTTACGTAGCTCTCACCCGTGCCAAAGAAAAACTGATTATGGTTTACGGCACCAATAATCTCGAAACAACTCTGAAAAAATGTTACGATAACATAAATCCGAGAAAAGAAAAGATTTCTCCTTTTCTGGTTTCTTCGGCAGGAGGGATGGGTGAGTGGATAGTTACGGCACTTCTCAGACACAGCGATGCGGGAGAGCTTCGTGATATTCTCGGCTGTCGTGAGCATATAGTCTTAGATTGCCCTTCACCTCTTAAGGTAGTGATTTCCTCTATAAAGGAGGATGTTATGCCTTCTCACGGCAGAAAAAAAGAGTCTTCTTATGAAGCTGACGAAAATCTTCTCCGTGTCATAAAAGAAAAAGTGAATTTCAGATATAAATATGAGGCACTTTCAGGCGTACTTATGAAAAGAGCAGCCTCCGAGGTTGACAAAGACTTTGTGGACAGGGAATACTTTGCCTCATCTATGCCGTCATTTTTATCCGACAGCGGACTTACGGGTGCACAGAAGGGTATAGCAACCCATTCGTTTATGCAGTTTGCCGATTATGAAAAGGCTTTCCGTGATGTAAAAGGTGAGATAGAAAGGCTTCGTGAAAAGGGTATCATCACCGACAGACAGGCAGAGGGTATAAATGTTTCTGCTGTTGAACGTTTTTTTGAAAGTGACCTTGCCGAAAGAATGCTCTCGAGTGAAAATGTGATGAGGGAAAAGAAATTCACCATAGAGGTGCCGATAAACGAAGTATACGAGGGTACCGATGAATTTTCCGATGAAAAAGTTATGATTCAGGGTATCGCTGACTGTGCCTTCGAAGAAAAGGGTGAACTTGTGGTTGTGGACTACAAGACAGACAGACTGGAAACAGAGGAGGAATTCAGGGAAAAGTATTCCTCACAGGTGAAGCTTTACAGGAAAGCTCTGTCTCTGTGCACCGATTATACAGTAAAAGAAACTGTGCTTTATTCCTTTTATCTGGGAAAGGCGATAATAGTGGAGTAAAAAAATAAAATTATTTTCAAAAAAATGTTGATTTTTTATTTCTCTTGTGTTACAATACCACTCGTTAAATAATGCAAAGAGCCGAAAGAGGTGAACAAAATGAAAAAGGATCTTCATCCCAACTACGAACAGACAGAAGTAAGATGTGCTTGCGGCGCTAAGATCGCTACAGGTTCCACCAAAAAGGATATGCGTGTTGATATTTGTTCAAACTGCCACCCGTTCTTCACAGGTAAGCAGAAGCTTGTTGATACAGGCGGACGTGTTGACAGATTCAATAAGCGTTTCAATCTCAGCAAATAATTATTTTTTATGTAAATCAGACGATGCAGCTTTTGTATCGTCTTATTTTCATTTAGAAATAATTCGCAATGCGCAAGCGCGGGATAAGTTTTCAATAAAAACAGCTGTTATTCCGCCGGATTTGCAACCGAAGAGGCGACCGTCGGTCGTCTGCTGAACAGCGTAAAATATCCCGTAGAGGTTCTTTATCTCTGTGGAATCATTAGTTTATTAAACGGCGAAATTTGATGGGCGGACTGTCGTTATCCGTTACATTAAATTTTCTCCGAGATTGAGAATTGCGCATTGAGAATTGCGCATTGAGGAGGTACTCCGATGTCCGAATACCGAACGATAAAAAATCAAAACTCCGATGAATTCATCGTGAAAAAGTCGCGTTTTATCGGCTATGTAAAGCCTGTTAAAACTCAGCAGGAGGCTCTCGACTTTATCGGTGAAATAAAATCAAAGCACTGGGATGCCACCCATAATGTCTACGCTTATGTCCTTCGTGAGGGAGGAATACGCCGCTTCAGCGATGACGGTGAGCCTCAGGGCACGGCAGGTATACCTTGTCTCGATGTGCTTTTAAAGGAAGATGTTACCGACTGCTGTGTGGTGGTCACCCGTTATTTCGGCGGCATAATGCTCGGTGCGGGCGGTCTGGTGAGAGCCTATTCTCACGGTGCCAAGATTGCCTTAGACTCAGGCGGAATAATCACTATGTCCTTGTGCAAGATAGTTACCGCCACCGCTGACTATAATTTTTACGGAAGATTAGTTCCTCTCATCTGTGAAAGCGGAGGTATAGTCGAGGATACGGAATTTACCGACAATGTCACCGTAACCTTCCGTATTCCTGAGGGTCTTTTGGATTCCTTCAGGGCAAAGCTTATCGATGTTTCGAACGGCAGATTTGACTGTCAGGTTATCGATGAAAGGTTCTGCGAAATATAATTTTTAAAAAAATGGGAGAATTTTAGGGGAGAAAATAAAAAAACTGCGTATATATATATAGGACGAAAAAAGGGGTGTTAAAATGTCGCACATCAGACTCAGGTCTCTGGAAAACGAAAGAAAAACCATCTCGGAGTACGGCTTTCTCTGTGAAAACACCGAAGGAAGACTGACTCCCGAGCAGGAGTGTCCCGTAAGAACTGCCTTTCAGAGAGACAGAGACAGGATAATTCACTGTCCTGCCTTCAGACGTCTTAAGCATAAGACACAGGTTTTTCTTGCACCTGACAGCGCCCATTACAGAACACGCCTTACCCATACACTTGAGGTTTCGCAGATTGCCAGAACCATCGCCATGGGACTTTCTCTTAATGAAACCCTCACCGAGGCTATCGCTCTCGGACACGACCTGGGACACACTCCCTTCGGACATGCCGGCGAAAGAGCACTTAACGAGGTGTATCCCGGCGGCTTCAAGCATTATGAGCAGAGTCTGCGTGTGGTGGATTTTCTGGAAAATAAAGGCAAGGGACTCAATCTCACCTACGAAGTAAGGAATGGTATCCTCTGTCATACGAGGGGCGAGGAGGCCTCTACTCTCGAGGGTAGGATAGTAAAGCTCGCTGACAGAATAGCTTATATAAATCACGACATCGACGATGCCGTAAGAGGCGGAATAATTACCGAGGGTAATATACCTGCTGAGGCCAGAAAGATTTTAGGGGAAACGAAAAGTCAGAGAATAAACACTCTCGTAATGTCTGCCATAGAAAACACAAAGGATGAAATAGTCTTAGACAGCGATATACAGTCGGCCTTTGATATGCTTCATGAATTTATGTTTGACAGGGTTTATACTAATCCTGCCTGTAAAAGCGAAGAGGGTAAGGCTATAAGACTCATTCAGGCCCTTTATGAATTTTTTGTAGCTAATCCGAATGAGCTTCCTAATGAATACATAACCATAGCTTGGAGAGAGGGTGCCGAAAGAGCAGCCTGTGATTACATCGCAGGTATGACCGATGACTATGTGCTTAAGGTCTACGGCGACTACTTCATTCCCAAGGGATGGAACTATTAAACGCAGAGTGCAGAACGCAGAACGGGCGTGGAAGGCTTTCGGAAAAGGTAACGATATTCCGCCATTTTTATGGATTATCGTAGGGGCGACCATCGGTCGTCAGCAAAAAAATTACTCCGCACTTTTCTCTGCGGAGATAACCTAAAATATTTTACCGCGGTAAATCCGCGACCAACGTTTACGTTTAGCGTAAAAATAATAAATTAAAACTGACAAAAATTAACAGAAAGGACGGTGTGAAAATGGCACAGAGATTTTCCGATGAATTTCTCGCTGAGCTTCGTATGAGATGCGATATAGAGCAGATAATATCATCATATACTCCTCTTAAAAGACGTGGCAAAAACCTTGTAGGTCTTTGTCCTTTCCATAATGAAAAAACACCGTCTTTTACGGTATATCCCGAAAGTCAGAGCTTTTTCTGCTTCGGCTGCGGAGCAGGGGGCGAGGTAATCTCCTTTGTCCGCCGTGCGGAAAACCTCGACTACACCGAAGCGGTAAGGCTTTTATGCGACCGGTGCGGTATGGTGATGCCCAGTGAGGGCTACGATAATTCTCTGGCTGAAAAGAGAAAGAGAATGTACGAAATCAATAAGGAGGCAGCACGGTTTTTTAATGCCTGTCTTTTCGAAGAGCAGGGGAAAGCCGGTCTCGATTACTATAAAGAAAGAGGTCTTAAGAAGGGGACTATAATCCGCTTCGGTCTCGGCTATGCTCCCGACGGATGGAGAAATCTTCTGACCTATATGCGCGGTAAGGGCTACAGCTATGAAGAGCTTTACGAAGCCAATCTTGCCAATAAAAGCGAGAAAAACGGTAAGGTCAGCTTTTACGATTCCTTCCGTAACAGGGTAATGGTGCCTATTATCGATGTCAGAGGTAATGTGGTTGCCTTCGGCGGACGAGTCTTAGATGACAGTAAGCCGAAATATATTAACTCCTCGGACACTCTTGTTTACAAAAAGAGTCTCGGTGTTTTCGGACTGAATATGGCGAAAAGCACCAAGGAAAAAAGTCTCATTTTAGTGGAAGGCTATATGGATGCCATTTCTCTGCACCAGGCAGGCTTCGATAATGTTATTGCCTGTCTCGGTACGGCACTTACGAGCGAAATGGCGCATCTTTTAGCGAGGTATACTGACGAAATCATCCTCTCCTATGATGCTGACGATGCGGGACAGAAGGCCACGGACAGAGCCATAGGAATTTTTTCATCTATCGGTATGAAGGTGAGAGTTATCCGTCTCGAGGGCGGTAAGGATCCGGATGAAATACTGAAAAAATACGGCCCCGAGCGTTACAGAAGTCTCATCGACGGTGCGGCAAACGACATAGAATTTGAGCTTGTCAGACTGCGTAAGGACTTCGATCTCCAGACCAGTGACGGTAAGATGAAATATCTCGAAAAGGCCGCTGAGGTTTTAGCTAAAACGAGTGTAATCGCTCAGGATATATATACCTCACGTCTGGCTGAGGAGCTTCAGGTGGATAAAACGAAAATAGCTATACGTATTGATCAGTTCCGCCGACGTACTCAGAAAAAGGAAGAAAGTCAGAAATATAAAAAGATTCAGCAGGATGCCATGAGCCGTAATACCAAGCTTGCTATGAAAAATTCTACAAATATAAGAGCTATAACTGCTGAGGAACAGCTTCTGGGGGTTCTTTACCGTAGTCCCGATTTTTATCGGAGTATCAGAGAGGCTGTTACGCAGGAGGATTTTTCAGTAGACACTCACAGGAGAATATTTTCTCTTTTAGCGGAAAGAATAGATGAACACAGATGTCTGGAGCTTACATCCTTTTCGCAGGAAATGTCGAGTGAGGAAATGGATACATTTATGCAGATAATAAAGAAAAACGAAAATCTCAGACATACCTTCAAGCTGTGTACCGACTGTATACAGGTTATGAAGCAGGAAGCTCAGAAACGGCAGCAGAAGGTCTCTGCCGCAGAGCTGAGCGATGAAGATTATGCGGCTTTATTTGATAAAATTAAAAAAGGGATATAACAGAAAGGATATATAAAACATGGACAATCAGGAAAAAAATTCATTAATTAAAGCTCTTATCGACAGAGGCGTTGCCACCGGTAAGCTTAATTCCACTGACATCGACACAGTGCTTGTTGAGGCTGATGTTGATGTGGACGAAATGGAAAAGGTTTATTCGAAGCTTGAAAGTGCCGGTGTTGAAATCATCGACGATTTGAGCGATGAAATTCTCGAAAATATCTCTATTGATATTGATCTGCCTAAGGATTATGACAATTCTTCCGTTATTGCCACAGATCCGAAGAGTGTCATTGATGACCCTGTAAAGGTGTATCTTAAGGACATCGGCAGAGTGCCGCTTCTTACTCCCGAAGAGGAAATCGATCTTGCTATCCGTATTTCAAATAATGATAAGGAAGCAAAAGAAATCCTCACCAAGGCTAACCTGCGTCTTGTTGTTTCTATCGCAAAGAGATATGTGGGCAGAGGCATGATGTTCCTCGATCTTATTCAGGAGGGTAATCTCGGTCTTATCAAGGCTGTAGATAAGTTCGATCACACTAAGGGATTTAAGTTCTCTACTTATGCTACATGGTGGATACGACAGGCCATCACCCGTGCCATCGCCGATCAGGGCAGAACCATCCGAATTCCCGTTCACATGGTAGAAACCATAAATAAGGTTAAGAAAACCAGCAATATGCTTCTTCACCGTGACGGCAGAGATCCTTCTCCCGAGGATATAGCAAAAGAGCTCGGCATGCAGACAGAAAAGGTACGTGACATCCTCCGCATTTCACAGGAGCCTGTTTCTCTCGAAACACCCATCGGTGAGGAGGAAGACAGCCATCTGGGTGATTTCATCCCCGATGAGGATGCTCTTTCACCTGCCGATGCAGCCGCTATGATCTTCCTCAAATCGAAGGTAAACGAGGTGCTCGAGACTCTTACACCGAGAGAGGCAGAGGTTCTCAGACTTCGATTCGGTCTCCGTGACGGCACACCCCAGACTCTCGAAGAGGTGGGCAAGGCATTCAATGTTACACGTGAAAGAATCAGACAGATCGAAGCCAAGGCTCTCAGAAAGCTCCGTCACCCCTCAAGAAGCAAGCATCTTAAGGATTTATAATACCTGCGGTGAAAAATATGGATAAGATGAAAAAAATACTTTCAAGTGTCGGTATAGTAGTTTTTCTGGCTGTCTTTGCTGTATGGATGCTGTCCTCTGATTTACAGCACATCGAGGATACAAACGGTCCTGATATTTATAAGCTGCAGCAGATCACAGATGCAAACATTATTAAGATGGACACAGGTGCGCTTAATCTCACGGAGAAGAAGGAGATTATGTCGGATCTGCCCCATTATTCATCTGACAAATATACAGGCGTTTCTGAAATTTATCATGATAATCTTATAACCAACCGTTTTGATATATCACTTTATAATACGACGGTAAATTCAGGAAATTTCAGAATAGTACTTGTTTATAACGATGAGATAGTTCACGAATTTAAGCTTAATGAGCTTATGCAGACCTACACTCTCGAAAATGTGAAGGGTACTGTTTCACTGCGTATAGCAGGAGAAAGTGCGGATTTTGAGTTCAGTTATGACTTGATATAATTGTAAGAAATGCACACTAATCCGTGCGTTTTTTCGAGAAAACAGTAAAAATACACTCCCTTGCCTTCTTACAGGGCAGGGGAGTGCTTTTCTTTTTCTGCTGAATATTCAAGATGGAATCTTTCCGGAAAAGAAAAAATCCACCCCAAAAGGGCGGAAAAACACTTATTTTGAGCGAAAAAATCCCGAAAATATAAAAAAATACAGGGAAACCCCTTGACAATAAAAACTTGAATATGTTATCATAGCAAAACATATAATGTGAAATTATGCCTTGGTGTCCCTTTCCACAATTGAATATTAACATTTATTCGTGGGAATGTCAAGACATTTTTTCAAAAAACATAGTAAAGCAATTCCTCAGCCGAGGAAAATAATAAAGATATGGAGTGATAAGCCAATGGTAAACGTAACCGACGTAAAACTCGGAACAAACGTAAGAAAGAGCTTCGGTAAAATCAAAGAAGTTATGCCGATGCCTAATCTTATCCAGGTTCAGAAGGATTCTTACAGATGGTTCATCGACATCGGTCTTAAGGAAGTTCTCAAGGATATGTCCGATATTACCGACTACAGCGGTAATCTGGTTCTTTCCTTTGTTGACTACCGTATGGATGACAAACCTAAGTACACCGTAAAGGAATGTAAAGAGAGAGACACCACTTACTCTGCTCCCATGAGACTCACTGTCCGCCTTTATAACAAGGAGACAGGCGAAGTGAAGGAAAGCGAAGTTTACATGGGTGACTTCCCTCTTATGACCGAAAGCGGTACCTTCATCATTAACGGTGCTGAACGTGCCATCGTTTCACAGCTTGTCCGTTCTCCCGGTGCATATTTCGGAATGACTCATAATGTTACAGGTAAAAAGCTTTTCACTTCAACCATCATTCCCGGCCGTGGTGCATGGCTCGAATATGAAACCGACCAGAACGATCTCTTCTTCGTAAGAATCGATAAAAACAGAAAAATCCCCATCACTACACTTATCCGTGCTTTAGGCGTTTCCACTGACACAGATATCCGTGAGTTCTTCGGCTATGACGACAGAATCGAAGCTACCCTCGAAAAGGATAACTCTAAAAACAGCGATGAGGCACTTATCGAAATTTATAAAAAGCTCCGTCCCGGTGAGCCTCCTACGCTCGCAAGTGCACAGAACCACATCGAAGGTATGTTCTTCGATGAGAGAAGATATGATCTTTCCAGAGTAGGCCGTTATAAGTATAATAAGAAGCTCGGCATCTCCGACAGAATCCGTGGCTTCAGACTGGCTGCTCCCATCGTAAATGAGCTTACAGGTGAAATCATCGCCGAGGAAGGCGAGCTTATGACCAAAGCACGAGCTCTCGAAGTAGAGCAGGCAGGTGCTAAGGTGGCTTATGTTTCCGTAGAGGGTCTCGAAGAACCCGTAAAGGTTATCTCAAACCAGATGGTAGACATCAAGGGTTATCTTCCCGATTATACGGATGAAGAATTAAAGAGCATCGGCATCAATGAGCATGTAAGATACACCGTTCTTACGGAAGCTCTTGCCGAAATGGAAGGAATGAGCAAGGAAGAAGGTCTTGCTTATCTCGAAGCCAAGGCAGATGAGCTTATTCCCAAAACCATTATCGTAGATGATATTCTCGCATCTATCAACTATCTCAACTGTCTGGCGAACGGTGTAGGCAGTGCCGACGATATAGACCACCTCGGTAACCGCCGTATCAGATCTGTAGGCGAGCTTTTACAGAATCAGTTCCGTGTCGGCTTCTCCCGTATGGAAAGAGTTATCAAGGAAAGAATGACTCTCCAGGCACAGGAAAGCGAAAAGGTTACTCCTCAGGCTCTTATCAATACAAGACCTGTTATCGCTGCCGTAAGAGAGTTCTTCGGTTCATCACCCCTTTCACAGTTTATGGACCAGAACAACCCCCTTGCTGAGCTTACACATAAGAGAAGACTTTCAGCTCTCGGTCCCGGGGGTCTTTCCCGTGACCGTGCAGGCTTCGACGTACGTGACGTTCACTATTCACACTACGGCCGTATGTGTCCCATCGAAACTCCTGAAGGTCCCAACATCGGTCTTATCTCCTATCTTGCTACCTTCGCAAGAATAAACGAATACGGCTTTATCGAAGCTCCCTTCCGTCCTATCGATAAGGAAACAGGCAAGGTTCTCGAAACCTTCGAATATATGACGGCTGACGTAGAAGACGAATACACAGTCGTTCAGGCTAACGAAAGACTCGACGAGGAAAACCGTTTCGTAAGAAATAAGGTCAATGCCCGTCACCGTGACGAATTCCTCGAAATCGACCCCTCCAGAGCAGACTATATGGACGTTTCACCGAAGATGGTTGTTTCTGTAGCTACAGCTCTCATTCCCTTCCTCGAAAACGACGACGCTAACCGTGCTCTTATGGGTTCAAACATGCAGCGTCAGGCAGTTCCTCTCCTTACCTGCGACTCTCCCATGGTCGGTACAGGTATGGAATATAAGGCAGCAGTTGACTCAGGTGTTGCTGTTCTTGCAAAGCGTCCCGGTAAGGTTGTTCACGTCAGCGCAAACAAGATTGAAATTGCAGCTGATGACGGACATCTTGACACATATGAGCTTATCAAGTTTATGCGTTCCAACCAGGGTAGTTGCATCAACCAGAGACCT
>JAZUOC010000303.1:0-21841 GCA_045604465.1 Acutalibacteraceae bacterium
ACCGTTACTATTATATATGGAGGTTTAATTTATTGGCAAGTGACTTGGGCTTGCTTTGAGCTCGCCCGTTTTGACTTTGCTAGAAGCCTTCTTCGCCCCCAGTAGAACTGGGGGTTTATTTCCACGCATAAATGCACCAAATAAAGGCAGGGATGAAGGGCGACACTTCATCCCTGCCCCTTTATTTTACATTTCCATCCTTGTCGCAAGTGATTGTTATGGATTTTTCTATGGTCTTAAGCGGAACTGCGAGCTTATACTGTCTGACGGTAAAATGGCCTGTGGCTGTACTTGCGTTTTTCTCACACTCCTCGGAAATAACCTTCCAGTCAGAATCGTAAATCGTACAACCTGTTTTAACGCTGTCACATACGGATGCTTTTCCGTTATAGGTAAATTCAGCAGTCAGAGTAGCCATCCACAGTAGCTTTCCTTCGGAGCTGTAATAAGAAACATACTTCGTTTTGGAAACTGTTTTCTGTGTTTTTAAAAAGGCAATTATCTTTCTGAAAAGCTCTATTATGGCTTTCAGAAGCCTGTTCACGGAGCTTTCGCTGCTTTCCGGCGCCGCTTCATCACTCCCATGATTATCATCGGGAAAATAATCGCCTAAAAATTCATCGCTTATAATAATATAGGAACCGTCCTCGAAATATTCTCTTTCACTCCGATATGCACTGAAGGACGGTGCAACCGAAAACACAAAAATCAGAATACATAAAAGGACAGATATGCATTTTCTCATCCTGACACACCGCCTTTTATCATATCACCGACAGCGAGAAAGCCTTCCTCGAAATAACCGTGTGCTTCCGTATGAACATCAATAAGGCTCAGTACTACAAAAAGTGCATAAATAATAAGAGCGATCACAGCTGTAATTACCAGCACCTTTTTCAGCTGTATCTGTTTTTTGATTCTTGCTCTGTCCGCATTTGCTATGAAGCTTTCCGCTATAGTTCCAGGCTCGCCGAATACCTTTACTATGTCTTCCATAGTCGCTTCGGGCATATCGGAAAGAAAATCTTCTACATTCTCCTTAAGCTGACATAAAAACTCTTTTTTCTTTTTTCGGTCACAGAAAAGCAGGCGTTCTATCTGAGAATAATAATTTTTCAGTTCTTTATCTGTTACTCTGTTCATCACTTTTCACCGCCCGTCATAAGATTAACAGCCTCTGATATTTTCCTGTATTCCTTCAGAAGCTCAGCGTAATATTCCTCACCCTTCTTCTCCAAGTGGTAATATTTACGAAGTCTCTTTTTTACTATTTCATCCCTGTCCGTAAGGTAACCGTTTTCCACGAATCTGTAAAGAACGGGATAAAGTGTTCCTAAAGGAAGCTCAAAATTTCCGCCCGATTTTTCCGCTACGGCTTTGACTATCTCATAGCCGTACATATCCTTTTCCTTAAGGACACACAGAACTGCCAGGTCTACAGTTCCTCTTTTAAAGCTGTCCGTATTCTGCAAAGCTTTACACCACAAACTGCTGAGCAGTTCTCCCTTCTCCTGATTATCTGAGTATATTCTAACACACAAGCAAGTACAAATCAATACTCATTTTGCATAATTTTATATTTTGTTACGCAAAATATGTTGACAAGCAAAATAAAGTGTGCTATTTTAAAGTTGAGGATGGGTGCACACATCCGAAATAAAACAACAGAGGAGATAATATTATGACAACTTCAACAGTAACTCCATCATTGAAATTCTATCTTTCGAGCATCGTAGCTTTCATCTTTTCGGTCGTATGCCTTCTGGTCCCCGCCAGACCAAACAACGTAAACCTCACCGTAACAGGAAGCGGCCAAGGCACAGACGAGTATTTCGATGCTTCTTACTGCTACATATCGGTTAATATGGAAAACAAAACAAACCGTACTATGGAAAAGCCCGATTATGCCGTTCTCGAAAAAGAAAGTGACGGCCAGTGGATTTTTGTCAGCCGCGGCAATATCCCTCAGGAGGATTTCTGGACAATGCTCCACGGAGGAGATACAACGGAAACATTTTATTTCTGGCCCGAAAGCGTACCGCCTCTTTCTCCCGGCGAATACAGAATTACCGTATACTATTCCGTTAAAAGTCTTTCCGCGAAAGGTGACGGACAAGCAAGCAGAGTATTCACCGTAAGCTGATTTTCACAGGAGGCAAGCTTATGCTCGATCTTATTTATTATGACCTTCAGTCAATCGTCTTTAAAATTGAATCAGTATTTTTATCTCTCACTTTGCTTTTAGTGGGGTTTGTATATGCAGATAAGCCTATAGAGATAGACTGCACTGTGTACATCAACGGAGAGGAAATCTCTGTAGGAGATAATATTGCAATACCGTCAGACGGAAATCTCGATGTTACCTGTAAATGCGAAAACATCGGCAGGCCCTTTGAGGGAATAAGCTATCACGAGCCTTATGCATATTTTTATAAAACCGAAAACGGAGAAATAGCAGCACTATCTCAATGGTCTTATTCTATCGACGAGGTAAGAAAGCCTGTGTTGGTTAAAAGCGGAGAAATATTTACAGGAAGTGTATATTCCAATCTTGCTCCCGATGCAGAGCCGGGCGTTTATACTCTCGAAATAAGCCTTTACGGCCACACACAGGTTTACGAAAACGTCCTTACTGTAGTATGATAAAAGGTTGACTACTCTTTCTCAAAATGTTATTATTTATTCATCAAAAGAGAAAAGAGGTCAGAAAACTATGGAAGAAAACAAAAAATGGGTAGCCTGCTGGTCTGCCGCACCGACAAAGGGCGGTATACATATCGGCCCCCTTCACCTTAATAACGGTCTGCTTTATTCCACGGCGAGAACTGTCTTAAGACCTACCCTTAAAGGAGAAAAAATCAGACTCACCTTTTCGAACCGCTACAGTAAAAAGCCTCTGACTATTTCCGGCTGCTCCGTAGCTACGGTTACAAATCTTAAAAAGCTCGTAACCGATACTCCCGTTACCGTCACCTTCGGCGGAAAGGAAGGGGTGACTATCCCTGCAGGTCAGGATATAACCTCAGACGAGATAGTCTTTTCTACGGAGTGTCTTAAGGAAATCGCTGTGAATATCTTCGTCAAGAGTGCCGTTATGCGTACTAAAGGTCTGTACGGCAGTGACACCTGGCTTTCCTTCGGCAATCAGACAAAGAATAAAAGCTTTACCCCTATGTGGCATCTGATTCTGAAAACGAATATAGCCGTACTGCAGACTAATCCCTTCCTCACCCGTGTGGATACTCTTGCCGACGGAGATGCTTATGCCATCGTAATCGCAGGCGACTCCACCATGGCAAATGAAATACCCTTCCTTCTGGCTGAACGTCTTAAGAAAATGGGCAAGGATAACATCGCAGTCATTCAGCAGGCCATCGCCGGTAACCGTATCGGCGAAAACGGAAGAGGCATTATTGCCAATCTTTACGGTGAAAGCTTCCTCGGCCGCTTCGATAAGGACATCGCGAAATGTCCCGGCGTAAAAAAAGTTATCTTCAAGGAAGGCATAAACGATGTAATTCACCCCTACTGTCTTACCGTAGGAGGAACACCGCCCATAAATGCCGAGGAAATTATCGACAGAACAAAAAAGGCTATCGCCAAATGTAAGCAGCAGGGCTGGGAGGTTTATGTTTCGCGGAAAACACCCTTTAAGGGCTTCGGCAAGCTTCTTCCGGGCATAAGAGATTTCACCTGGAAGAGAGAAATTCAGGATGTGGTCGATGCTATGGATAAATGGATAGCAGAAACGGACGAGCACGACGGCCAGATTACCACAGAATATCTCAGAGATGAAAAGGATAAAGAAAAGCTCCGTGCAGAGCTTACGAAGGATTTCATTCATTATAATATCGAGGGTCAGAAGCTCTTCGTAAACAATATTCCCGAAGAATATCTTTAAAAGAAAAGAAGGAACTGTAAAACACATCTACAGTTCCTTTTTTGTTTTTTATTTAATTATGCGAATGCAACTACACCCATTTCATTAAGCACGAGACAAGCCATATATCCCACATAAATAGCGAGAAGTGCTACTCCCTGCCACTTTTTGAATTTACCCATAATGATAGTGGGAACTACAGCCACTGCACAGGCTAAGATACATATAGGGAAGTCAAAGTTTATGTTCATCTGCTCTACAGGAAGAGCCTTGCCGTCGATGATAGCGCAAACAGGAAGAATAAGGGTAAGGTCGATGATGTTTGCACCTACGATGTTACCTACCGAAAGGCCTGATTCCTTTTTACGGATAGCCGTAAGAGTAGTAACTAATTCGGGAAGAGATGTACCGAGAGCGATAACGGTAAAGCCGATAATTGCTTCGCTGATACCGAAGCCCTTAGCGATAGTCTGACCCGAGCCTACGAGGAACTCAGCACCTAAAACGATACCTGCAGTACCGAGAACGAAGAAGAGAAGCTTTGAGGGAATTTCTTTCTTTTCGTAGGAATCAACCTCATCATTTTCTGCTGCCTTCTTACCTTCGACGAGATTACTTATCATAAAGATAAGGAAGATAGCCCAAAGAATGTAAGCTGACCAGGTGGGAAGCTCAAGAGAAAGTGAAAGAACAGTGAGAGCGATCGAAGCAGCCAGAAGAAGACCGCCCTTGAGTGAGAAGCTCTTTCTGTTTACCGCACCTGCCATAGCAACGAGTGAAACACCCATAATAAGAGTGGTATTAGCTGTAACTGAGCCGACAGCATTACCGATAGCCAGCTGTGCAGAGCCGTTCATAGCAGCTCTTACAGAAACCAAAAGCTCGGGAAGTGTAGTAGCGAAAGAAACTACCGTAGCACCTACTACAAATTTAGGAATACCTGTAGCCTCAGCAAACCAAGATGCTGAATCAACAAACCAGTCACCACCCTTGATAATAAAGATGAGACCTACCACAAAAATTACAGCAGAAACTGCCATAAGTGCTCCGCCGCTGAGGGAGCCGAAAAGAGTGTAACCAAAAAATTCCATAATGTCCTCCGTTTTAAAAATTTTTTATTTATGATATTTTGTACCGATGGAAATCTGTATTGCTCTGTATATCTGCTCTAAAAGCATAACTCTTGCCACCTGATGGGGGAAAGTCATTTTACTCATGGAAAGGCGGTAATCGCTCACTACCTTTACCCTGTCGCTGATACCGAAGGAGCCGCCGATGATAAAGGTCACATTACTGTAGCCTCTCACCCCAAGATTTTCCATTTCAGCACTTAATTCCTCACTTGTTTTCTGCTTACCCTCGATGCACATCGTGTAGACATAAGCACCCTTGGGTATTTTTTCGAGTATTTTTTTACCTTCGCTTTCCAGAGCATTCTCTATTTCTCTGTGAGAAGGATTATCAGAAAGCTTTTCTGCAGGAAGCTCGATAATATTAAGCTTACATAAGCTTGAAAGTCTTTTTGTATATTCATTCACGGCATCTCTCAGATAGCTTTCCTTAAGTCTGCCG
The DNA here is from genome assembly GCA_045604465.1 of Acutalibacteraceae bacterium. Lineage (GTDB taxonomy): Bacteria > Bacillota > Clostridia > Oscillospirales > Acutalibacteraceae > UBA6857. The sequence continues at coordinate 5,453 of JAZUOC010000303.1, forward strand.
ATACAGATAAGTGTTATGTTCTGCATATTCTCACCTCAGAAGCGTACTATACCGTCGGTATTTTCTTTGGCGTTTACTCTGAGTATATAGTCAATTCCCTCTCTTGCCCCTTCACTCTCGAGAGCTGAAAACGTAGTCTGATAAGCAAGGTCGGGGAAATTATTCTCCGTACTTAAATGTCCGAGAAACAGACGGGTAGTACCTTTTTTTATGAGCTTTACCGCTTCCTCGGCACAGGCGACATTTGAAAGGTGGCCTCTGTCGGAAAGAATTCTGCGCTTAAGATAATAAGGATAAGCTCCGCTCTGAAGCATAGCTACATCATGATTTGATTCGAGCATTACCAGCTCAGCTCCCGTAAGAGCCTTTTCTACCGTAGGAGTTATAATCCCTATATCCGTAGCTACTACTGCCCTCTGTCCGTGCGGGAAGGAAATCTTATAGCCGCAGCTTTCACGGCTGTCGTGAGGTGTTTCGAAGGCCGTTACGAATAAATCTCCTGCCTGTACGCCCTCGCGAGGCATCACCTCAAAAGGAAACTTACCGTTTACGGTTCCGTTTTCCTCCAGAGCAGAAAGTGTTCCTTCCGTAGCATAGACGGGAATTCTGTATGTAGAAGCGATGATTCTGATACCTTTTATGTGATCGCTATGCTCGTGAGTGACGAAAATGCCGTCGATTTTAGCCGGGTCAATCTCTCTGGCAATAAGTGCTTCCTTGATTTTCTTTGCACTTACACCCGCATCGATAAGTATTCCCCTGTCACCGTTTCCTAAAAAGGTGGCATTACCCGAGCTCGAAGAAAACAAAGAACAGAATTTTGCCATAGCTTTCCTTTCCGTAAAAAAAGAGCCTGTCAAATAACAATTCACAAACTCTTTTCTGAATTTTAACCTGCGTTATTTACCGCCTCGGCTTCGCGGATTTCCTTACGGTAAATGTCCGCACCGAGATTTCTGAATTTTTCCACATAGTCTTCATAGCCTCTGTCGATGTAAACGATATCCTCGACCTCGGTAATACCTCTGGCGATAAGACCTGCGATAATCATGGCTGCACCTGCGCGAAGGTCATCAGCCTTTACGGGAGCACCCGTAAGCTCATCCACACCCTGGAATACGGCTATAGTTCCGTCGACCTGTACGTTGGCACCCATTCTGATGAGCTGCTCCACATATCTGAAGCGGTTATCCCACACACCCTCGGAAACAAGACTCGTGCCCTTGGCTACGGTGAGAAGAACTGCCATCTGCGGCTGCATATCCGTAGGGAAGCCGGGATGAGGCATAGTTTTAAGATTACATCTCTTAAAGCATCCGTCAGACTGAACTCTTACCGCGTCATCAAATTCTGTAATATCCACACCGCATTCGATAAGCTTTGCGCTGATAGACTCGAGATGCTTCGGGATTACATTTTTAACGAGTACATCTCCGCCTGTAGCCGCAGCGGCAACCATATAGGTACCTGCTTCGATCTGGTCGGGAATGATGGAGTAAGTACAGCCGTGCATATTGGTAACGCCGTGAATTTTGATAACATCGGTACCTGCACCTCTTACATCTGCACCCATAGCATTAAGGAAGTTCGCAAGGTCTACGATGTGAGGCTCCTTTGCGGCGTTTTCGATGATGGTAAGCCCTCTGGCCTTTACGGCAGCGAGCATAATGTTAATGGTAGCACCTACGGAAACCTTATCCATATAAACGGCACTGCCTGTAAGATGATCAGCCTTGGCGTTAATCATTCCGCCCTCAGTAACTGCCGTAGCACCTAAAAGCTCGAAGCCCTTTATATGAAGGTCGATAGGTCTGACACCGAAGTCACATCCGCCGGGCAGAGCGACCTTCGCTCTGTTATATCTGCCTAAGAGCGCACCGATGAGATAATAGGAGGCTCTGAGCTGTCTGGTCATCTCGTGAGGCACGATGTAGGAATTTACGGATTTGGTGTTTACTTCGATAGTATGCTTATTGATGTATTTTACCTGTGCGCCCATCTGACTTAAGATTCTGACCATACAGGATACATCGCTGATATTCGGTATATTCTCGATGCGGCATACATCCTGAGCGAGCAGAGTTGCGGGAATTATGGCAACAGCAGCGTTTTTGGCACCGCTTATTTCTACTTCACCGGACAGTCTGTTACCGCCGTGGATTACTAATTTTTCCAAAATTAAATCTCCCTTTCCGTTTTTTCTTCGGAAATACGCCAATATATTAATCGTCTTTTTTCGTTCAAGACAGTATAAGTCACTATATAACTAATGTATTATAGCACCTTTTTTCTCAAAATAAAAGACCTTTCAGTCCTTTTTGTGAAAAATACACTAAATATATTCTGTCATAAAAGCTTTTTAGTGAGGTCTTTAATATTATCTGCTTTTCCTTCTTAAAAAGTCCGTTTAATTTTTACCTTCGAAAAAAGTATTTACAACGGAAAAAATTAATGTTAAAATTATTAAAAGACAAAATCAAAAAGCAGGTGAAAAGATGAAAGCACCCCTTGCTGACAGAATCCGTCCGCAGACCGTAGAGGACATAGTGGGACAGAAGCATCTCCTTAAGGAAGGTGCCGCCCTTCGTAACATTATCGACTCGGGAGAGCTGCCTAACCTCATTTTTTACGGCCCTTCCGGAGTTGGCAAGACCACCCTCGCCTCCATTATGGCGAAAAAAACGAACCGGAAATTTCATAAGCTGAACGGCACCACCGCCTCTACTGCTGACATAAAGGCCATCGTAGCTGAGCTGGACACCTTGGCTGCTCCTCAGGGTATACTTCTGTATCTGGACGAAATACAGTACTTCAATAAAAAACAGCAACAGACTCTGCTGGACTACATCGAAAGAGGCGAAATTACACTCATCGCCTCTACTACCGAGAATCCGTATTTTTACATCCACGGAGCTATACTCAGCCGCTGTACCGTATTTGAATTCAAAAGCGTTACCTCTGATGACATCATTCCTGCAGTAAGAAGAGCCTTCTCCTACCTTGCCACGGAAAAAAATCTCCCTATAGCCGCAGATGAAGAAACCATAAAGCACATCGCTGTTTCCTGCGGAGGTGATGTGAGAAAGGCTATGAACTCAGCAGAGCTGTGTGTTTTAAGTACACTTCCCGATAAAGACGGCAGAATTTTTGTCACCCCGGAAAAGGCGAAGGAGCTGACACAGAAAAGTGCTCTGAAATATGACCGTGAAGGTGATGAGCATTATGATATCCTCTCTGCTTTTCAGAAAAGTATGCGCGGAAGCGATGCCGATGCCGCCCTTCATTATCTTGCCCGCCTTTTAGAAGCAGGCGACCTTCCCTCGGCTACCAGAAGGCTTCTGGTCTGCGCCAACGAGGATGTAGGTCTTGCCTACCCGATGATAATTCCCATCGTCAAGGCGGCGGTGGATACTGCTCTTATGGTAGGTCTTCCCGAGGCAAGAATACCTTTGGCCAATGCGGTCATTCTCGTATGCAACTCTCCGAAATCCAACTCGGCATATATGGGAATAAACGAAGCGATGTCCGACGTAAAAAGGGGCAACTTCGGACCTATCCCCCGTCAGCTTCAGAATATGCACTATGACGGAGAGGATAATCAGAACAAGGGGCAGTTTTATCTGTACCCCCATGATTACCCTGCACACTATGTTCCTCAGCAGTATCTCCCGGACAAGATAAAAAACAAGAAGTATTATGCTTACGGAGATAATAAGACTGAACAGGCGGCAAAAGAATACTGGGAGAAAATAAAAAACGGAAAATAAGGAGAATGCCTGTATGAATTACGCAAAACCCGCAAAGAGCCTTTACGGAAAATACCTTTTCGTTTACTTCGTCGGTAACGGTGAGGGGGAAGAAAGAATCCGCTTTGCAGTCAGCGAGGACGGATATAACTTCACTCCTCTTAACGGAAACGAGGCTGTTATCACTCAGCACAAGGGTAAAAAATGTGTCCGTGATCCCTATATTTTAAAAGGGCAGGACGGCTTTTATTACATAGTAGGCACAGATATGAAATGTGAGGAAGGCTGGGAGTCAAACCACGCCCTCGTTACCTGGAAATCGAAAGACCTTGTCGAGTGGACAGATGAAACCATTATCGACATCTGTGACCTCGGCGGCAAATTCACCAATACCACAAGAGCATGGGCACCTCAGGCTTTGTGGCATGAAGAAAAGCAGACCTATATGCTTTACTGGGCACACTCCACCAGAGAGCATAACATCGCGGGTATGTACTACGCCTTCACCGATGATTTCAAAACTATCACCGATCCTCAGAAAATGTATTGCCGTGACATACAGACCATCGACGGCGACATTATATATAATAAGGAAAACGGAAAGTACTATCTTTACTTCAAGCACGATGAAGATCAGACTATCGCCTATGTAGTTTCAGATAAGCCCGAGGGTCCCTATGAGGATAAGCCTGTAGTGGTTTCTGCGGCACCCAGCGGTGTCGAAGGCAGTGAAATGTATAAAATAAACGGCACTGATACCTGGGTAATGATTATGGACGAATACGGCAAGGGCAGATTCTTTATGCAGCAGACAGAGGATTTTGAAGCCTATCTTCCTGTAAAAAGAGAAGATTATTCTATGGACTTCAGTCCGAGACACGGCAGTATATGCTCCATAAGTGACGGAGAATATGAGGCACTTGTGAAGCATTTCGGCATATAAAGAAAACATAAAAACAGAAGGAGGAAGCATTATGTTCGACAAAATTATAGCGTTTTTCATGTCCGTCATTTTCGCCATTCTTAACTTTTTCGGTTTGGGCGGTGTTTTCGGCGGAATAGACAGCTCCGATGCCTATGTCTTTGCCAATATGGATTACGGCAAGCACGAAAGGCAGGTACTTGACCTCGCCATACCGAAGGACAACGACGGTGAAGTCGGTCTCGTTCTTTTCATTCACGGAGGAGCCTGGATTGCCGGTGACAAGGACGGCTATAAGGATGCAATTTCAAACTGTGCAAACAACCTGGGCTATGCCGCGGCGGCACTTAATTACCGCTATCTTGATGAAAACATTGACCTGGACGATATAGCAGATGATATCGACTCTGCTCTTTCGGCAATCAAAGCAAAGGGGCAGGAAAAGGGAGTAAACATCAATAAGGTGCTTCTTACAGGCAGCTCGGCAGGCGCTCACCTTTCGATGTTCTACGCTTACTCGAGAAAGGATACCGCCCCCATCACTCCCGCCGCCGTCTGCAGCTTCTGCGGTCCTACAGACCTTTATGACGATAATTACTACTATGGCAGTGCTTTAGGTGACACAGAGACTGTCTGCCAACTTATGTCCCTCGCCTGCGGTCAGACCTTTACCATCGAAGAAAAAGACAGCGCAAAGGCTGCTCTTGACAAGGTTTCACCCGTTACTTATGTCAACGAAAGCACAGTTCCCACTATTCTCTGCCACGGAGAAAAGGACAGCGTAGTTCCCTACTCAAACGCCCTTTCCATCGTAGAAAAGTTCGAGCAGTACGGAGTCACCTATGAATTCATCAGCTATCCTAACTCCGATCACGATCTCGGCAGTGATCCCGACTGTGCAGAAAGAGCAGACGAACTTCTTTTCGAATATGCGGCGAAGTATCTGAAGTAAGTTTTACTTAAAATAATAAAACCGTGTCCTGATTTTTCCCGGACACGGTTTTATTTTATTCATCCAATATTATCTCGGTCGGCTTCTGTTCTATGGTATCAATGGGATATTCAGGTGTGATACCCTCGTTTTCATCATAATCGTATTTTGCTTTCTTTCTTAACTTTTTATCGCTTATAATGCAGTATTCGTTTATTTTATCCTGCAGGTAAATGTTTCCGCTGAAAGTGCTGAAAACATTCAGCGCAACGGTAACAGCTCCCATTCCTTTTTCTTCTGCACCACATTCATTAAATGCTTCTTCGAGTCTTTGAGCCTGTATGTAAGACCAATAAATATAGTAGAAGGGTATCAGAAGCTTCAGCGTTTCTCTGCCGGGCTTATATTTATTATACTCGCCGTCAATTTCATTGATTACCTTTGTGGTGCGGTGTATCCACACGAAATACCACACAAGAGGGAAGAAAAACAGAAGCGCAAGATGCTTTTTCATACTGATATAAGAATATGTCTCTACGCTCTCAGCATCATAACCTTCCTGTACATCCACGCCTTCATAAGTTATAAGAACTAAAATATATAAGTAAAGACCTATTATAAGAACCTTGCCTAAAAATCCCGATGCATCCAATGCAGAAAAAATTACTGTCATAGCTTCAAAAAAACCTTCTGCACCGTAAAGAGGACCAAGACACATAAAGAATGCACCTGCAGCAAAAGCTGCATTTATAAGCACCGTAGCCAAAAAGAACATTTTTGTCAGAAATTCTCTGAAAGAAACGAGCGAAATAATCATAAGGACAAGTGAAAGTACAGCCACAGCATTGAAAGCGAGCATTATGAAATACGGCTCCTCCTGCAGCGCAGTCTGTACCAGATAAAAAGCTCCTTCAAAAGCCGACAGAGCTGTTCCGACAAGAATAATTTTCGGATGATTTTTCAGAAGTCCTATGGCTATGATTAATCCTATTGCCGATGAAACCACGATTGATATTATATCTCCTGTCGTATAAGACACATAAAGCTCCTCATCATAATGCCCGATGAGCATATCTTCGTTGGAGGCGAGAAGCTTTTCTCCGAGATTCATAAGCAACTCGAATAATTGATCCGTATGATATGATAACCATATAAAGCCTGTTATAAATCCCATAAGACGGGGGCTAAAGTTTTTAAAAGATAATGCGGTTTCTTTCACTTTGTCCATCTCCTTTTCTATATCATAACAAATCCTGTTACATTTTTCAATCTTTGTCTGACACAAGCATTATACTGCAATTTGCAGTATAAGTCAATACCGCATTTTGCGGTGACATATAATAAAGACGGTGATTGATATGTTATATAAGCGAATCCGTGATCTTCGTGAAGATAAAGACCTTACACAAAAGCAAATGGCAGAAATACTCAACTGCTCCCAACAGGTATACAGTAATTACGAGTTAGGACAAAGAGACATTCCAACGGAAGTTCTTATCCGACTCGCTGAAATTCACAATGTTACGACCGACTATATTCTCGGAATCGGAAATAAATAAAACCGCATCTCTGCGGTTTTTTCTTATACCCTCAAACTGTAATTCTCTATATCCACATACCTTCCGAACTTCTCCCCTACCTCACATATGGTGCCGCAGAAGGTGAAGCCGAACTTTTCGTGAAGATGACGGGATGCCTCGTTACCTGCAGTAATGACGGATACCACCGTATGTATGCTTTCATCTTCCTTCGCCATAGCTATAATAGCCTCCATAAGTGCAGTACCTACACCCATTTTGCGAAAAGAAGGCGAAACATAAACAGAAAGCTCCACAGTAGACTTGTATGCTTCCTTTTCTCTGTAGGAGGAAAGAGTGGCATAGCCTGCCACCTCGCCCTCAGCCTCACAGACTATAAGAGGATGGTTCTCTATGTTATGGTTATCGTACCATTTTTCCCATTCCGTCAGAGTCTTTTTGTTTATGTCGAGAGTGGCCACTCCGTTCTCCACTTCGTAGTTATAAATGCCGAGAAGAGCAGGTATATCTTCTCTTACGGGTTTTCTTATTATCATAAATACCTCATATAAAAATCTCCCCGACATTCAGCCGAGGAGATTTGATTTAGTCAGAAATTATTCTTCGATTTCTTCCTCTTCTTCGATTTCGAATTCGAGAATAGCACCGCAGCAGGGACATTCTGCCTCACCGTCATCGTCGATTTCATCGAAACCGATGCAAACAGTGTTTTCACAAGCGGGACATTCTACCTCGAGACAATCGTCGTCACAGCAATCGCAGTCGTCATCATCACAGCAGCAATCACAGTCACAGTCGTCATCGTCGTAAACATATTCCTCTACATCACCAAGGTCTTCGTCGATCTCTTCGATGTAATCGGAAAGGTCTTCCATTTCTTCTTCCATATCGCTAAGCTCGGAAGCGATTTCATCGAGAGTTTCGATGATAGCATTGAAGAGCTTGGTTTCCTTCTTATCTTCGTCTAAATCAAGACCTTCCATAAGGCCCTTTAAATATGCAACATTTTCTGAAACTGACATAATATTCGTTTCCTTTCTTTAAATTAAAATTTTAAGATAATACTATCTTATGCACGGCCGAGATATTCACCTGTTCTGGTGTCAATCTGAATCATTTCGCCCTCGTCAATGAAAAGCGGAACCTTAACCTCTGCACCTGTTTCAAGAGTAGCGGGCTTAGTTGTGTTTGTAGCTGTGTTACCTGCGAAGCCGGGATCGGTCTTGGTAACCTGAAGCTCTACGAATGTGGGAGGCTCAACACCGAAAACATTACCCTTATATGAAAGAACCTTACAGGTCATATTTTCCTTAACAAACTTGAAGTTGTCAGAAAGCTCACTTTCATTTATGTGAACAAGCTCATAGCTTTCGGGATCCATAAAGTAATAGAGACCGCCGTCGCTGTAGGAGTATTCCATATCCTTTCTTTCAACGAAAGCTGTGGGGAACTTTTCGTTGGGGTTGAAGGTACGCTCAATAACGGAGCCTGTAATAACATTTCTTACCTTTGCACGTACGAAAGCTGCGCCCTTACCGGGTTTAACGTGCTGGAATTCAATAATCTGAAGTACGTTACCGTCCATTTCGAATGTAACGCCGTTTCTGAAATCACCTGCTGATACCATTTTAATATTCCTCCGAATACTTTAAGATTTTTTATCTGTTTCATTTTATAACAAATGCGAATTTTTTTCAAGTCTTTTTCTTAAAATAGCGTGTATTTTATTGGCTCAATATGCCATTTTCTTACAAATTTCATAATTTCTCGCCTTTTCTCTTTATTTTTCCACACCTCTGTGATAAAATTCTTACATAATGAAAATTTTAAGGAAGTGAAGAAAATGAAAAAATTGACTGCTCTTCTCCTTATTCTCTGCACCCTGTTTTTATTCGGCTGCGGAAAAGATAAAACGGGAACAGGAACCACAGCACCTCCGCCAACCACCGCCACCACAGGCATACCCACAGCTACAGTTACCTTCCCCGAAGGCTTCACAGTCGTTCAGATCGCTGAAAGGCTCGAAGAAAAGGGTGTATGCTCGGCTCAGGATTTCATTAAGCTGACAAACGATGCCGACTATATAAGCTCTCTCGGCTACACCTTCACGGAATTTATTCCCGGCTCACAGCGTGCTTTTCTTCTCGAGGGATACCTCTTCCCCGACACCTACGAATTTTATCTTAACGACAGTGCAGAGAATGTGCTTAAGAAGATTCTCCGTAACACCTCGTCGAAATTAACAGGCGAATACAGCGTCAGAGCTGCAGAGCTTGGTTACACCTTAGACGAGATTATCTCTCTTGCCGCCATTATTCAGGAGGAATCATACTCCGAGGAATCAATGAAGCTCATTTCCTCCGTTCTTTATAACCGTCTGGAAACAGGTACCAAGCTCGAATGTGATGTAACCATCAAATATCTCGAAAATTATGTCGTAAGATCGCCTTACCTGAAAAAACTCCTTGAAGAGAAAAGCGGCAGAGAAATCACCGAAGAAGAGCTTTTGGCAGAAACAGACAAGTACAGAGCTCTCTACAATGTCTTCAAATGCCCCGCCATTCCCGAGGGTCCCATCACCTGTCCCGGTACAGCAGCTATAGAAGCGGCACTTTATCCCGCTGAAAGCGACTACTTCTTCTTCGTTACAGACGAGGAAAAGAATTTTTACTTCAACGAAACCTGGGCCGGACACGTTAAAAAGTGTAAAGAGTTAGGTCTTATGTGATAAAATCAATAAAGCAAAAATCGGAGCCGTGCAAGACGACTCCGATTTTTTGTTAAGAATTAATAGTGATACATACCGCAGGAGCATACCTTGTTTGTTTTGAAAAGCTTCCAGAAGAAGAGGCAGAGCTTATACCAGAATCCGCCTTTGTGGCAAAGATGTCCGCAGCCTGAAGTGAAATCATGTCCGCATCCGTTGTCACATCTGCCGTCGTGGTTATTATCGATGTGACCTCTCTTTGAACCTACATCTGCAACTGTATCTACGGTATAACAGCCGTGATCACAGTATGCTGTCTTGGTTCCGTCTGATGTACAGGTGGCATCACCGTTTGAATAATACTGACTGTAGCTGTGGCCCTTTGCAGGAACCACTTGCTGAGTTACCAGAACTTCGCTGCATCTGCGACAGTGACTGCCTTCTGTAAGACCTGTTTTAGTACAGGTAGCTGATACTGCTCTGTCTGTTACTCCGCTGTGACCGAGAGCAGCTGTAACTCGTTGTGCAACAGTAACTTCGCCACATACCGAGCAGTGTTTACCCTGTGTAAGGCCTGTTTCGGTACAGGTAGCTGATACAGAGGCGTCTATAACTTCCGTGTGACTTGCAGCAACTACTTTTTGAGCTACAAGAACTGTGTTGCATCTGGAGCAGTGCTTACCTTCTGTTAAACCGGATTCTGTGCATGTATTGGCTTTTGCTTCATCTATAACTTCGAGATGATTCAAAGGTGCGTTGTTTATGGTTTCATATTTGCCGCAACTACAGTGATGATATTCAATCCAATCCTGAGTACATCTGTTATCCCAATTATCATAAGTAATTGTTGTGTCAAAATTATGGGTATGATTTTCCATCGGACCATCATAACAATACACTTTAGTGTACGAATTAACAGAAATTTTCAGAGCATTCCATTCTTCCCGTGTACCTTCAAAATGCACCGTTCTCAAATTATTGCACGCTAAAAAGATTTTCTGACCTGCATATTCAATACTGTTGCTCAGCTTAACACTTGACAGGTTCTTGCAATTATAGAAGGCATAGCCGGACAAAGATGTAACACTGTCAGGGATTTCTATGCTGGTAAGATTATTACAATATGCAAACGCATAATAGCCGATTGATTCAAGACCATCGGGTAAGCTCACACTTGTGAGGCCTGAACAAGAATAGAAGGCTTCTTGTTTGATTGTTTTAACACCTTCCGGAATGGTAATATCTGTAAGTCCATCACACCCTGAAAAAGCAGAATTACCAATGCTTGTAACACCGTCTGCAAAGGTTAAATCTTTAAGGTCCGGGCAGCTATAAAAAGCATAGTTACCGACATCACACTTAATTATCGCGCTACTGAGTCCCTCGCAATTATAGAATGCGTAATTACCTATTACAGTTACACTGTCCGGAATTTCAACAGCGCCAATGTTGCCGCAATCATAGAATGCATAATCACCTATTTCAGTTACACTGTCCGGAATTTCAATAGTTCCAAGGTTGCCGTACTCATAGAAAGCATAATCCGGAATTCTCGTCACGCCTTCTGCAATAGTAATTGTAGGATTGTTATCAGTCGCTCTGAACCAAGGCAAATCTCCATAATAATAATCTTCACTGGAATCATCAATCTGATAATCACAGGTCATAGAGCTCTTAATAACTGTGATGTTCTTTAATGCAGTGCAATTATAAAATGAGTAATAATCAATAAACACTTCCATCGGAATAGATAAAGACTCAAGCTTTGAACATTCTCTAAAAGCATTATAACCAATTTCTGTGACACTTTCAGGTATATCTACGTTTTTTAAATCCGTACCGTAAAATGCATAGTCGCCAATACTTGAAATGCCGTTAGGAATTACTATTTCATCAAGCCATGTAAATTTATAAAATGCATATTTTCCGATTTCAACTGTCGGACTCAGTGTGATTTTTTTAATATAAGATTTTGAGTCGTGCCAGTAATTATTCTGATAATTACTGCTACTGTAATTCAAAGCACCATCGGTAATGTAGATTTCTTCCAGACTATTTCCAAATAAATCTTTAGTATAAGGGTAATCTGCTGAAATAGTCAATGATTTTAACCCGCAATTATAGAAAGCCTGCTTATCGATATCTGTAATGCCGTCGTGAATAGCTATACTTTTAAGGGCCCTGCAATAAGCAAATGCATGATAGCCAATGCTTGTAAGACTGTCAGGGAATGTTACGCTTGTAAGACTGCTGCAACTGCTGAATGCATTTGCTTCAATGCTTGTAACGCCATCAGGAATTGTTATGCTTGTAAGACTGCTGCAACTGCTGAATGTATAGTTCCCAATCTTTGTAACTCCGTCGGGAATTGTTATGCTTGCAAGGCTGCTGCAACCATAAAATGCAGAGCTTCCGATGCTTGTAACACTGTCAGGAATTGTTATGCTTGTAAGGCTGCTGCAACCGTGAAATGCAGAGCTTCCGATGTTTGTAACATTGTCAGGAATTGTAACACTTGTAAGGCTGCTGCAACCGTAGAACATGGAAGAGCTTTCAAAACTTGTTACACTGTCGGGAATTGTTATGCTTGCAAGGCTGCTGCAACCGTTGAACGCAGATTTTCCAATGCTTGTAACACTTTCCGGAATTGTTGTGCTTGTAAGGCTGCTGCAACCATGAAATGCAGAGCTTCCAATGCTTGTAACACTGTCAGGAATTACTATGTCTGTAAGGCTGCTACAGTTATAGAAAGCAGCACTATTAATGGTCGTAACACCGTCAGGGATTGTTATACTTTTAAGATTTGTGCAATCAAGGAATGTATATGAATAGATACTTGTAACACTTTCCGGAATTGTTATGCTTGTAAGGCTGCTGCAATTATCAAAAGCATATCCGCCAATCTCTGTGACGCTTTCAGGGAGTGTTACGCTTTTAAGATTGCTGCAATCCGCAAACGTATATCCATAAATCTTTGTGACGCCTTCAGGGATTGTAAGACTTGCAAGACCGCTGCATCCGCTGAATGCATACTGATCAATGCTTATAACACTGTCAGGGATTGTCAGAATTGAAAGCCTTGTACAGTTCTCAAAGGCGTTGTCTATAATATATTTAACACCATCAGGAATTGTATAACTTGAGTATGCAATTTTTGCGGGACACTTTATAAGCACAGTTTTTTCTTTATTGAAAAGCACTCCGTAATCATCACAAAAATATTTGCTGTTATTTTCATCCAGATTTATGCTTTGAAGACTTGTACAACCAACGAAGGCACTATAAGAAAGATCTGTAACGCTTGCCGGAATTGTTATGCTTGTAAGACTGCTGCAATTTGCAAATGCCCCGGAAGAAATTTGTGTAACAGAGTCAGGCATCGTTACAGTTCTAAGGCTTGAACAGTTATAAAATGCATCGAAACCAATCCTTGTAACACTATTCGGAATTGTTATACTTGTAAGACCGGTACATCCCCTGAAGGTGCTGGATTCAATGGTTTGAACGCCACTCGGTATATTGATTTTTGTAATACCGGTACATTCATAGAAAGCCGCTTCACAAATTACTGTAACACTGTTTGGCAGAGTTACACCTGTAATGTTTTTATTAGCTCTCAAAATACGAACACCAATACGGGTTACAGGATAACCGCCCAATGTTCCGGGAACGGTAAGATCGCCCGTGAACGATGTGTCAACAGATGTAAGAGTTGCTTCACCATTAGTTACGGTGTACCCAAAAATCCCTTCCGTCTCCGCACTCGCTGACATTATGCCGCACACTGACAGTGTACAGACAAGAGCCAGCAATAACAACAATTTATGTGTTTTTTTCATTTCTGTATTCCCCTTTTCAATTATGCGGCATACTCAAATGTATAGCCTTCGTTTCTGTAGCCCTCGAGAGCGATATTGCCCTTGACGAAACCTGCAGCAGCCTCACCTGCACCCTTGACAGGCATATCGATGGAAAGAGAAGTAAATCTGCCCTGAGCATCGGTTGTTGCCTTGATAGTAGCACCGGGATAATTGATAGATGCGCCTGTTATCTGAAGGGGTGCAAAATCATAGATAAACCACTCGATGTCCAGTGTGTCTGCACAAAGGTCGTGATAGATGCCTTCGGTGATTACTTCTGTTCCGCCCACATTAACGATACCTACAGTTACATATTCTGCTTCTGCACCACCGAAATAAGCAGCCTCTTCCTTAAGAACGAACTCGTAATCTGTGGTGCCGTCAGCATTTTCTGTTTTCTTGGCTGAAACGAGACCTTCGGGATAAAGCTCGATATACTGGAGATTCCATATTCCGTCTCCCTCGTAGTAAACCTCTGTGGAAGAATCGGCTACGAGATATTCCTTAAGAATTGGATTGATTAAAGCTTCGGTGAGCTTTCCGCCCATAATGTCAACCACATCAAAATCAACGTTTGCGGTTTTGGTTACCGTGGTTTTTTCCGTAACATAACGGGCAGCTTCTACCATAGCGTTGAACTCTTCACACAGAGCGAGAGCATCTGCACCTAAAACTGCCTGATTTTCAGCGGGAAGATAAGCACTGTCGAAATTCGGTGCAGGGAAGTCAATCATCATAGCATCAAGCATCCAAGCTTTTACATCATCAAAGAACCATTCGATTCTCCAACGAAGATCTTTGATGAATTCGATTATTCTCTCAAAGAAGGTCTGATTTGAACCGGAGCCATAACCGAACCCGCTGTTGAAGCCGTCATTGTAGCCGTTACCGTAGCCCTCGCCGTAACCGTCATAATATCCGTCCTCATAACCGTCATAGTAGGAGTCTTCGGTTGTGCCCTCCTCAGGGAGAGCGTCCTCTGTCTGTGTGCCTGTAGTGGGTACTTGTGTTTCCTCTGCTGCAGCGACGCTGAATGTGCCGAACATCATCACCAGGCTCAGCATAAGTGCTACAGCAAAAATAAGTTTGCGATTTTTCATAGGTTTTCCTCCATATTAAAAGTATTTATGTCTTGCAGTTTGCTGCTTATGACCAATAATCAAAGGTGTACTCATACACCGCATCAATGCCTATTACAGTGGATATAGAAATGGCCGCTTTTGCAACAGCAGAAATATCCATAGACACGGAGATTTCAAGCTTTACTATTCTGCCAAGACTGTCATATTCTGCCTCAAGAACTGTTTCTCTATAGGTCGTTTCTGCATTCTGTATCACGATGGGACCAAGATCCAATGCTCCCGGGTTCAATGTTGTTATCGCTCCTGCATTATAAACAGCCTCTTGTGTAACAGAGGTTCCGTCATAAATGGATTTTTCCGGCATAAGAACAATTCTGATTTTTGATCCGCCATTATCGAGCTGTGCGCTTTCTGTTGTAATAACGCCGACTGCATCGAGCTCTGCATTTCTTCCGCAAGGCTCGATTTTATCGCTTATTGCTATGCCGTCAGAATTTTTTCCTTTATTGAAAATCCAGGTGTTTTTAGTTGTTCCTGTAAAGCTTTCAGCGATTTCATTAATAACTGATGCTGCTACAGAAGGCACATCGGGAATTTTTACAGACACATCTTCTGTCTCTTTAACCGTAACCTTGCCGTCATAGTTTTTAATCGCATTAACGCCGTCATTATACTTTGCGACCGTTTCTTCCACATAAGCAGGAACGTAATCCACTTTACAGAAAGGACATTCCATTCCGAACAGCAGTAATACTTTTTCAATAATGCGATGAATAAACTCTTTGATTCCTTCGACAATAGAAAAAGACTGTGTCTGTTCTGTCTCTGCAGCTATCTGTGCTTCCCCTGCCGCATAAGCGGGTACCATACAGGTGAAAAGCATAAGGACAGCAAGAACTATTGCCGTTAACTTTTTGTTTTTCATGTTCATTTCTCCTTTACATTTACAGTAGTATTTTATCCTACTTTGTACGAATTGTCAATATAAATATATTTATTTGTGATATCATAATTCGACAGGAGTTGATTATTGCGTGAAGCCACTTAAAGAAAAGGTTAGTATCACCCTTGATGAAGATGTTGTGGAATTCATCAAAACACTTGCAGAAGAAGACGACCGTTCTTTTTCTCAATACATAAATATGATACTAAAAGACTACATAAAAAAAACCGGAAAATAACAGGAAGCGTTTAAAAATGCTTCTTTTTTATTTTTTCAATCGTGTAACAAAATGTAACATTATTATTGTAACAAACCGTTACAATAAAGTCAAGACTTTTTTACGAGGGAGACACCTTACATTTATGAAAGGACTTAAAGCTATACGCAAAGCGCAGAATCTTAATCAGCAAAAAGTGGCCATGGATCTGAATATATCCCGTGAGGCTTTATCGCATTATGAAAACGGAAAACGTGAACCAAGTCTTGATATGCTCAATAAGCTTTCAGAATATTTTAACGTTTCAATCGATTACCTTATTAACGGCAAAGAATTTAAAAAGAAATAGAAATGTGGCTGCTGCAAATAATGCAACAGCCACTACAGACTGTCGAAAAAGTCCAGTAATAACTGGGCTTTTTATCATATTTATGGTATAATAA
>JAZUOC010000304.1:0-8698 GCA_045604465.1 Acutalibacteraceae bacterium
GCTATGTCCGCTACCTTCCTGTTCGATATGGCAATGATCGTGCTGTTTCCTATTATGGGACAAGCAATGGGGATGACCGATCAGGCATTTGGTATTTGGGCAGGAACGGCAGTTAACGATACCTCTTCCGTTGTTGCAACCGGCTATGCCTTCTCGGAAGGCGCAGGCGATTTTGCCACAATGGTAAAGCTCACAAGAACCCTTGCGATTATTCCTACCGTTATTACCTTTGCTTTTGTGCAGCTTCGCTTAAAGCGTAAAGAATCTCTTGCAAACACCCAAAACGGAAGCGAACTGAAGGCAAATTTCAGCATTACAAAGATATTTCCTTGGTTCATTCTTGGTTTCCTTGCTATGTCTATTGTGGCAAGCGTGTTCCCGATTCCTGCAGCCGTTGTTTCCGGCACAAAGAGTGCAAGTAAATTCCTTATGGTCTGTGCTTTGGCAGCCATAGGTCTCAACACTTCTTTCTCAAGTATGAAGAAAGCCGGCATCCGTCCGATGATTCACGGCTTTATTATCTCGGCACTGGTGGTTATCGTAGCACTGTTTGTTGAGATCGCAATGGGAATTGTATAATAAACATAAGCAAAGAGCGTCGCAGATTGCGGCGCTTTTTTGCTATTCTTAATCCTCTCTTTTATTGACTTTCAAAGTTGAATATAGTATTACGGTGAATACGGCACTTGCGGTACAGGAAACAAAAGAACTGAGCCAAACACCGTTCAGTTCAAGAAAAGGTGTCATGACGAATAACGCTACTATTGGGAATATGAGCGTTCCGAAGAATGATACAAGCATTGACCGTGCAGGACGTTCAAGCGCCGTAAAATAAGACGAGAAACACATATCCACCCAGCCCGTGAGGTAAGAAAACGAGAACAATTTCATACCGATAATGCTGACCTTAAGAAGCTCTGTAGAGGAAATCAAGAAAGATCCCCAACAATTCCGCTATGTGGCATAAAAAGAGGAAACGGTGCAACCCCTCACGGGGTTACACCGTACCTACATAGAGATTACTTCCTTATGGGACTGCCCCAAAAACGGAAGGTCTTAAATTATATCTAAAAACATCATATAAATTAAAAATATTGGGGACAAAATGGGTTAGATGACATCCAGATTTGACTTATAGCACCTGAGTGCGATAAACTCATACCTTAAAAAATGTTACCACTTCAAAAACTTACCGAAAAATTACCGAAAAATTACCGAAAAACAGAAAAATGTGGTAAAAAGGTGGTAAAAAGGTGGTAGATTTAAATTTTTTTCACCAAAAAACGTAATTTATTTTCTATATTAGTATTATTTTTGACATTTTATGTCATTTTTAAGAATGATTTTAAAAAAGGCAAAGTCCCACACACGGCTCTGTAGAGCCATTTCTGAGACTTTTTTGGCAGTACGTCTCAGTTTAGAACCACACTTAAATTTACTGTAAATTAACAACAACTCAATAAACTGAAATTTGTCGAATTGAAATTTCAAAAGCAACAACGTGAAAACTGTTGCTTTTTTTGATTTGCATAGGCGGTATAACTTTTTATCAAATAAGAATTTTTCGAGCTGATTATAATACTGTATCGCATGAAAAATTTGCGCTAAAAAACAGGAGCTTGCGCACTTTTTAATGAGTACTTAACCACCATTCGGTGTAGGCATCGGGGTAATTGGTTTTGAATCCGGTTACGCCCAAGTCGCATATCTGCTGCCACCATTCCGGGTAATCGCCAAGATTTGAAAATACTTTGATTCCCATAGACTCAAACATATCCACGTCCTCTTTGGTAAATGCCTCGTTATTGAGACCGACTTCCCAGAGGTCGGAGCGTTTAACGAAATCCATTGTCTTTTCATTGATAAAACGGATATTCGCACCAAAACGCAGCCCCTCCGGCTTACCGACTTTACGGTAATGCTCCTGTATTTCTTCGAGCACCTCCCAATCGCCTGACATAAAAATGTACCTTGAAACATTTGACGATTTTGCAAGAATTTCATCCATACGCGGACACATACCCTTACATTTAAATTCGACCTCAACACTGATGTCGTAATCAACGGTTGATAACCATGCATCAAATTCCGGGAAGGAGATCATATGGGTCACTCTGTCTTCGATGTAATCCGGCGGCGTAATCATACGTCTACCTCCGTAATGCTCTGTCCAAGGATATGGAGGATATTTAAGTTTGAGTGAATTGCGGTATGGTATATCGTATTTCTTAATCTGCTCAGCTGTCATATCTTTGAGAAAAGCATCACGATAACGTTCATGTGTCATATACCCCATATTATCGTTGTGAGTTACAATGATTTCCCCGTCTCCGCACAGCTGGATATCCATCTCAATACCCTCAAAGCCGAGCTCGGCAGCTTTTTTGAATGCTTCCAAAGAATTTTCGGGAGCGAACTGTGTAACACCCGTGTGTGCGAATCTCATAGGTATTCCGCAATACTCTTTTTTCATTATTTTAACCTCCACATATTATTAGTCTGCTAAATAAATCGGATTTTATTGAGTTGCTTATAACTGTATTAACCTATAACAACTACCGCTTGACCTGCTATTAAATTGAGTGATATTTTTTTGTCTTCAACCGTAACGTCACAGAAATATTCATTGCCGTCTGCGGTGATATTATAAACCTTTGCTTTGTCAAAGTCAGCATCGGGGATATTCCATTCTCCGTCTTTTCCGTTTTCGGAATAGGCAATAAAGATTTTGTTATCTTCCGTCAAAGGCAGAATAACATCATTTTCTTTTTTCAGAACAACACCGTTTTTAGTTATCGAGAGATCCTCTGCCTTTGAAACTACTCCATCCGAGAAATTAACGGTATATTTTTTTTCGTATTCTGCATCGGGATTTTCCGTATATCCAAGTCTATTATAACGATTCAGGTATGTGTAAGGTACATGATATGTGCAGAATTCCTTAATGAATGCGGGAGCCCAATCGGCAGAATCATTTCCGTATTTCCTCCATATATCTTCACCGTGCATTGTACCGTAGAATACAGGCATCAATGCTTTGTCATTAAGATGACCGCTGTAAAGCGACGGCGGAATTTCTATACATTCATTCATACTTACCTGAGAAGTCCACCATGTTGCGGGAATTTTACCGAGAGTCCTGATAGGAACACTCTCCCATGGAATTTCCGTCATATCCTCACCCGCCTCGGCATACATTTCGCGGTTAGGACTTGTTATTGATTCGTTACGGAAATGTGCTTCACGGAAAGTGAATTCACTCGTAATCTCAACACCTTTTTCAAACATATAATCAAGCATTGCATTTCTTGCTTCATCCTGCTCTTCAATATATGTTTTAGGATTCAGACTTTCTGCAAGACAGAAATTATCAAGATGTATAGTGCCTGCCTCTGCAGCGGGAATAACTTCAAGGAAACGGTCAAACAATCTTTTAAAGATACCGCTTTCCCACAACTGCTTATATGATGTTTTGTAACAATTACGGTTATTGAGCATCTGCAAAACAGCAGGTTTACCGTTGATATCTTTACATACAGAATCCGTTGCCACAAGCTCGTGGAAAATGCCGTCTTCCTTTACGGCATCAGAAACATTTACATGCACACTTATAACTGTGTTATATTTTTTTGCTTCCTCATAAAGCCACAAAAAACTGTCATGTGCTGTTTTATCCTCATCACGCTTAAGATATTCATTCACCGTATCCATTTCAGGCCAGCAATCATCGTGACCAAGTCCCTGCCAGCCCACAAGGTAAATAATCTTCTGAATCCCCTGAGTGATTTTATCAACAGCCTTTACGATTTCAAGTGCCTGTTCGAAAGTTACATACACATTTGAACGGTTGTTATCAAAATCAGGGTCGGCAAGATACATTTTCATCCATAACGTCTTGGAATAATCGTATTTGAATTTATACTGATTCATAATTCAGCCTCACTTTATTCATTCGTTTTAACGTTTGCAGATGCAAAAACTGCAGGAGAATCGGATGTTTCAACTTCTTTTTCTTTAACAGAATTAGCCTCGGCTCTTTGTTTGAGCACTTCCATAACATGAGCGTACTTTTCATCACAAATATTATAATATAATAAAACGCACAAATCAATACTGATAAGTGCATTATTTTTGTGAATATTTATTTAATAAACTTCGCTTTTTATTTCAAAAAATCATAGAATTCTTTTGTATATAGAGGCATATGGAAACTAAGAATGACGGGATATTGTTTCTTAATATTTTCTGTGACCTTGCAAGACTTATGTTTCTGTAGGCGGCGTCTTCTTTTGTCTCAGCCGGATAATGACTGAATTCGTGATTGCCAATATAACTCGCCGTCAGGCGTAACATCACTCACGAAGTGAACATCACTGTCAAAGTCAACATCACTTGCCCGTAAGGGCAAACATCGTTACAAAAAGAAAAGCACTTCCGAAGAAGTGCTTTCTTTTTGGCCGTACGTCTTATTTTAGAACCATCGATATTAATTTCATATCAATATCCGTGGTCAACATGCTTCCAATAGCCACCTGAAGTTCTCACCAATATCCAATTCCAGTTTTTGTAAGTAAAATCAGAATTAAGACCGCTGTTTCCTGCGGGAGAATCTGTATCAAACGACGACAACAGCACAATTACTTCGTCAGCATTATACAGCTCCGCCCAATCCTGATATTCTGCGGACACATCATCACCGGCATAATATATTTCAGTAAGAGTACAACCACTCCACCCTGCTTTAAATTCCTTTGTAATTGTGCTAATCGCCAAAGAAATATCTTCCTGTGAATATATTTTCGACTCAACAAAAGGTACCGTTACACCATCGGTTTTACCACCACTACAAGCCCATAAGCTGAGAATCAACAAAACCAACATTATTACAGATATCAGTTTTTTCGTATTGTTTCAACTCCTTAATATTTTTGTTGTATAATAACTATAACACATCAAAAAAATAATTACAACAGGTGCGGGTGTCAAAAAATCAATGCGAAGCATTGTATATCATCAAGCCGACAGTTATGCACACTTCGTGTGATGATATACCAAGCCTGTCGGCTTGGATAAAAAAATCCGACAAGTCGAAACTTGTCGGATTTTTTGGAGGCGCCACCCAGATTTGAACTGGGGGATCAGAGTTTTGCAGCCGGGTTTCCCGAGCTCAAAAATCGTTGATACAGAGCCATTTTTCAAGCACCAAAGCTAAATTTTCCTCGATATTTCTCAAAATTTCTCAAAAGTTCCCCTATAAAAGCACCACAAAATTATTGTACTTTTATCAAATTTAATCTAATTATTCAAGGTATACTTATGACAAATTTCGAAAAACAGAAAAATAAAATTTATTCAATATCTGAACCCAGAATTGGGTCAAGAGGTCAGAGTCTTTCGAACTATGTAATCTACTGCAAAAACGGCGAAAGATACACAAAATATTTCAGTGGAAAAAGCATTGAAATCATAGAAGAAAAAATAGAAAAGTTCGTTACCGAAACATTCATGAATGAATTAATTTTGCTTTCCAACAGCATACGTTATGAAAATTTTTTTACGGTTTGGTTAGAAAAAATTAAAAAGATTAAAGTTAAGCCACAAACATTTAATAAAACTCAATTCATATTCAGACAATACATACAGCCTCACATTGGTCACATACCGCTTTGTGACATAAAAAATACTGACATTCAAAACCTCATTAATAAACTAACAGATACCGGATACTCCCCTTCTATAGTAAGGAGCGTATTTTTCAATATATCTGCAAGTTTCAGATATTATCGCATTATATCTGAACAAGCTTCAAATCCATGCGAAGGAATAACTCTGCCCAAACCAAGGAAACCTGATCCTCGTTATCTGCTTAGAGACGAAAGGATGCTTCTTGAAGAATCAGCATTTTCAACCGATAACAACGGAAACTTAATATACCGATACGGACCGGCACTTGTTCTGTTAATGTATACCGGAATGCGTGTCTGCGAAGCCATTGCTCTGACTTGGCAAGACATCGATTTTTTCGATAAGCTTATTAATATTAATAAGAGCAGTGTAAGATCGAATGAAAACGGTAAAATAGAACTTATAACACAGAAAGGCGGCAAAACACCATGCAGCCTCAGATATATACCTATGACATCAAAAGCTCGTTGGTGTCTTATTGAATTAAAGCAGCTTTCCAAGGGAAGCACATATGTTATTTCAGACAGCAACGGCGATCAAGTAAATC
The DNA here is from genome assembly GCA_045604465.1 of Acutalibacteraceae bacterium. GTDB lineage: Bacteria > Bacillota > Clostridia > Oscillospirales > Acutalibacteraceae > UBA6857. The sequence continues at coordinate 6,233 of JAZUOC010000304.1, forward strand.
CAACTAACTTATATCAATGTTTCAATAGACTGCTCAAAAATTCAGGCATAATCGGTTGTGGCGAACATCGTACTGTTCACAGTCTGAGACACACGTTCGCTTCAATGCTTTTCGAAAATGGTTGTAACAGCAAAATCATTTCAGAACTTTTAGGTCATAGCAGCGTAAGGTTCACAGAGAACACTTACATACACATCATTCATAAACTAAAGGCAAAAGCTATATCCGATATAGATCTATATTGTAAATAAAGAATGTGATTAATTGAAAATTGATAATTCACAAGAAGTAAACAATTCTATAAAACGTGAAAACATTTATTATTATGAGAGAGACAAAATATGGAAAACAAATATAGCTTATACCATTGATGGAGTCAAACACAGAAAAACATTCTGCGGTAAAACCATCGAAATACTAATTAACAGAATAGAAGAATTTTCAGAAGAACTGAATCTTAACACCTGTTGCGACCTTGATTTACGATTTGATAACTTTGCTATGAACTGGATGCTTACAAAAGAAAAGTATAAGCTCAAAGCCGGTTCTTATGATACAAAGATGTCAACACTAACCAAATATGTCATTCCGGCAATAGGTCACATATCTATTGCCAAAATCAAACATAAAGATATTCAGAACATAGTTAACGATTTAACAGCAAGGGGTCTCTCCTACTCTACTGTCAAAAAAGCATATGAGGTTATCACCTGTTGTCACAAATATTACAGATCAATCAGCGGCCAAAGCTATAATCCTGCAGAAGGAATCGAACTACCAATAAATATCAAGCCTGATTTAGCCGAACATAATTATTTCACTTTTGAAGAAAGGCAGAAGCTCGAAGAAGAACTTTCAAGAACCTACAGTAACGGTGCTCCGGTTTACCGTTTTGCACCTGTAATCATCTTACTGCTCTATACCGGAATACGAATTGGTGAAGCGTTGGCTCTCACTTGGGATGATATAGATTTCAACGAAAACCTGATAGATATAAACAAATCCTCTGTATATATTCCTGTTAACGGAAGGTACAAAGTAATCATACAGAACAATCTTAAAACTGACAGCAGTATGCGTATTATTCCAATGTCATCAAAGGCCAAAAAAGCTCTGATACAACTCAGAGAGATGTCAGATGACAGTAACTTTGTAATAACCACGACAAACGGTAAATCACCCACAAGAGCTTCAATAGGTAGATCTTTGACCAGAATGGCGCGAAATGCCGGAATCATAGGGAAAGATGAAACCCGTGGAGCACATTCACTGCGACATACCTTTGCCACTATGCTTTTCGAAAACGGCTGCTCAATAAAAATAGTGTCCGAATTACTCGGACACTGCGATACAAGAGTTACTGAAAATACATATATCCATGTTATTCAGAAGCAAAAAATAAAGGCTATTGAGGATTTGGATAGGTATTGTGTATAAAAAGCAGTAAAAGTCAACAATTATTCAACTCGACAAATTGGAATTTGTTAAAGCCAAGAGATTTCCGTAAAATATTCTTACTTGTTGAATCACACAAATCCCGCCAGAAGCCAATCACCGGGCTGCAATTCAAAATGATATGCGCCGTTTGTTACATCGTCAAGCTCGAGCCTCATCAGACGGTTATTCCACACAAAAGGAGTGCTTTCGCCGTTAGGGCTGACAGCACCGAGCTTTTTTATTTTCGGGAAACCGCCGAGCATTTTAGTTGCTGAATCGTAATGTGTTTCGCCCATAAAAAATCTCCGCAAACTCTAATTTATCCAATTTATTTTAGCACACTTAATCTGAATTTACAATCTGATGTAAGTGTTGAGAATGAAATTATTATATGCTATAATAAATACTGATTTTGAAATTCAATCCACAAGGAGAGATATTCATGAAAAAAACAAACAGGATTTTATGTTTTTTACTCACATTTTCGGTTATTTTCTTGTCTGTGGGATTATTCGCTTTTGCGGCCGAAGACGAAAAGATTTATTACTATATCGATTCCGTTAACGGTGACGATAAAAACAGCGGCACGGATATCGACAGCCCCATAAAAACCTTGTCAGGACTTAAAGATCCTGTTATTAAAGCAGGCACTCATTTTCTTTTCAAAAACGGCGGTGAATACGAATGCGCCGTAACGCTCACCTGCAACGGCACAAAAGAAAACCCTATTGTTATTTCTTCTTACGGCGAGGGTGAAAAAGCAATACTGAAAACGAACGAAAAAACAGAAGTTTTCCGCTTTTTTGACTGTTCTTACATAACAGTATCTAACCTGCACATCAAAGCGCCGAACAGTGGCGGAATATGGATTGATACCCTTAATCAGACGAGTGAAGGCATTGTTATTGACAATGTTTATTTCACTGATATGCAGAATCACAGAGTAACCAGCCGCGACGATTTTTCAAATGGTGCGTCAGGTGCAAGAGCGGGGGTTATGGTCAAGGGCTTACCCGCAAGGTCGAGATA
>JAZUOC010000305.1:0-9576 GCA_045604465.1 Acutalibacteraceae bacterium
GGATAAATTTGTTTACAGAATGTATCTAAGAGGTAGAATAAAGATGAAACCTAAGATTTAATTTAAAGTGACGCATTTACTCTATATATAATTGAAAGGAAATTTATTATGATTCAGTTTGAAGAATTAAGATTAAGATTAATGGAAAGCGAAAAGCCTCTGGGTGAACTCGCTTCCGCATTAGGCTTAGAAGAAATGGCCAAGGAGGTGGCAGTTCTCGAGGAGCAGTCAGCTGCCGAGGATTTCTGGAACGATCTGGCTAATTCACAGAAGGTGCTTCAGAGAGTGGCATCTCTTAAGAGCAAGATAAAGGGCTACGAAGACCTTAAGACAGCCTACGAGGATGCACTGGTTATGATAGAGCTTTCCGACGAGGAGGGTGATCTCGACCTGCTTCCCGAATGTCAGGCAAGCGTAGAAGCAGTCGAAGCAGAGCTGGAAAAACAGACTTTAGCCACCCTTCTTTCCGGCGAATACGATAATAATAATGCTATTCTTACCTTCCATGCAGGTGCCGGCGGCACCGAGGCTCAGGACTGGTGTCAGATGCTCTTCAGAATGTACGGTCAGTGGGCTACAAAGCACGGCTTCAAGTTCACCACCGTTGACTTCCTCGACGGTGACGAAGCGGGTCTGAAATCTGCTACTGTAGTTATCGAAGGTGAAAATGCCTACGGTTATCTTAAGAGCGAAATGGGCGTTCACCGTCTCGTGCGTGTTTCTCCCTTCGACTCCTCGGGAAGAAGACACACATCCTTTGCATCTTTGGAAGTTATGCCTGAAATCGACGACACTATTGAGGTTGACATCAGCCCCGAAGACATCACCATGGAGGTTTACCGTGCTTCAGGTGCAGGCGGACAGAAGGTTAATAAGACCTCATCTGCTGTTCGTCTTATCCACAATCCCACAGGTATCGTCGTGTGCTGTCAGGTAGAACGCAGTCAGCATCAGAACAGAGAAGTGTGTATGAGAATGCTCAAATCAAAGCTTATTGAAATCAAGGAAAGAGAGCATCTGGAAAAAATCGAGGACATCAAGGGCGAACAGAAGGAAATCGGCTGGGGCAGCCAGATACGATCTTACGTATTTATGCCCTACACTCTCGCTAAGGATCACCGAACAGGTTACGAAATGGGTAATATCAATGCTGTTATGGACGGTGAAATCGACGGCTTCATTAATGCTTATCTTAAAAAGCAGAGTCTCGATGCACTGGGCGGAGAATAAGATAATGTAATACAAGGGGGACAGGTTACGGTTGTGCTGAAGCGCACAACGAACCTGTCCCCTTGTGTCCCAAATTTTACACACCACAATTAATCTGTCAAAATCAACAATAACCTGTTAATTTTTTCGTTACAAAAGCCAAAAAATTGATAATTATGAAAGTTTTCGTTTTTCGTTATTGACTTTATTGATTTTATAATGCTATACTGATACTAACTAAAAGTGACTCTTTATACCCTTTTGGGGATTTGGTGCGCCGAAAAACGGTCAGGTCAGGGGCCGTGGCGATGAATTTTTAAAGGGAAAAAGCGTACACGGTGAATTTCGTTTTTATGGCGATGAGCCATTTTATGAAATACATAGGTTAATTTTTATTAAGGAGGAATAATCTTAATGAAAAAGTATTTATTTAAGCAAGTAAAAAAATCCTTTTCACTGCTTATGGCGGTGATTATGCTCATGTCCTGCTGGGTGTGGTTAGCACCTGAGGAGGCAAAAAAGGCAGAGGCTATTTCTAACTTTAACGAAAAGTATAGGGTTACTTTTAGCTATTCTGTATCCGGTCAGGCTCTTAACTCAGCCGGTATAACTTATAAGTATTTAACTGACGAAGGATGGGGCGGTGAAGGTAACAACGGTAATCATGTCACTCCTACTCTTGATAGCTCCGCCAGTACCAACGGTACAGCTATGGGCGGTCATCAGCTGATATTTGACTCAGATAATTTCCCGTCAGTTATTAAATTCAGCTGTAAAGGTCCTAATGAGACCAGCTGTAATGCCGGAGATGCAGCTGTAGTCGCCGGCTTCGAAGTTAAGATTAACGGTGTCACAGTATTTAAAGGCGGCTCTGATGTTAAGTGGACTCAGGATGCTAAGGATCATTCCTATGAATTCTATCCTAATCTTGACGGAAGCGGAAAAGGCAGAACCGGTAATTATGAGCAGGGTAGCACCTGGCTCTGGGACAGACCCTACATCGCGGGCTTCGATAACGGTACAGCTACATCTTCTGCTAATACAGACCTTAACATCACTCTCGGTAAGGTCGGTACTTCTGCAGTATCTGCTACTGCTACTTCCTTCGATTACAGCAAGTATACCTGCGTTAACCAGTACGGTGTAAAGATCAGTGATTCCAGACGTAATACCCTTAAAGCAAACGGTTACGTTTACACTGTTACGGAAAAGACACATATCGCCGGTAATGATAACTCCGGTACAGCGATTTCCGACGATGCAGCTTCATACATTACTGCCAGCGGAAATGCCGTAACAGTAAATCCTGCTCTCCAGACAGTGAAAAAGCCCGATGATAACGGTTATATCACTTATTATCTGGTTAAGGTATATACTTTCACTGACGGTACTAACTCATGGGCTTCTAACGCATCAGTAAAAGTCAACGTTAAGTGCCCCAAATACGACATCGTTTATAACGCTAAGGGTACCGTTGATGATGCTGCGTTCGCTCCCACGGTCAAAGTAGGAGATACAACTTATACGAATACATATAAGGTTACAGACTACTACGACAGATCCTTCACACTTCCTTCCGATAAGGATGTTAACGCTGAAGGCTACACCTTCTATGGCTTCTGGTCAGATCCTCAGCCTACATCAGGCGCTGCATGGTTCTACAGTAAGAAGGCAGATTTCGCTCAGCCCATTTCAACTGAAGAATTTAACGATTATGCCGGAAAAGGCGGTACGGTATCTGATACTGATGCTAAGTTAATGACCTATGACGCAGACGGTGACGGTACTGCAGAAAAGTACTACAACGCCGGAACTCAGATTACTGAAAAGTTAATCAAGGGTGACAAGGAAGTTTACGGTTGGTGGTGTTCAAACGACTATACCGTTAAGTTCTACGATGTAGACGGTAAATTCATCAATGAGTTTGCTGTTAAGTACGGCCAGACTGCTGATGCTATCAAGGCTCAGAACAATAATAAACTTCCCGCATCTGCATATGACACTTACACCAGCGGTGCATTCACTTATAATGTTGTTCCTGACACATGGGTTACAGGTGACGGCTCCGAAATAACCTTATCATCTCACAGATTTACAGATAGTCTCATTCTTACTCCCAAAATCGAAAGAAAATCCTTCGATAACGACTATACAGTTAAGTTCACTGACCTTAACGGTAATGCTATTTCAGTAGGTTCACAGGGCGGTGTGTATAATTACCGTCAGAACATCACAGATGAAGCAAACAGTGCAAGCGCTCAGATTCCTGCAACTCTTACAGTAGATAATGTTCTTGATGAAACCGACCTTCATTACAGCTATGCTTTCGTCGGCTGGACTAATGTATCTCCTACAGGTAAGAATTATCATATCCTCTTAGAGGATGCTAACTTCGACCTTGACGGCAAGGCTATCAGCCTTAACGAAGACTGGATCGTAAGAGGCGATACTGCATATTACGCAGTTTACAGAAGACAGACAAAGTCCTACAATGTTAAATTCGTATATAACGATACAACAGGTACATCTACGTCTAAAACTCTCGTAGTTAAGTACGGTGACAAGCTTACACCTCCTGCTGACGTTCCTGTAGAATATAACACCAGAGGTAACAAGTATACCTTCGCTAAATGGGAATATGTAAAGGATCAGGGCGGCAACACAGCTACCTTCGACAAAAACGCAACTCTCGATTTCATCAGCGAAAACATTCTGATTTATTCCGGTGCTCTTTCGAGCGGCACAGGTGCTATAACCATCAATGCTACCTACGGTGATCCCGTAGCTACTCCCTTCAATGTCAGCTTCACATATCCTGACGCAGAAGGCGAGGATATAACAAAGTCAGCTAACGTTATCGTTGATACAGACATCAGCGAGGCATTTACAGGCGTAAAGGGTTCAGATACCGAAACTCCCTTCGATATCGCTACAGCTCTTGCACCCGCTGCAGAATTCGATGACGGTGCAGCTGTTTATACTTACGCAAACAGCTGGAAGCTTCTCAGCGGTGCAGGTACTATGGGTCTCGGTGGAGCAGCAGTAGCTGTCGGCACTGAAATCACTACAGCAAATCTCAAGTCCTTCGTTCCTACATCGGACGTTGAGTTTGAAGCAGTTTATGCAAATCCCGTTTACTACCGTAACGTAACTTATATCGACGGCAACAATACCTTCACAGATAAGGCTCTTGCAGGCAGCACTGCTTTCCCTGTATGGACAAACAAGGTTACCAACGATGCCGGCGAAGTAGAGGATAAGGAATACACGCCCGAAGACTACAAGAAGGACGGCGGTACTTATGTATTCCAGGGCTGGTTCGATGCAGAGCAGACCGATAAAGAATACAAAAAGACAAACGGTACTCCCATCACAGATTATACAGCAGTACCCGATCACGATATCACCTTCTATTCACAGTTCGTATTCGTTCCCGATACCTTCTCAGTAGAATTCAAAAACTATGACGGTTCAGAAAATATCGCATGGGGCGAATTCCAGTACGGCTGGAGCTTAGAGATGCTCACAGCTCAGGCCGGTAAGGCAGCACAGAACAGCAGAGAAGACGATCCCGTATACGATTATATCTTCATCGGTTGGGATAAGACTGTTCCCACCTTCTGCGAAGGTAAGGATCTCGTATTCATCGCTCAGTACAAGGCTGTTTACAAATACTATGATGCTAAGTGGTATAACTCTACAGCTGTTAAAAATGCTGACGGTGAAATCATCGGTTGGGCAGCTGACAAGTCAACTGAAGAAGATGAAAACGGAAATAATGTCGAAGTAAATCTTCTCGCTACTACAAAGCATACCTATGACAGTAAGCTTTATACACCTTCAGTAGAAGCTTTCACATGTCCCGAAGCTGCTCCCGAAGGACAGAATTTCGTATTTGCAGGCTGGTGCTATGACGTTAAGGATGAAGACGGTAATGTCGTAGAAACCAAAAAATACGAAAGAGGTATGAAGATTACTTCAGGCATGGAATTCTATGCTACATACGCTCTTACAGATAAGACATATACCGTAACTGCTGTGGTTAACGGTGCAACAACCACCTACACAGTAGCTTCCGGTGAGACAGTAAATCTTGTTGAGCCTCAGGACGGTTATGTAGACGAGACATACCATAATGAATTCATCGGCTGGACTACTGATGCTGAAGGCAATACTGCATTCGACGAAGATGCAGCTATCACAGCTGACATCACCGTATATGCACAGTTCGATGTAAACGAGCACGACTTCTCAAAGAAGCAGCTCAAGACTGCTCCCACCTACTATGCTAAGGGTGTAAACGAAGTATGGTGCGAATGTGATTCTACAAAGACATATGAAGAAGACATTCCCATGCTTACCGATAACGTCGAGCCCACAGGTACTATTTATCTTGGCTCACTCGGTGCTTGGAGTTCAACTGATGCTCAGGGTGCTGCAGCAACCGACGGCGACGAAGTAACTCTCTATGCTAACGCTGACACAGATATCATTATCACAGCTAATGATACAGGTGATTACGATGCTCTCTATAATCCTTCCGCTACAGGTATAGGTGTTAAGACTATCAAGGCATTCGTATATCCCGGCGATACCGCTCTTACTGCACAGAACTACGGTGCTGCACTTCAGGCTGCTATTACCGTTTACGAAAACAATACAACCGATCTTACAAACAATGCTAACTTTGCTGTTAAGCTCGGTGAAGGTGTTGTAGTTGATCTCGATGATGCCGGTAATGCTCAGTACGATGACGGTGTTCTCAGAACCAAGGCTCTCGAAAGCGGTAAGGTTTACATCGTTTACTACTCCGTAACCGATAAGGCAGGCAAGATGCTTAACACTAAGGTTAGAACTGCCAAGTTCATCTATGATAACACAGCTCCCGTGTTTACCGTAGAAGGCTTCAATAACGGCTTAGTTATCCCCACATACTGCGGTACTGCTACTGTTACAGGTCTCGAAGAGGGCGCAGTTCTTACAGTCAACGGCACAGAAGTTGAAGTAGCTGCTGACGGCACATACAAGATTAGCTATGCTGAAGGTGTAGATAATGTTATCATCACTGCTACAGATAAAGCTGGTAACACCTACAGCAAAAAGATTAAGGTTTCAGACCATAACTATTATGTAAGAGAAGTTCTCTCTGACTGTTATAATCCCGGTTATAAAGAGGCAGAATGTCTTATCTGTCACGATAAGAAGGACAGAGTAGAGTATCCCGCTACAGGTCACGTAATGGGTATGCCCGTTATCACTCCCGCTGACTGCTTCAACAACGGTTATGTAACAGTCAAGTGCGAAAACTGCGATTATGAAGTCAAGACAAAATTCGAAGAAGACGGAGTTACTCCTCTCTTCCCCAAGCTTGATCATAAATATGAGCTCGATGCTGAAAACAACATCGTATACACCACAGTAACTGCATCTACATGTTCTACAAAGGGTATGGCAGAAGCTTACTGTACTGCATGCGGTGAAGGCATAATCGATAAAAACCTCGCTCTCGATCCCGAAAATCACGAAAAGGTTACCGTAACAGAAGTAAAGGCAGACTGTGAATACGACGGTTATTATACCGAAACCTGTATTTGCGGTAAGGTTATTAAGGATGAGAAATATCCCGCTACAGGACACGGTACGGTTGAAGACGGCACAGCTGAATGGTATGTAAAGAAAGAAAACAGCTGCTGTGAGAACGGTGAAGAGGCTCTTAAGTGTCTCAATTCCGGATGCGGTGAAGATATCGACACTAAGGTAATTCCCGCTGATAAGGCTCTCCATGAGTTCTACATCAAAAACGAAGAAACAGACGTTCAGAGACCGGGTGTCGGAGTAGAAGGCAAAATCACCTGGACATGTAAGGTCTGCGGTGAAACAAAGGAAGAAAAGCGCGGCGAAGCTCTCGAAGGCTTCGATGTAAAATTCGTAACTGATGACGGCGAAACTGCATTTACAGATCTCATTTCAGGTACAGTTATCGGTAAGACACAGGTAGCAGAGCCTACAAAGGCTGCAACTGAAAAGTATACCTATAAGTTTGCAGGATGGGTTGAAGTTATTACAAATGAAGACGACACAACATCAGACGGTGCTACTTATAAGCTTCCTCTCACTGTAACCAAGGACATCACTCTTAAGGCTACCTTCAGAGCTACACCTATCCTTTACACCCATACATTCTATGTTCCCAATACATGGGTATCACCTCTCGAAGGTATGACAGGCTATGACGAATACGCTGTACTTATCGGTACATACGGCGATACTCTTGAGCCTGCTTCCGAACCTGTATTCAAGCTCGCTGACGAAGAAGCAGATGCAGAGCTCAAGAAGCTCTACACCTTCGAGTTCAAGGGCTGGAAGGACGTTTTAGGTAATGTAGTTACAGACTTTACTGTAAGCACTGACACTACATTCTATGCATACTTCGATGCTATCCCCGTAGCATACACTGTAACATACCTCAACGGTACAGACTTTGTATGGTCAACAATCGTAGACGGCGGTGAAGCTGTTGTATACGAAAACAAGGATGCAGAAGGAAATATCATTTATCCTGAAAAGGCATTTGACGACACTTATCATTACACATTTGCTAAGTGGTACAGCGATGCATCTCTCAAGACAGAGTATAAGGGTGAGGCTATCACCTCCAAGACTCAGCTCTACGCAGGCTTTACACCTGTAGAACACAGCGGTTATGTGGTAGACACCACTGCAGGTGCAAACAAGGACGGTATCGTTCAGAAGGCTACATGTGCTCTTCCCGAGCTTACACAGTACATCTGTACATGCGGTCATACCAAGCTCGTAGAAACAAAGGCAGCTCTGAATCATAAGGATGCAGACGGCAATTCTACAATTAAAACCGAAACAGTAGAAAAAGAAGACGGTATTTACAACGTAACTAAGTGTACTGTTTGCGGCGTGGTTATCAGCGAAACCAAGACATCTTACACAGTAGTATTCAAGAACTGGAACGGTATCACTCTCCAGACATCCATCCTCAACGCAGGTGCTGACATCAAGTACGAAAAGGACGAACCTGTCAAGGCTGACGATGCAGAGTACACTTACAAGTTCAAGGGTTGGTGTGTATACGGTGACACCACCGAGACAATAGTAACTCTCGGTACAGCAACTGAAGATACAGTATACACAGCTGTATTTACAAAGACTGCTAAGACATTCCGTGTAACATTTGTTGATAAGGATAACAAGGTAATCACAACAAAGGACGGTCTCGCTTACGGCTATAAGCTTACAGCTGCAGACTTCCCCGCAGATCAGGCTGACTATTACACAGATATCGCTCACTACACATTTGCAGGCTGGAGTGCAGACGTTGACTACGAAGTTAAGGCAGACCTCCTCGTAAGCCCCGAATTCAAGGTAGAGGCACATAAATGGTACAACACAGGCGAAACTGTAGGTGCTACATGTGAAGAAGCCGGCGGCATCATCTGGAAGTGTGAATCCTGCGATGCTACAAGCATCAGAGACGGTGCAAACGCTACCGGTCATAAGTGGGAAGAAATCGAAAGAGTTGAACCCGACCTTGCAAATGAAAAAGACGGTTACTACATCGAAAAATGTTCAGTCTGCGGCAAGGTATCAGACAAGATCGTTATTCCTGTAGCTAAGAAGGTAAACATCGTTATTACTGTTAAGGATCAGTACGGCAAACCTATCCAGAGCGCACTTGTTGAGCTCTATAAGGATGGCAGCCGTGTGGCCGGTGCAGATACAAATGCTGACGGTCAGGTAACCTTCAAGGATTATGCAGGCAAATACACAGTCCTCGTATCCAAGGTAGAAGATGCCGAAAACGTATCCTTCGAAATTAAGGTAGGCGAAAACGGCTACAGCGGCGATGCTATTATGGAAATCGCTGAAGAAGGCTGCACATGCTCCTGTCATAGAAACGGCTTCTGGGGAATCGTATTCAGATTCTTCCACAAGATTATCTCCTTCTTCACAGGCAGAATCGGATGCTGTGCAGATCCCGACAGCAGATATTAATCTGAAAAGTCTATAATTTTCAAGCGGTGGCTGAATGCCACCGCTTGTTTTTATGACGAAGCGTATGTGAGCATAATAAATTATCGACACTCTGAATAAAAATGTATAAATTTTGGAAAATGTCAAGATATAGTAGAGGTGAAAATTGTATTTACTACATAGTGTTTTTTATTGCGTGACAGTCAAAAAAAGCCCGGAAACAGGGCTTTTTTTGGTATATGTAAAACTTAACAAAATAAACTTTTGTTATCTATGCAAATAGTAGAATAAAAAAAATATTAAAAAATATATTGAAAAACTTGGCTTTAGATGTTATACTACCTATAGTTATAGGTGTCTCTA
>JAZUOC010000306.1:0-8523 GCA_045604465.1 Acutalibacteraceae bacterium
TTGGCCTCCGACTTCTGTAGCACATATAATAGGGCAGGATGTAATCATCTAAGCAATATTCATTTTCATTTATTTCATAAAAAAAGTCATGTTGAGATAAAAAATCATAAAATGTCATTTTGTTTTTCCTCCTAAAATTGATGCATTGTTTGTAACTATTTGTGGAGCAGCTATATTGTAATCAGTTGAATCAGGATATATATGAACACCATCTTCATCTTCATAATATATTATTAGATTTTCAGCAGTTTTGTTATTAGCATTAAACATCTTGAAAAACAATTTTTCAGCATCACATTTACTAGCGTATTTTAAATATACTACCCTACAATCCCCATTATTGGAATCTTCTGTTAAATACTTAACATTGAATAAATTTTCACCGTTTTTATGATATTGAAACTTAAATTTGGCGGGATAGGATTTAAATTTTAAAGTTACTTCCTTGTTTTTTAGTTTATTATGTATTCTCTTGCATATTATTATTTTTTCTTTAGTGTGAATATTGGAATAGTGTTCTGCTGAAACAGATGTTACATTGCCATCATTAATTATTTCAAACTCCTTGTTTATCCTCCTATTGTATACTGAAGAGATAAATTTATTAAGAGTGCCTAATCTACAGTCTAACCTATTTTCCGTGCAACATTTGTCACAATTAATTATATCGTCGAACTCTTCTGTTTCAACAAAAAAATGGTCAATCATTTTTTTACACAACAATTTTTCACTAGTCACATAATGATTTTCATTAATGCTATATACAAAACATTTATTAATTGATAAAATGAGTGTGTACAAAATATCTTCGGGTATAGACTGATCCATTATTCTTGACAAGTTCATGTCAATAACATGGTCGTCTGAAGAAAAATAAAATGTTACTATATGATGATCGTGAGCAATATTTAACCCATACTTAGCATTTTTTTCAAATGCTTTTACATAATCCTCAAAATAATGTTCATCATATTTTTCATAAATTGCTGACCAAGAATCATTAATTCCTATTTGCTCCTTGTTGTCGATAATAAACGAAGTACCCTTCGCCCAGTTTAAAGCAAGAATCTTCAGATGCCCTCTTTGAGAATAACTAATTAATGTATTTCTCATTTGTTGAAAATATGTATTGTGCGGTTTGCTGTTTAATTGAGGATGAAAAAGAATAAACTTTCTTTCACCTAGCAAAGTTTTAATTTCTAATATCAAATCTGATTTAAAAACATCTGCACAAATAATTGATAAAAAACCAACTTCACCATCTTTACCAAAATAGAAAACTTTGTTTCCGCAAGATAATGCTGCTGTCTCAAATCCCATTTCCGTATCTTTCATAGGATGAATTTTTAGTTGCGGAAAAACAAACAGTTCGTCAAAACTACTATCTTCCGTTAAAAACTTTATCTTTGTGATATAAAATAAACAGCAAACTATTCTTCCTTTTGTTCCTATGTGATCCCAAGAAACACTACAAACCTTTGCTGATGATGAACAATCTTTTAGAAAACACTCAAACTCCTTATAAGGAGTGCCATAACAACATAAACAATACAGTGTTCCAGTTTCCATTCTGTCTTTATTATCTATAAGTTGCTTGATAATATGTAATGGAACTGAATATTCAGGTGTTAACACTAAATCATAATTTGATTCAAATGTTTTCTCTATGAAATCCCACAATCTTTTTTCATAGTTGGCATCTTGTGAAAACAAACCTTTTTCTGTATCTACTACTATCTTTGCCTTAGGCTGTATTTGCAAAACAGAATAAGTATTGTTTGTTGTACACAATGAAATAGATTTATAATTAACAATTTTATCCTCGTTTTCAGAGTTGTATCTCTTAATATATTTATCAATATATTTATTCACATCATATATATATTTATGTGAATTGTTTTCTTGTGTCAATGGTTATCCCTCCAGTATAAGATTCAATGCAGATTAACAACACCTCTTATTAATGAAGTTATCATATCACTCGAAAGTAACACCATTTTTTTAAAAAAAGTAAAATTTTGTCGAAACACATAAAAAGATTTAGACATACTTGTATATAATTACCATATTACGAATAGTTATCAGGTACAATACCCTTTACAAAAATACTTGTTTTTCACCCTTATTTGCACCATTATATAATCCACACATTCGACAAAACCTCCTTTAATTTGTACAATTAAGCTACAAAATTAAAGGAGGCTATTTTTATGTCAAACAAAATCCAATATCACTGTGTTGGTGATTATTTAATCCCGAACCTCATTTTACCACCCGAAGAAGCAAATATCAGACTTGGCAAGTGGGGTATGTTACATAAGGATTATCTTCTGAGAAATAAGAAGGTGTTTTTTACAACACTGCTTACCCAAGGTAAACTTTATCAGCACTGTTTCGAAGTCGAAACTCAGGCACGGGATATGTTTGATACTCTCATTGAACAGATGAAAGTTAAGGAAGGTGTTACAGAAGAACTCAAAGAACAAAACCAACTGGAATGGATTCAGAAGATGAATAACATCCAACAAAGAGCAACTGAAATAGTTTATTCCGAACTTATCTACACACAAAGATAAACGCCCCGCAGGTTTTGCAGCCTGCGGGGTTCACTTTATATATTCTCATTTCTGAGTGTTTCAACCGTATTTTCTTTGTTTACCTTTTTTATTGAGTACACCATACTGAGTGCAACAATTATGAACACACTTGCAATCGCTATAATGAATTTGTCCCAAGGAACATAGAATCCCATTGAGTATCCGCTGTCAGAGGCTACGATATATACAAGATATGTCATTCCCAATGAAACCGGAAGCGAGAATAAAAGGCTCTTTACACCGTAAAGAATAGATTCAAATATCATCATTTTTCGCATACCCTTACTTGTAAGACCGACAGATTTCAGCGTTGCAAACTCTCTCCTTCTGAGAGAAATATTGGTTGAGATTGTGTTGAATACATTTGCTGCGGCAATCATGGAAATAAGAACGATAAAACCGTAAGCAAGAACCTTTGCCACTGTTACAAGTGCCCTTGTACTTTCAATTTCTGCGGCGTAATCATACACACTGATATGATTGGTATCTCCTCCGATTTCTCTGATAAGTCGGCTTACATCGCTCGCAATTTTGCTGTGGTCTTCACCTATAATATATGCGTGAGTCTGCCATTCGCCCTCAAGCATAACCTTTTCCTTCACAGATTCGGGATAAATGAGGTTTGTGTTGTATCCTGCATAATACGGCTTTTCCGAAAGGAAGGCACCGATTGAGATTTTTAAATAACTTACCACCTCTTTTTCCGTAAAATATTTTTTGTTTTCATCGGTAAATATCTCTCCCTCATCGTATCCTACATCATAAACATAATATGTGACACCATCTTTTTCTTCTGTTCCGTCGTAGTAATACATTTCATCGTTTTCCTCAAACCAAGGAAGAATTTCAGTAATTTCAAGAGTTGCAGGGAAAGCGTCTTTATCAAGGAAGGGTACTATATAAACTCTTTCTTTATTGTCGAACTGATAAATATAAGTTCCCATATCATAAACCAAAGCCTTCGGATTTTCCTTGTCAAAATATCCCTCTTCACTTATCCCTTCCTTTTTTAGAAGTCTTCTGAAAGCATCGTCATCAATAAAGTCATAAGTAAATGTTCCGTTCAGCTCATTTTTCTTATCTGCCGAATTATCGCGTTCTTTGTTGATCATATTCAGAAATTCTTCTGAAATATAATTTTTGTCAACATTAAAATCCGTCGCCATTTTCTGAGTGAGAGTAAACTCGTCAATTCCGTCAACTGTTTTCAAGCCGTTAAAAAGCTTAGTTCTGAATTCTTCCGTATCCGCAAACGGTTCTTCGTCAAGTCTGTCCTCATAGTTGAATATGTTGACGGAAACATCATAATTCATATCCTGACTTTCAGTTTCAACAATATCGGTAAAATATGCTGCAAGAGAAGAAGCGGAAATGAAAAGCACAACGGAAACGAAAAGTGAAAAAACTGTGGTACGGTATTTTCGCTTGTTTCTCTTGAAGTTTTTGGAAGAGAGTGTTGCTTCAAAGCCGAAGAGCTTCTTCGTCAGCGGAGACACCTTAACACTGCGGCGTTTTATTTTAATCTCATTTGACTGTCTTACAGATTCAATGGGGTTAATCTTTATGGCCTTTCTTGCAGGAATATAAGCTGAAATAATAACCGTAACAAAGCTTATTACGCTTGCGGCAAGGATTGCTGAGGGTGAAAAGACAAACTGCATTTTAAGGTCTGTAAGGTCAGCAAGGAAGGTTGAAATTGCATCGCTTAAAAAATGGAAGGTTACCGCAATACCAAGGCAACCGGAAACAAGACCTATGGGAATACCGACAATGCAAAGCACAGCCGCTTCATAAAGAACAGACTTTCTTATCTGCTTTTTGGTAGCGCCTATACTTTTGAGAATACCGAACTGCTTTGTTCTTTCACTTACAGAAATCGAAAATGAGTTATAGATAAGCGAAACCGAACCGAAAACAATAAGACCGATAAGAATGGAAAGCAAACCGACAACCAACACAGGGAAAGCAGAGTCAAAGCTGTTGAAGCTGTACATAAGCAAATCATGGTTTATTGAGCTTCCTATAACGGTACCGCTTAAAGAATTAAGAATATCCGTGTTGAATTTATTGTATTCAATAGGATTTTTCAGAACTGTGTAAACACTCTGCATGTTAGTGTTTCCCGGCTCATTTATCGTAAAAGCAGTATATCCCGGTGCCGTATAGGGCTCAATAGAAGACCTGTCAGGTCTTACGCAAAAGCCTACAACTGTATAGGTTTTCTCTTTTGTGTTTATGAGCACTTCTTCGGCATTTTCACCATCAGGCTCACAGAAGGGTCTTTGCTGTGTCAGTTTCTGCCAATTATCTCCGTCGAGAGCCTTATACTCTTCTTCGCTGATGTTTAAAAGGTCAGTCCACTGCCTTTGTCCCACTTGAAGAGTGATTTTTTGTCCGAGTTTAAGCTGCACACCGCCATTGGAATAAAGGTGGTCAGAAACCACAATTTCACTGCTGTTTTCGGGCAGTCTGCCTTCTGTCAGATGTATTGGCATTACATCAGTAAAATCAGTCGACACGCCTGCAATATACAGATAAGGCTTACCTTCGTTGGATGAACCGATTTCGGCATAGCCTATATCCTGAATGTAAGTGTATTTTTCTACTCTTTCATCCTCGGTAATTTTTGAGACATCGTCAGTTTTAATGTCGTAAAAGCCTACATGATATTTACCGTTATATGTTTCAGCATAGTTTACAAGATAGCTTTGCACCGTAGCAAAAGCCTCCATTGTTGCCGTAAACATTGCAACGGAAAGAATGATGCCAATTATAGTAACAATAGTTCTTGTTTTGTTTTCTTTAAGTGACCGGTTGGTAAACTGTTTAAAGATATTCATTACGGTCACCTCACTTCTGAAGGAGTCTGTCACTCGCGATTTTACCGTCATTTATGGTAATGATTCTGTCTGCCTGTAATGCGATATTGCTGTCGTGAGTTATGACTATAAGTGTCTGACCGTATTTTTTGTGGGATAGCTTAAGAAGCTCCAAACTTTCGTGGCTGTTTTTTGAGTCAAGGTTACCCGTGGGCTCCTCAGCAAGCATAACAGCAGGATTATTGATAAGTGCTCTGCCGATTGAAACTCTCTGCTGCTGACCGCCCGAAAGCTCATTAGGGAGATGCTTTTCTCTGCCTTTAAGAGAAAGCAAACCTACAAGCTCATCAAGATAAGCTTTATCAACCTTTTTGCTGTCCATAAGCACAGGCAAGGTGATATTTTCCGTCACATTGAGAACAGGGATAAGATTATAGAACTGATAAATAAGTCCTACCTGTCTGCGACGGAAAATTGCAAGCTGGTCTTCGTTCTGTGCATAAACATCCTGTCCGTCAAGATAAACCTTACCGCTTGTCGGTCTGTCAACACCGCCCAAAATGTGTAAAAGAGTGCTTTTACCTGAACCTGACGGACCGATAATAGCTACAAACTGACCTTTAGGTACGCTGAAGCTCACATTATCAAGGGCTTTAACCTGATTTTCGCCCTCGCCGTAAATTTTTGAAAGGTTTTCAATTTTTAAAATATCCATATTGAATTGCTCCTTTTCTTTTTGTTGCAGCTTCATTTTACCAATCAAAGATTACACTTCGGTGACTCTATTATTACAAAAACGTCACACAACCTGCTTGTAAAATCTTATTGTAAATTTCGCACCGCCGTACTGACCGTTTTCGGCTTTTATTGTTCCGTTATGGCCTAAAATAATCATTTTGGCAAGATTAAGGCCTACACCAAAGCTTTCTTTTGATGAGTTTTTACCTTTATAAAAGCGGTCAAAGATATGAGGCAAGTCCTCTTCCCCAATGCCACTGCCTGTGTCAGTAATGATAATCTCTGTGAAAATGGGCGTATCCTCAGCAGTTACCGTTATCTCTCCATTTTCAGGTGTATGCTCAGCACAGTTTTTCAATATGTTTCCGAAGGCTTCAATGCACCATGCAGAATCACAATCGAAATAAATATTTTCCACATTTATATTTAGCTTTTGATTTTTAATATCCATAGGTATCAACAGAGGTTCTGCAGATTTTTCAAGAATCGAAGACAGGTCGGTGGTCTTCTTTTCAAACTGTACAGTTCCGGCATCGAGTTTTGAAATTTTAAGAAGAACAGAAACAAGATATTCTGTTTTGGTAATAAGTGATGAAAGCTCTCTTAAAAGCTCATCTCTTCTTTCCGACGAAATGTCAGGAGACTCAATGAGAGACAGAATAAGATTAATACTTGTAAGCGGAGTTCTTAACTGATGAGAAATGTCAGCAATTGAGTCTGCAAGAAAAGTTCTTTTCTTTTCTAAAATATCCTTTTGGTCACGAAGGCGTACAAGCATTTTTTGCACATCGCTTTCGAGTATTGAAAGCTCGCCCTCACCAAAGGATTTAATGTTGATTGTATCGTTGCCGTGAAGAATCTTATCTATGCTTTCACCGAGATTATTAAGCCTGTTATATCTTTTCTTCGTAAACACAAGAAAGCTTATTATCAAAAACGAGCTTAAAACCGAAATGCAGACAGCCGTGAACATCGAATAAAAAGCTGTAATAAAGCATAGTAACAGTGAGGGTATCACTGTTACCAACAAGAATTTTCTTATTTCGGGATTGTTTGATAGATTCATTTTATTCACCTAATTTATATCCCAAACCTCTTACGGTAAGAATAATTTTGGGATTTTGTATATCATCTTCTACTTTTTCTCTGAGCCTTTTTATATATACCGTGAGTGTATTGTCGTTGACAAATTCGCCTGCAATATCCCATATTTCAGAAAGCAATTTATTTCTTGTAAGCGTAACACCAGGATTATTAAGAAAAACAAGAAAAAGTCTGTACTCCAAAGCTGAAAGAAAAACATCCTTGCCGTTTTTAGTGACAATTCCTTTATCCATATCAACACTTACATTGCCGAGAGTGAGAATGCTCTGGCTTTTACCTGTTCGGCGAAGAACGGATTTTATGCGGGATATAAGCTCTCTCGGACGGTAAGGCTTTTCAATATAATCATCAGCACCTATATCGAGGCCTGTAACAACACTGAACTCATCCGCTGAAGCAGTAAGGAAAATTACAGGACAATCGGTTACACTTTTGATTCTGTTGCAAAGAGAAAAACCGTTCCCGTCAGGCAGAAGTACATCTAATAAAACAAGGTCGAACTGTGCAGTTTCAATTTTAGTCTCTGCTTCTTTACAGCTCAGTGCACTATCAGTTTCAAAGCCTTCCTGACGCAAAAGCTCGCTTAAGTTTTTGACGATGGTAACATCGTCTTCTATGATGAGAATTTTAATCATAATATCACTCTTTCCGGTGGGTATGTAATGATTATACATAAACTAAAGGGCAAAATCAACTTTTGTGACGGATGAGTAATAATCCGACAGTTTTGATGAACTGATTTCTTGGGCGGAGCTTTATGATGAAGCAAGCTTTGAAAAGAAGAAAATGATTGTGAACTGCCTGATTAAACGGGTTGAGGTTAGCAGAGGATATAAACTGAAAGTAGAGTTTAACATTGATTTCGAGCAGTTTATGGTGGGTATTGATAAGGTGGCGTAATAACAAAAAGCTCCCCGTAGTTTGTAGCTACGGGGAGTAGATGTTCTAACTTATATTTCGGTATAAGAAATCTGATATTCAAACAGTTTCATTCTTTCATCTTTGCGTACTTTTTCAATCAAATCTTTTGTTGGTGAATTTAAGCATATAATTCCATATACATTTTTACCTTTAGAAATATCATTACTCTCAAACCAATCCAGATACGAAGCTGTTTGTTTATAGGCATCATCATAACCGGAATCTTTTTTCAACTCAATTATATATAAGTCGCCTTTTTCATCTTCGCATAATAAATCCAGTCTTCCTACAGGAATAATGAACTGACGACCGTACAATCCTTTTCTTTTGTACATTTTCAATTT
>JAZUOC010000307.1:0-1756 GCA_045604465.1 Acutalibacteraceae bacterium
CTCATTTCTATCAGTATATGCAGCAGTTCCAGACACCCTCCAGAAAAAAGAGTCATCTTTACCGGAATAAAAGAGGTACAGGTAACTTCGTGTGGAAGAAGGAGGCTCTCGTCAGAAAGACCTTCTCACAGGTTCTCGACACGATGGTAGAGGAGTTTCCCGATCAGTACGCCTTTAAATATACTACCCTTAATTATACGAGAACCTATGCACAGTTCAGAGACGATGTAGACGAATGCTGCCGTGCATTTCTTTCGCTCGGTATAAAGCCCGGCTCACACGTAGCGGTATGGGCGACTAACATTCCTCAGTGGTATATAGCCTTCTGGGCAGCTACAAAGCTCGGTGCAGTTCTCGTTACGATGAATACCGCTTACAAAATTCACGAGGCTGAATATCTTCTTAAGCAGTCTGATACCCATACACTTATTCTCGTCGAAGGCTACCGTGACTCGCATTATGCCGATATTATCGGTGAGCTTTGTCCTGAACTTGAAACCCTCGAAGCAGGTAAGCCCTTACACAGTAAAAGGCTTCCCTTCCTGCGTAATGTTATTACCGTAGGGTTTAAAAAGAAGGGCTGTCTCGAGTGGGATGAAGCTATCGCAAGAAGTGAAAATGTCTCCGTGGAAGAGGTTTATCGTATTGCCGCCAATGTGAATCCGGATGACGTATGTAATATGCAGTACACTTCCGGTACCACAGGCTTCCCGAAGGGCGTAATGCTCACTCACTATAATGTAGTAAATAACGGTAAATGTATCGGTGACAGAATGGATCTTTCCACAGCTGACCGTATGATGATACAGGTGCCTATGTTCCATTGCTGCGGAATGGTCCTTGCTATGACCGCTTCTATGACGCACGGTGTAACCCTTTCACCCATTCCGTACTTTACTCCGAAGCCGGCTCTCGCCTGTATCAACCAGGAAAAGATTACCTGCTTCCACGGTGTTCCTACTATGTTTATAGCACTTTTAGAGCATCCTGCCTACGAAACAACAGACTTCTCCTATATGAGAACAGGAATTATGGCCGGCTCTCCCTGTCCTATCTCTGTTATGCAGGATGTGGTCGATAAAATGAATATGAAGGAAATTACTATCGTTTACGGTCAGACAGAGGCATCTCCCGGCTGCACTATGAGCTCTACCGATGATTCTCTTGAGGTCAGAGTAAGCACTGTAGGACGCGCTCTTCCTGAAATCGAATGTAAGATAGTTGATCCCGAAACGGGTGAGGATATGCCTGTGGGTGAAACAGGCGAATTTGTAGCCAGAGGCTACAACATTATGAAGGGCTACTATAAAATGCCTAAAGCAACCGCTGCTGCTATTGATAAGAATGGTTGGCTTCATACGGGTGACCTTGCCTGTAAGACAGAGGACGGAAACTATAAAATCACCGGCAGACTTAAGGATATGATTATCCGTGGCGGTGAAAACATTTATCCCAAGGAAATCGAAGAGTTTATTTATACCCATCCTAAGGTAAGCGACGTTCAGGTTATCGGTGTACCCGATGAACAGTACGGTGAAGAAATTGCTGCTTGCATCATTCTTAAAGAGGGCGAAACCATGACAGCAGATGAAATGAAGCAATATGTAAGAGACCATATGGCAAAGCATAAGGTTCCGAAATACATCGATTTCACAGATGCCTTCCCGATGAATGCCGCAGGTAAGATACTCAAGTATAAAATGCGTGAGGATGCCATAGAAAAGCTCGGTCTTCAGAAGGCGGATTCCATAGTAAC
>JAZUOC010000308.1:0-6016 GCA_045604465.1 Acutalibacteraceae bacterium
CAGCGCCCTGTTCAATAATGGGGACAAAGTCGTAATTTTGTGCATTTACAATAATATAATCCTGCTTACCCTGCCTTCTCTGCCTTGTTTCAAGCTGTGATGAATTCATACAGGATACAAAAAACGGCACACCCGAAGTAAATATCATTGCAAGAATGATACCGATAATCATAAGTGTATACTGTTTTTTTCTCTGCTTAAGATTACCGAAGGCAAGGGTATTTACGGTAAGTTTTTTAGTCATTGCTTTTCACCTGCCGTAAAGTTATATATCCTTGACAGGTCTTGTGTCTTTAACTATCTTGCCGTCCTCAATGGTGAGGATTCTCTCTGCCTGCTCTGCGACGTGAAGGTCGTGAGTGACGAGGATAAGGGTAACGCCAAGCTGTTTACTGACATATTTGAGAAGCGACAGCACTTCACGGCCACTCTTGCCGTCAAGATTACCCGTAGGCTCATCAGCAAAAAGAATAGCAGGTCTGTTGGCAAGTGCTCTTGCGATAGCGATTCTCTGCTGCTGACCGCCTGAAAGTGCCGAGGGAAGATGCTCTAACCGGTCACGGATGCCGAGCATATCAATAACCTTGTTGAGATACTCCTCGTCAGGCTTTTTGTTGTCGAGCATAATGGGAAGCAGAATATTCTCGTACCCCGTCAGCTCCTGAACAAGGTTGTACGCCTGAAAAACAAAGCCGAAACGACGGCGGCGGAGAATGGAAAGTTGATTGTCGTTATATGACGAGAGAGACTTTCCACCGTAGTAAACGTGACCGCTTGTGGGATTTTCAAGTGAAGAGAGTACGTGAAGAAAGGTTGACTTACCCGAGCCTGACGGACCGGTGATAGCACAGAATTCCCCCTGCTCAAAGCTGACAGTTACATCATCAACGGCTTTGACAACATTTTCACCGCTTAAGTATTCTTTTGTGAGATTTTTGCATTCTATGATGTTCATAATAACACTCCTTTTGATTTTGTAACTCTATCATACACGGTCAACCTTACGATTAGGTGACTTTTACCTTAAGATTTCGTAAGATTGGGATTTTTACAAATATTGACAATTTTTACGGTTGTGATATAATACCCTCGTAGTCAAGAGGCGTAGTAAGGCGGTTGGCACGCTCTTCCGAAAGGAAGTGCTGTGTATGCCTATTATCATTACGGTACATATACTTTGTTATACTGTCACTTTAAGGATAAAAAGGAACAACCGCCACTCGGCAAAGTGACGGTTGTTTTTGATATTATAAAAATAACGTTCCTTGGCCAACCGCTTTAAACGGTTACCTCTTGACTATATTATACAGCACTTGGCAGTTAATGTCAAGTGCTTTCTTTTTTCAGAGACAGTTGCATTAAGCACAGAAGTACTATAGTTTTAAATTTGCATCAATTATGGGAAAGCACATAGCCACACGAAGACCTTTTTCACTGTTCTCGGCTGTGATAGTGCCGTGATGCTTTTCTACTATTGCTTTGGTGATAGAAAGGCCTATACCTGCGCTGTCGGGTGAAGCATTTTCCGTACGGTGAAATCTTCTGAAAAGCATAGGCAGTTCATTTTCGGGTACGCCGCCACCGTTATCTTCGATTATCACGCTGACAGACTTTTCTGCTTCTTCGATGATAATATCAACCCTGCCGTCTCTTGCGGTATGCTCGCAGGCATTCTTAATAACATTACCTAATGCCTCACGAAGCCAGGCTTTGTCTGTACGAAGAGAACCGCCACCCTTAACGGTGATAGTTTTATTCGTGAAGAGAGTAGCAAACTCTGCTTTGAGGTCAAGTAAAAGGTCGGAAAGCTCTGTTTCTTCAAAGTTCATAACATAGGTATCACTACGGATTTTTTCGAGTTTAAGCACATTGTAGATAAGCTTTTCCATTTTGCTGATAAGGACAAGCTCTTTTTCGGTGTGACTGCTCGGAGTAGTGTTATGCTCCATTTCGCAGTAAAGTCGAAGCCCTGCGAGAGGAGTTTTCAGCTGATGGGAAATATCGGAGATAAACTCGGTATTGTTCTTGGCTTCAAGCTTGGTGTATTCACGCTCCTGAATGAGTCTTGCTTCAAGCTCACAGACGTTACTCTGCAGGTGAGCAAAATCTCCGTCGGAGGTGGAAAGCTCGGTCATAATGCCGTCTTTGATGAATTTATCAATGCTCTGTGTCAAAGCACGGGTTTTCTTTTTGTTGATGATGTGAAGTGCAATCAAGACCACGCAAAGCACCGTCATAATAACAAGAGCGACAATGAGAAAAATATCTTTCATTTTATTCCTCCCATCTGTATCCGGTGCCGCGAATGGTTGCGATATGGTTTGCGCCTATCTTGTCACGAAGACGGCTGATGTGTACCGAAAGAGTGTTATCATCAATAAAGTTGCCGTCGCTATCCCATATACGCTGTAAAAGTGAGGCACGGGTAACGATAACACCGTTATTCTGTATAAGAGCAGAGAGAATCTGAAATTCAGTAGGAGTGAGGAAGAGCGTTTCGCCGTCCTTCTTCACGGTCATATTTGAAATATCGACTATGATATCACCGAACTGATAGGTTGTGGTTGCAGTCTTTCTGCGAAGTAGGGCACGGATACGGGAAAGAAGCTCAAGAAGTCTGAATGGCTTGGTTACATAATCATCTGCACCTGCATCGAGCCCACGGACAATCTGAAATTCTTCATCGCAGGCGGTAAGGAAAAGTATTGGCACATCTGCACCCGCAGAGCGAATGAAAGAACAAAGGTCAAGTCCGTTGCCGTCGGGAAGCATAACATCAAGGATAACAAGGTCAAAGCTGTCTTCAGTGAAAAGCTTTCTGCCTTCCTTGCAGTTGCATGCCGAAACAGGCTCGTAATCTTCTTTCAATAGAAGCTCACACAAGCCTTCACGAAGATACACATCATCTTCAACAAGGAGTATTTTTGCTTTCATCATTTCACCGCCCAATTTTGTACTGATTATATTATACAGATTTGTGACGGGAATTTCAATGTGGTAAAGCTTAAGATTTTGTAAGGTTGAAGTAAGCAGAGGGTATAAGCTGAAAGTTGAGTTTAACATTGACTTTGAGCAGTTTATGGTGGGAATTGATAAGGTGGCATAAAAACAATCGGGTAGATTTCTTTTGAAAACTACCCGATTGTTCTACAAAATTCTATTATTTTCGTTTTTTAGCACATTTAGGACAACCATGTCCATTTAATATAGAGGCTGGAACAACTTCCCACTGTTTCCCACAAACAGAACACTCTGCTAATATCTTTGTTTTATTATTAATATATTCGCCAATAATTTTAATTGTTGGATTTATGTTTTTAACTTCTTGACAAAACTGTTCTGTTGTTTTAGACGCTAACTTATTCTTTCTTTTTTGTGCAGCTTCAACCGCAGTGCAATGAGGACAACCCTTTCCAGAAAGAAGAGAATAACACAAAGGCTTCCATGTATGCCCACATTTTTTACAACGCACTTCCAAATGTTCTGTAACTTTAACATATTTACCAATTATTTCAATACTAGGATTTATCTGCGACATTTCTTCTTCAAACTCTTTGTGCGTTCGTGTTCGTTTTTTTGCCGAGACATCTCTTCCACATAATGGACAACCATTTCCTTTCAGCAAAGTATGTGGTCGCGCTTTCCAGCTTGGATGTGTACATGTTTTATCATTAACTTCTATGGGTATATTTGTACCTTTATATTCCTCAAGCACTTCAATGTTAGGAAATTTATCTGCAAGTTCGTTTATAAATTTTTCGTGCGCATTATAATGACAGGCTGCATAAGCTCTGTTTGCTATTTTATTCCAATTTAATTCTTTATAATTGATATCAAGACTTTGCATTACCATTATTAAGAAGTCTATCATTCGATTATAACCAAATTCGTTTAAAAAGCCTGTAAACACATAACAATCTTCTTCATAAGGAGGTGGTGTGTTTTCAGGATACGAATCATAAACAGTAATTATTCGTATTCCAGCATCCCAACATTTTTTTCTCTTTTCTAAATCATTATTATTAACCTTGCTTTCATGATAAAGCCATGTTCCAGGTTCAATAGCAATTTTATACTTTGGAATGTATATATCTAATTCTAATCCAATTGCTGTTTTGTTTCTAGATTCAACATTATCTTTGCCGATAGCATCTTGAAAAGCTATTAACATAAATTGTTCCATAAAACTTGTGTGTGGTTTTGTACAATTTTGACACTGTGCACCATTAAGTAATCGGTAAGGCTTACTAAGCCATTCGTTTCCACATATAGTACACTTCACTTTTAATGGTATTGTTGCTTTTTTGTATTCTCCTAACACCTCAATATAAGGATTATGCTGTTGCATTTCATCGATAAACTTTTGTTGAGTTTTCTTTTGATTATTAGCACAAGACGGACATCCATGGCCTTGAGATAAAGAATTAGGTACCGTAAACCATACATGTCCACATTTCAAACATTTTGCTTCTATTTTTGTAGAACAATTTACATATTTCCCAATTATAAGAATACTTGGATTTTTATATTTTAATTCCTCAATAAATTCTTCATGTGTCTTTCTTATCATATATTATTACCTCTGAAAAAACTTACATTAATTGCATTTTATCACAATTAAATTCATTTTTCAACAAATCAAAATAACCCCATAAAAACAAAAACACCCACTTTGAAAATGGGCAAAAAAATAATTACTCAGTATGCTGTGGTGGAGACGGAGAGGATCGAACTCTTGACCTCTTGAATGCCATTCAAGCGCTCTCCCGACACACGCAAAAACGCACCTCGTTTTTTCCATATTCGACTAAACTCCTGCTGTGTGGTAAAATAAAATCAAATAACCGTATGTCTTTTCTTAAAAGCAAAAAATGAAAAATGTTTACGAACTTTAAGTTTAATTTGCTTATCAACGGATTAGTGTGAATTTTATTTGAAATCCCATAAAAAACACATAATCTGACTTGCTTTCAACCCTTGCCAAGCTGTTTTTATCAATAAATTCAACAGTTGCTTTACCTACATAAGTATGTTATAATATTATTTAATACGTTTATGTTGTTTCATCTTACTTATTATACATAATTATATTCAGGTGATTAAGGAGAAAATTATTATGAAGAAAATTACAGCCCTGTTTATGTGCACAATTATACTGCTGTGCTCTCAGATTAATGTGCTGGCCGCTGTTGATGCAGAATATTATTCAGAGGCCTTCTCTTCTTTAGAGGAGCAGCTTGATAACATCATTGACAATCTCCCCTCTGAGCCCCAAAAATACGAGTCCGCAGAAGCTGAAATTGCTTCGGGCAAAGCAGATTTTGATGTTCTCATTGAAGAGTTAATCCGGGATGATGATACCGATGCTTTTTTCAGCGAAATCGTAATAGACAAAACGGAAAACACAATCGCTAAAGATTCAAATGAGGCACAAAGCCTTTCAGTATACGGAGTAGACTATTCCGATTCGGATATGGGCAGTTCTATGGTTGTCGCTGAACCCGTACTTGATGCCATCGGTGTAGAAAACGAAACAGATAAGGAAAGCGGCGAAATTATCATCACCAACCCTGCAACTGAAGAAGAAATAGTTATAGATGGATATGTTTCATCGGATGCGGATGCCGAAATCGAGCAAGTGCTCATATCATCCTCTCAGCTTGCTGATGAATTGGCCATTGAAACAAAAGATGAAGGTGATAAAATTGTCATTACTTCTCCCTTCCAGACAAAGCGCCTCTTTGTTACAACAAAAAACAATGCTCGGTTAAAAAACAACTTCAATGCTGAACGTTGCGTCAGTGACGGTGAAGGCTTGTATGTTATACAGTATAAAACTGAGAATGATGCCAAAAATGCATACATAGAATTAAAGAAGGATTCCTCTGTCAAAAATGTACATGCAGATAAAATCTACACTGTCTCTAACATTACCGAACGCACAGGTGCTCAGACCATTCAGAGCGACAGATACAAAGAATATCTGAAGAAAAACGGAAAAAATACTCCCATTACC
>JAZUOC010000309.1:0-2974 GCA_045604465.1 Acutalibacteraceae bacterium
AAAAAATGGCAATGTGGAAGTTCAAAAATGAGAAATTCCGTGATTTTCAAGCCTTTTTTTCCATTTTATTCCAAATATTAAACAATACAGACATAAAACCGTGTCTCGCTTGATTGCGAAACACGGTTTTTCGACAGTCTGCAGCTCCCTTTCGTTCTGAAAGGGAGCTTTTATCTTTGCGGACAGCTGACATATTAAGTGCTTTTAAAGTAAGTCGTTTATTTATATTAGCGGTGTCAGAATTCAGTAACACGTATTATTTCACAAGGATTTCACATTGTTTTTGTACTATAAAAAAGTATAATGGAATTTTATATCTTTATTTGTCTTTTTAACGAATTCAGTGAGGTGTACAGATGAAAAATACAATTCTCATAGTTGATGACGACAAAAGAATAAACGGCCTTCTTATGGATATATTTATGACAGAGGGATATGAGGTGCTTTCGGCCTATGACGGAGAAACCGCTGTCAGATTTCTGGAGGAAAATCCGGATATATCCGTTATGATTCTTGATGTTATGCTTCCCGAGGTTGATGGCTGGGAGGTGCTTTCTTTTGTTAAAAAGTACTTCGATGTAAAGGTTATTATGCTCACGGCAATTTCCGACGAATACAGTGAAGCGAGGGGACTGAGAAGCGGCGCAGACGATTATGTAGTCAAACCCTTTAAAAGAATGGCTCTTGTCGAAAGGGTAAAGAGATTAATTAATATGACCTCAGACGAAAATAACTCTGATCTTTTGTGTGACGGAATAAGGGTGTCGCAGAAAGAGATGAAAGTATATATCGAGGGCGAAGATACAAAAATGACGTCGAAGGAATACCAGCTTCTGCTGCTTCTTATTAAAAACAGCCCTGCTGTGCTTACGAGATATCAGATACTTGAAAAGGTGTGGGGCTTCGAATATGACGGAAACGACCGCACCATAGACACTCACATAAAAATGCTCAGACACTCTCTGGGGGATTACGGAGAAAAGATCAGAACCGTCAGAGGTGTAGGCTACAGCTTTGAGGGGAAGGTAGAGACAGAATGAAAAGAAGTTTCAGATTAAAGGTTGTCGGAGTTTTTCTCGCGAGTATAGTTTTATCGATGCTGCTTCTTACGATTATGAGCACGGTGCTGCTTAAGCCTATCTTTATTTCTAACTCAAAAAAGACAATGCTTGCTTATGCCGATAAAATCGAGGTCAGTCTCGAGAAAGATACGGAGCAGGTGGAGGCTCTCCTTGAAGAAATAAACTATTCCTACGGAATAACGACTCATATTATCGACAAGGAAGGCTTTATTAAGTATTCATATCAGAAAAATCAGAGCAACATTCAGAAGCCGAGATATAAACGGCATATAGAGCTATATGAGAAAAAAGATAATAAAGACGGCTATTATTTTAAAGAGCTTGTCGATGAAACCGACAACATCAAAAAAATAATTTTTGTATCGAAGGTTGACAGTGAGGCTTACATATTAATGAACAAGGCTGTCAAGGGTATTGAGCAGGATACTAAAATAGTTTCGATTTTTATTCTTATTATGGGCTTTACCGTCGCTGTGGTAGGTACTCTGGTCTGGAGCATCTGTACAAAGAACTTTACGGATGCCATAAAGAAAATGAGCGGTATAACCCGTAAAATGGCAGAACTCTGTTTTGATGAAAAGGTTTGCTATAACGGAAATGACGAGATTGGCGTTCTGGCTTCCTCGGTAAACACTATGTCAGACGAGCTGAAAACGAGTATAGAAGGACTGAAAAATGACGTCGAAAGAAGAAAGAGGCTTGTAAGGGACATTTCTCATGAGCTGAAAACACCTATCACTACGATCAAGGGCTATCTCGAAAACATAGAGTTTATCGCAAAGGATAATGAACTGCTTCAGAGATACTGCAGTATTGCGTCTGAGGAATGTGACGAAATGGACGGTCTTATTGAAGAGATGCTCGAAATGTCACGGCTCGAAAATGACGGATATGTCTGCGATATGAAGGTTACTGACGTTTCCCATATTTTAAAAATCATAGAAGAGAAGACACAGGTAGAGTTTATAGGTCATACCTTCAGTATCGACTTTGAAAACGGTAAAATTCTCTGTAACAGTGTCCTGATTACGAGAGCGGTTTTCAATTTTATTAAAAATGCCGTTAAGTACGGCGAAAAGAATAAAGAAATCAGTATTTGCGGTCTTTGTGAAAACGGGAGATACTATTTTAAGGTTTCAAACTACGGAAGCGAAATCTCCGAGGAAGAAAAAGAAAGCATCTGGGATCCCTTTTACAAGAATGATAAATCCCGTAAAAGAGACAGCAGCCACGGCATAGGTCTTTCTATGGTAAAGCGTATTGCACATATTCACTCAGGCGATGTGGGCTGTGAAACCAAGGACGGAATCAATACATTTTATATGTGGCTGAATCTGAATGAGGAAGAAAGCTGATTTATCATACAGATTTCACATAGAGGATATATTCTTTTGTCGAATCAGGCAAGGAATATGTAAAATCAAGGGAGATCAAACGTATTTATGAGCTATCAATCTTTTTCATTTTTAATTTTTTCGGCAATAGTTGTCTTGCTTTATTATGCCGTTCCTAAAAAGCTGCAGCGTTATGTTCTGCTTACAGCAAACATCTTTTTCTATGCTTATGCAGGTTTAAAATATGTACCGTTTCTGGCTGTGACGCTCATTACCACTTATGCGGTGGGAAGGCTCATCGGAAGGGTTTATGAAAAGGAAGCCGTACTCATAAAGGAATGTGCCGCTGCAGCGGAAAGAAAAGCGGTAAAAGCATCGTGTAAGGCTGAAGCAAAACGAATACTTTCCGTAGGGATGACTGTAACAATAGGGCTTCTGGCTGTATGTAAATATACGGTGTTCCTTCTTAGTAACATTACAGCTCTTTTCGGCAGACAGCTTCCCGAGGATTTCAGCATGATAGTTCCGCTGGGAATTTCCTTCTATACCTTTATGGCG
>JAZUOC010000310.1:0-11331 GCA_045604465.1 Acutalibacteraceae bacterium
TTATCGGTGCATTCGGTAGTATCGTTTCCATCAGTAAATACCTCAAAAAAGAGGGTAGTGAAGCAAATGAAATGCTTTAACAGGAGATTCTTATGAATAAAAAGCTTATATCTTTTGTATGTCTGTTGCTTGTTTTCATTATGATTTTTGCCTTTGACATCTCAGCGGCCACTCAGGCTGAGCTTGAAGCACAGATTGCTCAGAATAATGCACAGATTCAGGCCAACCAGGAAAAGCTCAATGAGCTCAAAGAGCAGAAGGAGAATCAGCAGCAGTATCTCGAGGCTCTCGAGGAGCAGATAAAGGCCGTCGAAAGTAAGGCTTCAAATCTGCAGACACAGGTAGAAACTATTGATACGCAGATCGATAAGCTCGACGGTGAGCTCACTCAGCTCAGTAACGAAACTAAGGCTATCAATGCAGATATTGCACAGACAGAAAAGGATATTAAAGAAACTCAGTCGGACATTACCGAAAAAAGTCAGAACCTTTCCGCAAAGCTTCGCTCTGTTTATATAAACGGTAATCAGTCAGCACTGAAAATACTTATGGGCTCTAAAAGCCTCGCATCCTTTCTTACCCGACTCGAGATGATGAAACGCACCTCCGAAAAGGATAAGAAGGTTATCCTTGATTTCAAGGAACAGGTAACAGACCTTAAAAATGATAAAAAGAAGCTCGAAAAGGACCGTAAGGAGCTGGCTGAAAAAGAGGCTGAAATATCGGTAAAGAAAGAGGAGCAGAATAATAAAAAGACCGCTCTTCTCGAAAAGCAGAAGGAATATGACAGTACGATGTCAAGTCTCGAGGGTCAGTACGGCGAAGTAGAAAAGGTAATGGCAGGTATTGATAAGTCGAGCTCTGCATACAAAGATTATATAAATAAGCTTGAAGCGGAAAATGCCGCGGCTGATGCTGAAATTGACCGTATTTTAAAGGATTACTATGCTACTCAGAATCAGCAGAGCACTACCCGTCTTCCTGCTTCGAATGCTGCTCCCGGTGAGTCTTACCAGGGTACAGGCTCATGGTACTGGCCTATCGGTAATACCTGGTGCTACATAAGCAGTGAGTACGGCTACCGTGATGCGAGTATTTCCGGCTGGAGCTTCCATGGAGGCATAGACCTTGCAGGCGGCAGCGGTAAGCTTCACGGCGCACCTGTTTATGCTACGAGAGCGGGTACTGTTATTGCTGCTGTTACGAGTGATACAGGCTACGGAATTTATGTCCTTATCGACCACGGTGACGGTTATTCCAGCCTTTATGCACATATGTCTGCCCGTTATGTGGAGGTAGGTAACTACGTAACACAGGGACAGATGATAGGCCGAGTAGGCAATACAGGTAATTCACGCGGAGCCCATCTTCATTTCGAAATCCGTTATTACGGTGAAAAGAAGGATCCTCTTAATTACGTTAAAAACCCCAACTGATTTAAAATCATAGGAGTGATTAAACCTTGAATAAAAAGATTTTATGCATTATTTTCGCTTTGATATTGGCGGTTACTCCGCTGCTGTGCTTTGATGCATCTGCTTTACCGGCGGAAAAGCAGGAGCTTGAAGACAGAATTGACGAAATAGATGCAGAGATTGCTGCCAACAAGGTAAAGCTTGAATCCCTTAAGGATAAAAAGGATAAGCAGATGGAGTATCTTGATACTCTCGAAACACAGATAGAAACTGTCGAAAGTAAGGTTTCTAATCTTCAGACACAGATAGAAAACATCGACAGTCAGGTGAAAAAGCTTAATACTGAGCTTAAGCAGCTGGATAATGAAATCACTGAAATTAACAGTGATATAAAAACCGCGGAGAAGGATATTGTTACCATGCAGGACAATATCAGCTCCACCAGTGACCAGCTCGCCTCGAAGCTTCGTTCGTCCTATATGAACGGATACGATTCTGCACTGAAAATTCTTATGGGCTCGGACAGTCTGGCTTCTTTCCTTACCCGTCTCGAAATGATGAAAAGAAGCTCCGAAAGGGACAAGAGTCTCATTTTAGGCTTCCGTGATAAGGTAACCAAGCTCAAAAAAACCAAGGAAAAGCTCGAAAAGAATAAGATTGAGGTAAGTGATAAAATTACCGAAGCGAATGAAAAGAAGGCTCTTTCTTTGGAGAAAAAGTCGGAGCTTGAGGTTAAGCAGAAGGCACACGATGCTACTATGTCTGACCTCGAAAGCAAGTATGCTGAGGTGGAAGGCATTATTTCGGGCCTCGACAAATCCAGTGCCGAATATAAAAAATATAACAGTGAGCTTCAGAAGGAAAAAGCAGAGGCTGATGCTGAAATCGACCGCATCTTAAGTGAGTACTATGCTACACAGACCACATTACCTGTAGCCAATAATGAGCCGACATCATCAAGCTCAAGCGGTAACAGCGGCAGCACTACTACGACTAAGCCGGCAGGACCTTCTTATACAGCCAAGGGTGACTGGTTATGGCCTTTAGGTAATGCATCCTGTTATATCAGTAGTCCTTACGGCTACAGAAGTGCCTCTGTCAGCGGTAATTCCTTCCACGGAGGTACAGATATTGCAGGCGGTGGTATCAGCGGCAAGCCTGTTTATGCTTCGAGAGCCGGTAAGGTTATTACTGCAGTTACATCAAACCGTGGTTACGGCATATATGTTCTTATAGACCACGGCGACGGATATTCTACTCTTTACGCACATATGTCTGCCCGTTATGTTTCTACGGGTGATAATGTTTCGAAGGGACAGATGATAGGCCGTGTAGGCAGTACCGGTAATTCTACCGGACCTCATCTTCACTTTGAGGTAAGATATTACGGAGAGAAGAAGAATCCGATGAATTTCGTTAAAAAACCGTAGAATTGTTAAAATACGAGGGGTAGTTTACTATCCCTCTGATTGTGTTTTTATACTCACTGACTTAGGGAGATGAATTTTATGAATAAAAAAATATCTTTGGGTGTGGCTTTATCTCTTTTTATTCTTGTTGCCGCACTTGCCTCTGCTATTACGCTCGTAGTAGTAGGAAATGAGTATAATTCTATTCTCAAGGGTTTACCGGAAAAGATAGAGCGATATGAAATTCTCGATGAGCTGGATGATGTTATCAATAATCATTATTACGGAAAAAGTGAAGCCGGTGATATTGAGCAGGCTATTGCACAGGGTTATGTTGAGGGACTCGGAGATAAAAGCTCACTTTATATGACTGCCGATAAATACAGTGAATATCTTTCCGAGGTAAACGGGGATATGTTCGGTATCGGTGCAGAATATGTGAAGACAAAAAACAACTGTATCGAAATTACGAAGGTATATGACGGTTCTCCGGCAGAAAACAGCGGTATCAGAGTCGGAGATATTATTGTAGCTTTTGACGGCATAAGAATCGACGTTAATAATTATGATGAAATGGAAGCGAAGCTTCGCGGAGATAAGCTTACAAGTGTAAATATCATTTATAACCGTGACGGTACGGAAAACAATGTTACGGTCGTTAAGGGCTATGAGGCACAGTCTGTATTTACCGGTGTTTATAATAGTGTGGGATATATCGAAATTACTGATTTTTATCCTTCTACTGCCGAACAGACACAGCAGGCTATAGACAAGTTTGTTTCTTCCGGCATTACCGCCGTTGTGGTAGATCTCAGAAAAAATACCAGCGGCAACTATGAAGAGGCTATGAAAGCCTTGGATGTTTTCGTGCCTATGTCGGATTCACAGCGTGCAGCTGCTACCGTCCTTGATGAAAACGGAAATGCGGTTAAAACCTTTTCCACTACCTCGGGAGAGGTAAGCCTTCCTGTAGGTGTTCTTGTCAGCAGCGAAACTCAGAAGGCGGCAGAGCTTTTCGCCTGTAATATCAGGGATTTTAATAAAGGTATGATTTTCGGAACGGGAAATACAAAGGGTTCTGCTATGATGCAGGAGATTTTCGAGCTTTCTAAGGGAAGCGCCGTTCTTCTTACTACAGGCACCGTAATGCCTTATAAGAGTGAAACCTTCGCCGGTACCGGTATAGCACCGGATTATGTAACAGAGGATTCACCGCACAGCGATGTAATAGAAGAGGACGGACAGTTTCTTTACGCGGTTTCCGTGCTTAAGGGCGAACAGGCTTGATTTTTTAATTGAATTCAGAGAAAGGAATGGTTGACCGTGGACATAAAGATAAGTGTAATTATGGCTGTTCATAACGGGGGAGAAAAGGTAAAGAAATCCTTGGACTCCCTTAAAAATCAGAGCCTTAAGGACATAGAAATTATAATGGTTGATGCTCTTTCTACTGACAGAACAGCCGAAATAATGAAGTCCTATGTTCAGGATAAGCGTTTCGTTTTCTATTCCTTCGACAGCGAAAGCGTTTCTGAGGGCAGAAATTATGCTCTTTCCTTGGCGAAGGGAAAATATATTTCCTTCAGTGACAGTAATGTTGTGTTTACCGATAATTTTCTTAAGGAAATGTATGAAACGGCACGGGAGAAGGATGCTGATTTGTGTGTATCTCCTATGTCGAGCAGTGATATTTACGGAAAGCACGAATTTACTTCCTCGAGCATCCTTTCCAAGGAAAAGGTTACGGATAAATTTGACATAAATCTTATATGGAATCCTGCCGTAACGAATAAAATTTTCAAAAGAGAAAAAATAGAGGCTGTTTCTGCTTCTTTTTCTCCTTACGGAAAGGCAAGAGAAGCGGCTTTTTCCATTCCTTTTGCACTTAACAGTAATGTTATTGTATCCTGTTCCAGAAGCTCCGTAATTTATATTAACCCCGTAAAAAACGAAGGAGTTTCCGTTTTTCCTATTGAGCAATATCTTGATGCATATGAATATATAATCAGTCAGGCTGAATTTGCTTTTGACCGGGCGAAAGAAAATGCAAAGACTGATTTCGACAAAAAAGAACTGATAAAACAGAAAATCTGTTATATTGATCAGATATATCATAAGGAAATAACAGTTCTGCTTTACAGCTATTACCGTCATTTCTGGTCTCTTGATGAAGTCGAAATAAAAAAATACGCAGACATTATTATGTCTCTTTATGCTAAGCTTTCTAAAACAGGTAAAAGTCAGTTACGCAAAAAGAATAAAGATATTTTTTACGGTGAGGAGCTTATAGCCACGAAAAAAGAGATGGCCGAAAGACCGAAGGCTACCCTTTGTATATGTCCTGTATCGCATAACAGTGAAAACACGGCAGATAGTCTTTCTGTTCTCGTAGAATCTGTGTATAATCAGACTATGCCTACATTTGAGCTGTTTGTGGATGAAGGTCTCAGGGCTTTTATTCCTGAGAAATACAGAGAGGCAGAAAATCTTACATTCGTAAAAAGTGATAATTCAGCTGAATTCAAGGATATATGTCTGGATATGTGTCATACAGATTACATTATGTTCCAGGAATGTCATGTAAGGCTTAATCCTAAAATTCTTATGAGACATTATTGTATTCTCGAAGGCGGAGATAAGTACGGATTTTCCACTTCGCCGATAACTCTTTTCGACGGAGAAAATACCGAAAAATACATTTTTTCAGATCTTTTCTTCAAATCTGAAACAGAGAGAAGCCGTGTCCATCAAGAGGATAAGACGTTTTTACTTGATCTGTTTTTTTCGAATAAGCTTTTCAGTGCAGTGCATCTGAGGGGAATACATTTCGCCTTTTCGGAAAACTCTGTGTATGATATGTATAAGCTTTATAAGCATTCGCGCTTTAAAAAGGTATTTCACAGAGGTGCTTATTTCAGCGTGAGCGAGGAGCAGGTCTTATCGTATTTACGCAGGGAAGAGAAGTTTCTCGACGAGAATAAAAGAAGTATTTATAAAAAGTATAAATTAAATTACTTTACTGACGTAAAGCTGAAAAACATAAAAGAAAAAACGAAGAATATGTTTTTGACATCGGTAAGATATGTTTATACTTTAGCAGATGCGGTTCTTACCGTTATCTTCTCTTCTCTTAAAATCCAAGACAGAGTTTTCTTTTATACAGGCAGAACCACAGGTGTTCCTGATGAAAACCTCGCACAGCTTTACAGAAGCTGTAATGAAAAAAAGGTGCTTTTCGCCAAGGTAAAGCCTCATGGCTTTAAGGATCTGATAAGAAAAAGGTACTATCTTTTTACCAGTAGGGTAATCGTTACCGATGACTACATCTACCATCTTCGCAAACATAAGCTTAAAGAACAGCAGAAGCTTATACAGGTATGGTATACAGGCGGTGCCCTAAAAAAGATGGGCATAGACGGTCCTTCTATTCTTTCGGATTTAGACGAATATAAAACCCATTCGCAGTACAGCGATTTCTGCGTTTCTTCAGAATATGTGCGGCAGTATTACTGCCATGCCTTCGGTCTGGATGAGGATGTGGTAAAGGCTGTCGGTACACCTCGCTCCGATCTGATAGTAAACAGAGAAAAGATAAATGAAAATAAAGAAGAAATATGCTCCAGGCATCCTCTTCTCAGAAATAAAAAGGTATATATTTACTGTCCTACAGTCAGAATAAAAGAGGATACCGTCGTTCCTTTTTCACCTAAAATAGAGTGGACAAAGCTTGATGATGAGCTGGAGGATGATGAAGTGTTCATTATCTGCCGTCATCCGTCGATGAAAGAGGAATTTATTAAAGGAAAATTTTATTCGAGAGTTAAGGATTACACCTTTGAAAGCACCAGTGAGCTTTTAGCGGTGGCGGATGTTATTATTACTGACTATTCATCTGTTGTTTTCGATGCATCTCTTATGGATAAGCCTACGGTATTCTACTGTCCCGATTATGAGGAATATAAGAATGACACCTATCTCGATTACGAAAAGGAGCTTCCCGGTGAAAAAATTACATCAGCCGATGAGATTCTTCCTGCCGTCAGACGTGCTGAAGCCGTTTCCTCTGCCGAAATAAGGTCTCTTTTCAATGAAAAGCAAATGGGTGCATGTGACGGTAAAAGCACGGAAAGAATACTGTCTATAATTAAAAATTATTTGAAATAAATTACAAACTCCCGATTTCTCAGTGATTTCGGGAGTTCGTTTTTTGAGTGATTTTTTACCTGTGATATTTTTTTATCAGAGGCACAAATTATATCTGCGGCTGAAAAAACAGCGTGTACGGAGGTGAAAAATGGTAAAAAGTATTAAAGCTATAAGAACGGTTATGTTGACTGTTACATTTGTTCTTTTGTGTCTTCTGGTTTACGGTTTTTATGCGGTTCCCGATGAACTCTACTGTATATCGGATAAAAAAGAAAGTGTAAATGAAATATATACTATAACCTACGGTAAGAAACTCAGCAGCAACGGACAAAAACAAACCGGTCAGAGTGAAATATATGAAGCTGAAGTAAGTCTTTTGAATGTTATTCCCGTAAAAAGCTCTTCCGTAACTGTCAAAAACAGGGATTATGTGGAGATTTCGGGAGAATTATTCGGACTGAGACTTTTCACCGAAGGTGTAATGATAGTCGCAACTGATGAAGTCGATACGGAAATGGGTGCTGTTTCCCCGGCGAAGAGTGCGGGGCTTCAGAAGGGTGATATAATTTACTCTATTAACGGAACAAAAGTAAAATCAAGTCAACAGATTTCAGAGATTTTTCTCGAAGCAGGTGCCGATACTATGACAGTGGAGTATCTTCGGGGCGACAAACTCAGCAGTATACAGTTTTCTTTAGCGTACAGTGTTTCAGAAGGAAAATATAAGGCAGGTCTCTGGATAAGAGACAGTGCCGCAGGTATAGGTACTATGACCTTCTACGATGTAAGCACAGGTATGTTTGCGTCATTGGGACACGGAGTATGCGATGTTGACACAGGTGAAATTCTGCCTCTTTCGAACGGAGATATAGTGTCTGCACATATAAGCGGGTGCTATAAGGGTAAAAGCGGTAAAGCAGGTGAGCTTTGCGGTGTTTTCGATGCTGAAATTAACGGTCAGCTTTTATGTAACTGTGAAACGGGAGTTTACGGTAAAACGGATAAAATTAGTGCTAAATCACTGGTAGCTGTAGCAGCGAAAAGTGAGGTTAAAACAGGTAAAGCTTATATTATTTCTACCGTAGATAAGAATGGCCCTGAATATTATGAGATAGAGATAACTAAGGTAACAGACAGCTCTTCACAGAATAAGAATATGGTAATAAAAGTAACAGACAGTAAACTGATAGAAAAAACAGGCGGTATAGTACAGGGAATGAGCGGATCTCCTGTCATACAGAATAATATGCTTGTCGGTGCCGTAACTCACGTGTTTGTAAGTGATCCCACACAGGGTTATGCCATTTTCGCCGAAACTATGCTTGAAAAGGCGAGAAGCCTTTATACGGAAGAAGAATTATCAGCCGCATCATAAAGCCTTATTGGCATAAAAAAAGCAGAAATCTCTGAAGCTCAGCCGAAGAAATTTCTGTTTTTTTGTTTTATTTTTTTCTGTCAAGATACCTCTCTACAGCATCCTCCCAAAAAGGAAGTAAGTCGAAGCCGGAATCGGAAAGAGACTTTTTACTGAGCCGTGAATTTTTCGGCCTTTTGGCGGGAGTGATGTATTCTTCACTTGTTACTGGATTAACCTTAACAGGAATATTTTTGTACTCGAAAACTTTTTTTGCGAGCCCGTACCATGAACAGAAGCCTTCATTTGTGCCGTGGTAAACACCGTATTTTTCTGTCTGCGCCATTTCTGTGAGAAGGCGAGCTAGGTCAGCTGAATAAGTAGGAGACCCTATCTGGTCACTGACGACATTGACTTCGTTCCTCGTTTCGGAGAGACGGAGCATAGTGGCTATAAAGTTTCTGTTCTGCTCACCGAAAACCCAGGAGGTACGGACTATGAAATATTTTTCGCATATATTCATTACGGCTTTTTCACCTTCATATTTGCTTTTACCGTAAACGGAAAGAGGGAATTTCTCATCGTCTACTTCGAAGGGCACTTCACCCTCACCGGAAAAAACATAGTCGGTACTGATGTAAATAATGGCGGCATCTTTTTCTCTGCATATACGGGCGAGATTTTCCGTACCGCTTTTATTGATTGCATAGCAGAGCTCTTTTTCTTCCTCGGCCTTATCTACTGCAGTGTAGGCGGCACAGTGAATGAGAACATCGAAGTCTTTTTTTTCGAAAAAGTCTTCAACCTCTGCTTCTGACGTAATGTCCACATCTTTTTTATCTATACCAATATACGGAATACCCTTTTCTTTTAATACCCGGCACACATCACTGCCGAGCTGCCCTAGGGCACCTGTTACTATAATCATCATCTTATCACCAGCTTATCGGTAAATGAAATCAACATCACTGTCACGCAGAAGAGGAGCATTTTTATCCTTATCGGACAGAACAGGGGAGTCGACATCCCAGATAACTCCTATTTCTTTATCGTCGAAACGGATGCTTCTGTCGCTTTCTTTGTTGTAGTATTCATCGACCTTGTAAAGTACCTCCACATTATCCGTGAGAGTCACGAAGCCGTGTCCGAAGCCCTTGGGAATGTAAAGCATTTTTTTGTTTTCTTCGGAAAGGACTACGCTTATCCATTTCAGATAGGTGGAAGAGTCTTTTCTTAAATCTACGGCTACATCGAGAATTTCTCCCTTAGTACAGCAGATGAGCTTAGTCTGAGCATAAGGAGCCTTCTGAAAATGTATTCCTCTCAGTGTTCCTTTTTCCGCAGAAAAAGAGCGGTTATCCTGAACGAAAACCGTGTCGATACCGAGAGCTTTTAGCTTTTCGTAGCTGTAGGATTCGTAGAACCAGCCTCTGTTGTCACCGAAAACCTGAGGCTCTATGAGCTTAACATCAGGTAAGTCTGTATTTATAAGCTTCAAATATATCACCCTTTATCTTTAATAAATTGATTATACTATCTGCCCGGATAATAGTCAATAATAATTTTCTTGACAATTTCGCTTAAAATACATAAAATACATATTAAAGCTACAGAGAAGAGGTGAAATAATGACAGCCGGAATAGTATGTGAATATAACCCCTTCCATAAGGGTCATCTTTATCATATCAGAAAAACGAAGGAAGCAGGAGCAGATTTTATCGTCTGTGCTATGAGTGGAAACTTCGTTCAGAGAGGTGAGTGCGCCTATGCGGATAAATGGACGAGAGCTGAAGCGGCTGTTTTATGCGGTGCCGATGTCGTTATTGACCTTCCCGTTCCCTGGGCATGTGCTTCAGCAGAAAACTTCGCTAAAGGCAGCGTAGGTCTTCTTAGCGATTTCGGTATAGATATGCTTTCCTTCGGCAGTGAATGTGAGGATGCGGAGCTTCTGAAAAGATGTGCTGATGCTCTCGATGACGAAAAGGTGGCATCATTACTCAAGGTGAAAATGTCAACGGGGCTTTCTTATCCTGCGGCTCTGTGTGAAGC
The DNA here is from genome assembly GCA_045604465.1 of Acutalibacteraceae bacterium. Lineage (GTDB taxonomy): Bacteria > Bacillota > Clostridia > Oscillospirales > Acutalibacteraceae > UBA6857. Next base: position 10,375 of record JAZUOC010000310.1, read on the forward strand.
TGTGGGAGAGCTTTACGGTGAAAGAGAAAAAGAAGTATTATCTTCTCCTAACAGCACTCTCGCTACAGAGTATATCCGTGCTTTAAATAAAATCTCATCGGATGTCAGGCTTCTTCCCGTTAAAAGAAAGGGCAGTGGTCACGACAGCGAAGAAATTATCGGTAACACGGCGAGTGCAAGTAAAATCCGCTCCTTTGAAAGCTTTTCTGAGGCTGTTAATTATATGCCTGAAAAAGTCTGTGAGCTTATCGGCGAGGCCTTCAATGAGGGAAACGGACCTTATATGGTGAAAACGGGAGAGAGAGCTGTTCTTTCTGTACTGCGAGAAATGAAAAAGGAAGAGTATTCTTTTTATGTTACCGATTCATCAGGTCTTGCAAACCGTATTTATGATGCTGTTCAGACTGCCGATTCTCTTGAATCACTTTACGAAAAAGCCAAGAGTAAAAACTACACACTTTCTCGTATACGCCGTGAGGTCATAAATCTTTTCCTTAAAATACCCTCAGATATGTCGAAGGAAAAGGTTCCGTATATGCGTATCTTAGCCGTAAGCAACAGAGGAATTACACTTTTAGGTAAAGCGAAGACAAACTCTACTGTTCCTGTTATTACCCGACACAGTGAGGCATCAGTGCTTTCCGGAAGGGGAAAAGAGGTATATGAGCTTCAGTGTGCTTCTGCGGATAAGTTCGGACTCTTTACGGAGAAAATCAGAGAATGCTCCCTCGAACAGAAAAACTCAATAAAAATTATTGACGGGGCTGTTGCACTAAGGCAGCCCCTAAAAAAAAAGAATAAAGCCACTGAGTTACCGTAAGAGGTTGCTCAGTGGCTGCTTTCATAGTATAATTTAATTGCCGAAAAAACCATACGAAAGCGAGATAATTATACGATTATGAAGAAGAGAAATCAAGTACTTTTACCAATAAATTTTGAAGCAATGATACCGGAAGA
>JAZUOC010000311.1:0-12431 GCA_045604465.1 Acutalibacteraceae bacterium
CTCAGCGAAAACACCCGCAAGTGCCACAATGAGAAGAGGTATGGCGTAGGTAAGGGTCTGCTGTATAAGAAATTGCATTATGCTCCTCCCCCTTCCTCGGACTGTCTCTTAGCCTGTGAAATTATCTCCCCATCCGAATGAGTATTTTCATCGGCAGTGGTGGCTTTTCTTCTCAGAAGCCTTCTGTCCGACGAAATAAAGTTTTTAATCACGAGTGAAAATGCGCTGAGATAAACTATTACACCGATAATTATATTTGTTATATATTCGTTATATGAGGTAAGATTTTTAAGCTGCTGGCCGGCTACGGAAAGCACCGACATAAACGTACCCGTGAAAACGACACCTATAGGATTATTTGATGCTAAAAGGGCGATGGGTATGCCGTTAAAGCCTTCCGTGGGAAGTGACTGATAGGTAGACCAGAAAAACTCCGTATTTCCCGAAAGGTAATAAAGAGCCGCACCGCCTCCCGAAAGAGCGCCTGCAAAAGCCATAGAAAAAACTATCATTCTTTTACTTTTTATACCTGCATATTCCGCCGCATCCTTATTATAGCCGCAGGCCTTCATTTCGTAGCCGAGAACAGTTTTGGTGATAATAATATAAACAAGCACTGCGAAAATAATCGCAATAAAAATACCGCCGTTTACCTGTGAGCCGGGAAAAAGCTTATCGAGACCGAATTTGGCTGTAGCCACACCGTTGGCTGTAGTTTTCATAATGAAGCCGACCTTACCTGATTCACCGCCGTTACGAAGATCGCTGTTTTCGAAAATCCAGGTAACGGCGTTAGCGGCTATCCAGTTAGTCATAATACAGGCGAGAACCTCATTAATCTGCAGATAAGCCTTCAGTATACCCGGTATGGCACCCCATAAGGCACCTGCCGCCATACCGCCGATAAAAGCTATAATCCACACAGCAAGGGGCGAAATTACATCTGACGGTATTTTCAGAGCGAGAATCAGAGTTGCCGCCGTGCCTGCCAGATACTGTCCCGGTGCGCCGATATTGAAAAGACCTGTCTTGAATGCCACAGCCACGGAAAGACCTGTCATAATAACAGGAGTAGCTCTGAAAAGAAGATTGCCGATGTTTACAGGGTTAAAGCCGAAAAGAAGATTACCTGCCGCGTCTCTGCCCTTACTGAACACACCGAAAAAAATCAGCTTCAGACCTTCTATGCCGCCCTTAAGACCTATATCGGAATTAAAAACAGATACCGCCAGAATAATGATACCGCCCACCACGAGACCTGTAAGAATAGAAATAAGTGAGGCCAAAGCAGATTTGGTTCCGTCCTTCGAATACAGGGATTTTATCCGTGACTTAAGTTCAGAGCTTTTATTCATCGCTGCTTACCTCCCCTTTTCTTTTCGTGCCTGCCATATAAAGGCCAAGCTCCGAAACATCAGTTTTATCAGGGTAGAACTCCCCTGTTATTTCGCCCTCGTAGATTACGAGTATTCTGTCAGCTACATTCATAACCTCGTCAAGCTCAAAGGAAACCAGAAGTATCGCCTTCCCCTCATCTCTTTTTTTCACCAGCTCACGGTGAATGTTTTCTATAGCACCCACATCGAGTCCTCTTGTAGGCTGAACAGCGATGATAAGAGGCTGATTTCTGTCCAGCTCTCTGGCTATAACCGCCTTCTGCTGATTACCGCCCGACATACTCCGTGTAACGGTAATCGCCCCCTGATTAGAACGAATATCAAATCCGTCAATGAGCTTCTGAGCATATTTTCTTACAGCCTGTCCTTTAATAAATCCCTTCTGCTGAAATTCAGGCTCGAAATAACGTTGAAGAACACAGTTGTTTTCCAGGGAAAATTCCAGAACGAGACCGTGCTTATGCCTGTCCTCGGGAATGTGGCTCATACCCGACTGAAGCTTTTCACGGACGGAATACTCCGTTATGTCTTCGCCGCAGAGGATGACACGGCCTCCGCTTAATCTGTCCAGTCCCGTGATGGCTCTGATAAGCTCCGACTGACCGTTTCCGTCGATACCGGCTATGGCTAATATCTCCCCGCTTTTCACCTCAAAGGACACATTATTAACTGCACCCTTTTCAGTATTCTTATCTCCTACACTGAGATGCTCCACCTTAAGAACTGTATGCTTCGGCTGTGCCTTTTCTTTTTTTACGGAAAGCTCTACCGGTCTTCCTACCATCATTCGGGAAAGCTCTTCCTTGGTGGTTTCATCGGTCTCGACAGTACCGATGTATTTACCCTTTCTGATTACACTCACCCTGTCTGCTACAGCCATAATCTCATTGAGCTTATGAGTAATAAAAAGAATGGATTTACCTTCCTTTGCAAAGGTTCGCATTATATTCATCAGTTCCTCCGTCTCCTGGGGAGTGAGAACTGCTGTCGGTTCATCGAAAATGAGAATCTCATTATCTCTGTAGAGCATTTTCAGTATTTCTACTCTCTGCTGCATACCTACGCTGATTTCTTCTATCCTTTTATGAAGGTCGATTTTAAGAGAGTATCTTTCACTTAATTCTTTCACCTTTTTTTCTACCGCTTTTCTTTCGATAAAGCCGAGCCGTGTGGTCTCCGTGCCGAGGATAATGTTATCCAGCACCGTAAACACGCTTACGAGCTTGAAATGCTGATGCACCATTCCTATACCGAGTGCGGTGGCATCATTCGGCCCGTAGATTTTAACAGGCTGTCCGTTCTTTTTTATTTCGCCCTTTTCAGGCTGATAAAGTCCGAAAAGAACAGACATAAGCGTGCTTTTACCTGCTCCGTTTTCACCTAAGAGAGCGTGGATCTCTCCTTTTTTAAGCTGCAGAGTTATATTGTCATTGGCGATTATACCGGGAAACTCCTTCGTAATACCCACCATCTCGATTATGTATTCGCTTTTCATAGCATTACCCGCCTTCGCAAAAATCTTTAATCTTCAAAAGATATTTTATCCACGGAAAATGCTTTTATGTATAAAAAAAAGAGTGCTCCGAAGAGCACCCGAAAAATATAATTATGAATTTTTCAGCTTTTCCACGCTTACTTCATAAAGATCGAAGAAGCGTTCGACGATTTTCCTGTCCTCATCATTACCCCTTACACACATAGAAAGAGTGATGACATTTTTCATGGATGTCGCCGAAAGGAGAACATAAGGCTTATATTTTACCGCACCTGTCATAAATCCGTCCGTAGGCTCGTGACTCTCCAGGGCGAGAGCCTTATGGTCGAGAATACCGATATTACTCATGGCAAGAAGCGGATTAGAATAGCCTATCTTGATTATTTCTTCGCTGGCGGCGTGAGGTAAAATCTTATATCCGAAGCGCAGAAGCGGCAGACCGTAAAGTCCCATAAACTTATCCTTTTTAAAAAGGTTGACGGAGTTCACCACATACTTCAGGGTTTCGATTATATCGTCACCCAGACGCGGTATTCTGCACTGCATAAAGGCGGTGTGATTGGTAATGCCCTTATCAGAGCTGTCCTTTATGTGACGGCGAAGGTCGATGGCGCAGGAAATGGTCACACTGTCATCGGAATTATAGCCGGCAAGATTATAAAGAGCGTCAAAATAAGCCGCTACAAGGACATCATTTACGGTTGCACCGTATTTTTTTCCTGTCTGTTTAAGTGCGAGAAAATCCTCTTCTGAGAGCTTTCTGCGTGCGATAAAGCTCTTATCCTCTTTTCTGTCCTCAGTCAGAGGAAATTTATGGTCATCCTTGGCACAGACATTTTTATAAAGACTTCTCGCCATCTTCTCCTGTGTAGGAGTGAAGCCCTCGTAAACAGATTCGTAAGATCGGGAGCCTTCTTTGAAGTCAAGAGGTAAAATCCCGCGCTGCACATAGTCGTTATAGTTTTTGCAGAAGGCACTGATGAAATATTTGAAGTCACCGCCATCCATACACATATGGTTTTCCACAAAGCAAAGTGTGGTTTTACCGCCGTGATAAAATACTGCGACCTTCATCTGCAGATCGCTTTCGGGAGGAATATACTGCGTAAGGAAGTTATCGACAGCATAAGGCACCTCTTCATCGGTGATATTCTTAAGTGTGATTACATCGTCGATATCGTAAGGCTTTACCTCCCAGTAAGGTCTTACCTTATTATCCACGAAGCTCGAATGAAAAACGGGAGCCTTTTCGAAAAAGCAGATAAGAACGGTTCTGAAGGCATCGTAATTTATTTCGTAGTCATAATGAAGCTCAAGATGAACCATTCTGTCGTTGAAATCACGGAAGAGATAGTGCATCTTGTCCCACAGCTCTGCGTTTAATCTTCGCTCCATTCGTCTTCCTCCTCTTTAACCTTAGTACCCGAAAGAAGTCTTACACCGACTATAATGAAATCTACGAGTATACCAAAAAGAATGAGAAGCCAACCGGGATGCCAGGGCAATACACCGGCAATACCGAGAAAAACATAGGTCATGGTAAAGATAACGGGAATATAGAGAATTATGCTGAAAATTCCTGTTTTTTTATTGAATTTAAAGGAGAGAAGCATATCAAAAATCAATGCGAAAGGAACAGCCAGAACGAAAGCAATCCAGCTGCCCGGAAGGGATACTATCACCGTAGTGAACAGGAACATATATGTAGCGACAAGGAAAACCGAGAGCGCACAGAGAATTCTCGGCAGAAATCCGAATTTACCTGCTTTTTTGGTAAGACTGCCCGAGAGACTTATAAACAGGAAAATGAGAACGGCAAAAATTCCGCCCAAAAGAATCATCCAAGTTTTACTCCATGCATTCGTAAGAAAGCTTACTGCGAGAAAGAGACATACGAAGGCAAAGATGCCGCCCATAACACCGACTGCCATAAGAGAGCTTTTTCTTCCCTTTTTGCTCATTTCCGTTTTTCTTTTAACGGCAGCCTTATATCTTCCCTCCAGATCAGGGTATTCGTCCATAATAATGGCACATATTATTTTATCATCCTTAAGACCTGCCGCTACGAGCTCATTGGCTCTCTCGGTCATCTGGGCTATAAGCTTCTGCTTATAGCGGTAAAGAGACTCTGTTTCCTTCATATTTTCGAAGGATTTATCCACATATTCGAGAAAATTATTCATAATCAAGCTCCCCTATTTTTTTTATCATTTTACATCAATATATATATTATGTAAAGTAATTTAAATAAAACTTAATCCTTTATTATTATTTTTCTGAAATAAACAAAAAAATTCCCCGAACCGAATCGGGGATTTTTTCATAACCGTTAATTATACAGTTGCGTCTTCGTCTTCCTTCTGAGTCTCGTTATACTCGTCGATCATCTTATCGATTACAGCTGTGTCAGCACCGAAAGCAACCATAATGTTTTTAATAAGATTTAAAATCAAGCCGTAGATATTTGCGAAAAAATCCATTTCAGAATCCTCCTGTACTTTTTATTAATTACATTTTAACTGATTGAAGCTCTTTTGTCAAGAGAATAAAACAAAATACAATCAACAGAAATAAAATTCAAAATTAATTAACCTTAACAAAATATTTCTGCAAAAAAGCACCCTACGGACTACCGTAAGATGCTTTCATAATTAAAATTTACGCTGCGGCAGGTACCGTAGTTTCAGGCTCTGTTACATCCTCAGCTTCACCGGACTGTGCATCCTCGATCATACCTGTGATAATGTCGATAATGTAATCATCCATATCCTTCTCTACGAGGCCGAAGATCTTACCGACCTTAAGGTAAACGGATATAAGCTTAAGAGCGATTTTGGCAAGCTTAAGAGCGGGGCCTACTGTCCAGAAGGGAAGGTCGAGAATCCAATTATATTCGCCGAGATCGGGAATAATGCTTTCTTCGCCTTCTTCACCCTCTACGGGAGCTGTGGTTTCTGTGCCTTCTGTCTCGGCAGCAGCATCCTCTGCAAACGCAACAGTTACGAGAGAGAATACCATTAACATCGCAAGTAAAAGTGAAATTAATTTTTTCATCGGAAATTCCTCCTTAATATTTAGTACTTAAATTATATAATTTATTGAGACTTTTGTCAATAGAAATTCACTTTCTTATTTCAAATCTCTGAGAGCCGATTTTACCATATCAATAAGCTGATCCTTTTTCTCTGCATCGAGACTCCTGTAAGCCATAATGAGGAATTTCTCGTTTCTCGAGATTTTACTGATACCCTCTGAAATTTCGTCTACACGCTCCGTACGGTCGGACACCTTAAGCTCGGGGCAGTTTCTTTCCACGCCTAAGAGATATCCTACGGTAACATTATAAATATCACAGAGCTTGACTATATTCTCTTTGGTGGGGCTGCTTTTACCTGCTTCGTAAAAGGTGTAGGTGCTTCTGTCTATACCGAGAATGTCAGCGACCTCCTGCTGGGTAAGCTTGAAATTTTTCCTTAAAATTCTGAGATTTTCCGAAAGCATAATAATTCTCCTATAAAAAGTGTTTTGGGATATTATAGCATGGACTGTGAAAAAAATCAACATATATCGACAAAAAGATAATTATTGATAAGCCTCATTAAAATAGGCATATATCCTTTCAGCATCCCTTTCGCTTATGCCCTTCACGGCCTTCAGTGCTTCTCTGTCAGCTGTCCTTACTGCGGAAAGAGTTTTAAAGTGCTTCAGAAGAATTGCCGCCTTTTTTTCACCTATTCCTTCGATTTTCGTAAGAGAAAGGACCAGACTGCTTTTGCTGTGCTTAGATTTATGATAGGTTATGGCGAAACGGTGCACCTCCTCCTGAATGGAAGAGATAAGTGTGAACACCCTTCTGCCCGAGTTTATGGAGATTTCACTTCCGTCGTCGGTTATGGCTCTCGTGCGGTGCTTGGAGTCCTTCACCATACCGAAAACAGGAATATCAAATCCGAAAGCCTCAATAACAGGCTTCACAGCATTTACCTGTCCCTGTCCGCCGTCGAGAAGAATAAGGTCGGGAAGTCTGCCGAAGCCCTCACCGCTGCCTTCATTTTCCACATAGCGGTTAAGACGGCGGCTGATCACCTCACGCATAGAGCCGTAATCATCCTGACCTGAGAAGCCTTTTATGGCGAAACGCTTATAAGCACTGCGAAGAGGTCTCGCATCCCTGAAAACTACCATACCCGCTACATTATCGCTGCCTGCAGTATGGGAAATATCGTAAGCTTCGATGTATTCGGGAGTCTTTTTAAGACCAAGAATTTTCTTAAGCTCATCTAAAACTGCCGTATCTGCACCGAAAAAGCCTAAATGCTCGCTGAGCTTCTGTGCCGCATTGGTGAGACACATCTGTGTAAGCTTTACCTTATCGCCTCTCTGAGGAAGCAGTATACTCACCTTTTTACCTCTTTTTTCGGTAAGCCACTGGGCCACCAGCTCACTGTCACTGACCTCACCGTCAACGATAATCAGCGACGGAATCTTTCTGTCAAGGGAATAATAAGAGGTAATTAGAGACTGCCTTTCGTCAGCAAGCTCCTCGCTGGTATCAAAAATGAAATGCTCGCTGTTTTTCAGTGCCCCCTGCTCGAAGGAAAGCACGGAAAGACAGGCCTTGTTTCCTCGCTGAGCGATAGCAAAAACATCCTCATCGCCCTCGGAATTCACTACAACCTTCTGCTTCTGCGAGATTCTCTCTATGGCTTTTATACGGTCACGCAGCTTTGCAGCCTTTTCGAAGTCAAGATTTTCCGCAGCCCTTTCCATTTCCGAGCGAAGCTCTCTTACGGCAGCTGCATCGGGATTTTTCAGAAATTCCACAGCACTTTTTAGATTCTCTTCATATTCTTCGCGGCTTATCTTGCCCGCACAGGGAGCACTGCACCGTGAAATGAAATAATTAAGACAGGGTCTCGAGCTTTTTATATCACGTGGAAACACCTTGTTACAGGTGGGCAGACGGAATATTTCCGCCGCACGTGCGCAGGCATTGGTGACGGAGTAATTTCCCGTGTAGGGGCCGAGATAATCAGCTTCGGGATCATCCTTACGGAAGCAGGGAGAAATCTTGCCCCATGGACCTTTAGTAATTTTAATGTAGCTGTAGCCCTTATCATCCTTAAGAAGAATGTTATATTTAGGCATATTCTGCTTTATGAGACTGCATTCGAGTACGAGAGCTTCGAACTCACTGTCAGTAAGAATATAATCAAAATCATCCACATTCTCCACCATTTTTCTTACCTTGGTGCTGTGGCCGCTCTGTGAGCCGAAATACTGACTGACACGGTTTTTAAGCTTTTTCGCCTTACCGATGTATATAATTTTACCCTCTTTGTTTTTCATTATATATACACCGGGAGTCAGAGGTAGCTTAATGGCCTTTGCACGCAAATCAGACAGTTTTTTATTTTCAGCCATAATATCGCCTCCTTCTGCAGATTTACCTTAATATTTTACCACAAGACAGAATTAAAAACAATAACGAAGATATTATTTCTTGATTTTCACTCAATAATATTATATAATGAAAAAACAGTCACGTTTTCACGTAACTGCATTCATGACCTTTCATAAGGTACAAAAGCACCCTTATCCCATAAAAACACCCTAAACGGTTTGTCTTTCTCTTTACAGAGTCTGATTACATTCTGCGTACCCCTGCTTTTTCCGTCCCAGAAGACATAGACCATATCACTTATATCGACGATAAGCTCATTTCTGACCAGAGGGGCACATTTTCCGTAAAGGTCATATTCAGGTAGAATCTCCGTCACCTTAACACCTCTTTTTTCGGCGAAAGCACGTACACGCCTGTCAATACCGACAGCACCGCCCGTATATATCATAGAAACATTCTCAGTGATCACATATTCTTCGGGAATAGGCACATCCAGAGAGCGAGAGCCAGCGATACCGATTTTCATACTCCACCTTCTCATTTAATAATCACGGAAACAATCTTAACATAAAAAATTTCATTTTTCAATACAAAGGAGAATATCAATGTTTGAAGTCAGGCATATCAAAGGAAATACCGATTATTTCGAGGCCTACAGCAATGTAGGAATTTACCGTCTGAGCGAAAATAAGGTCATACTGATAGACAGCTGCGACCATAAAAGAATAGTAAAGGCGCTTAACAATTCTCTTAATGCTGAAAACCTTTCGGTGGAAAGCATAATATGCACTCACTGCCATGTAGACCATATCTGCGGCAACAAAACCTTCAGCGATAAATTCGGCTGTAAAATTTACAGCACTGAAAAAGAAAAGCAGTTTATCGTGGAGCCTGACCTGGAGGCAACCTTTTATTTCGCAGGTATAGACACAGATAAAACCCGTAATCCTTTTTTTATGGTCGAGCCAAGTTATCCCGAAACTATTTCAGCGGATAAGCTTCCGGAAGGCTTCGAAATTATTCCGCTTCCCGGACACAGCTTCGATATGATAGGAATCAGAACACCTGATGATGTCGTTTTTCTCGCCGACAGTATTCTTTCTGAGAAAACCTGGACGGAATTTAAGGTACCTTTCTTTCACGATGTAAACAAATCCATAGAAACACTGAAAATGATAAAAGAACTTAAAGCCGTGCTTTTCGTTCCCTCGCATAATGAACCTCTGGAAAATATAACTGCCCTGGCCGATTATAATATAGAAAAGCTTACTCAGCTTAAGGAAACTGTCTACAGCCTTTGTGACGGATTAGGCTTCGATGATTTGTTCTGCGAATTTCTGAAGGCTCTTTCCCTTACAATAAGAACAGAAAAATACCCAAATTATGCGGTCATGCTCAGAAACATACTGCAATCACTCGTCGAAGAAGAAAAAATCAGAGGTATACTCTCTGACGGAAAATTCATATATACCGTCGGATGACCCTCCGATAACTTAAAATGAAGTTAAAAAAGCAGCTTTTTTGAAAGATTTTTGAAAAAAGTTGCTTTTTTCTATTGACTTTTTTTAGCAATGATAGTATATTTGTGACAGTGGTTAGCACTCCTAAGCAAAGAGTGCTAAAACCGTTGAAAGGTCAGCATGATTGATAAAAAGAAGGAGTGTGAAGAAATGGAGCTTGCAAAGCGTAAGGAAATGATACTTGCCGCCATCGTCGAACAGTATATTAAAACCGGTGAGCCTATCGGCTCTAAGCTGATAATGCAGTGCCTGCCCATATCCGTTTCTTCCGCAACCATCAGAAACGAAATGAGTGAGCTGGCTGAAATGGGTTATCTTGACCAGCCTCACACCTCGGCAGGACGTGTTCCCTCTCAGAAGGGCTACAGATACTACATCGACCATCTGATGAATACTGACCAGCTTCCCGACGAGGAAAGACTCGGCATCAAGCGCGAGCTCGAACGGTTCATGGGCTCTCCCGACAAGCTTCTGGAAAAGGCAGGAGAAATGCTTGCCAAGATAACAGGCTGTGCTGCTCTCGCCACCACTCCCACTGATGAAGGAGCTACCATAAAGCATATCGAGCTTATGCCCGTAGGCACGAGAATAGCGATGATCGTTATGATGACCTCCTCGGGAATCATAAAAAACGGCATCTGTAAAACCGACACGGAAATCACCCGTGATATGGTAAACACCTTCTACGACATAGTAAACGAATGCTTTATCGGCAGGCCTGTTTCCGATGTGGGTACGGTTATGATACAGACTCTCGTGGCTTCTCTCGGTGTAAATGCTCTTTCTATGAGTCCCCTTTTCGTAGTTTTAGCTGACATCGCTTCGCAGGCTATGCAGGCTGAAATCAGACTCGAGGGTGAACAGAATCTTCTCCACCACAGAGAATTCGGTAACAGCATTTATGAAATGATGCAGTTCTTCGATGAAAAGGATAAGCTCGAAAGAGCCATCGCTACCGATAAGCCCGGACTTAATGTTATCATCGGCAAGGAAAATATGTACCGTCAGCTGGAAAATTCCAGTATGATAATCGCCCGTTATTCCATCGGCGGTCACGACGGCGGTACCATCGGTGTTATCGGTCCGACCAGACTCGACTACGCAAAAATCATACCAAGCATTGAATATCTCACTACACTTGTAGGTGAAATGTTAACAGATACATTGGAGGAATAAGCTATGGCAAATGAAACAATCGAAAAGAACGAGGAAGTTATCGAAGAGGCACAGACTGAGGATACTCCCGTAAATGAGGCAGATGCTAAAATCGAAGAGCTTGAAAAGGAGCTTGCCGCCACCAAGGAAGCACACATCAGAACTCTCGCAGAATACGATAACTACAGAAAACGCTCCGTAAAAGAAAAGGAAGGCATTTATGCTGATGCTAAGGCTTCCTGCTTAAGTGAGCTTTTACCCGTGCTTGATAATTTCGACAGAGCGCTGAATGTTCAGCAGGCTGATGCAGAATCCTATAAAAAAGGCATGGAAATGATAAGCACAAACTTTATGGAAATACTCAAAAAATTAGGAGTTGAAGCCTTCGGCGAAAAGGGTGAGGAATTCGACCCGATCTTCCACAATGCAGTAATGTCCGTAGAGGATGAGGAGCTTGGAGAAAACGTAATCGCAGAGGTATTCAATAAAGGCTACAAGCTCGGTGACAGAGTTTTAAGACACGCAGTAGTAAAGGTTGCAAACTGATTACTCAGTTAAACATAAAACAAAAATAAAATGTAAATTATACTCGGAGGTATTATATTATGGCAAAGATTATAGGTATTGACTTAGGTACTACAAACTCATGCGTAGCAGTTATCGAAGGCGGTGAACCCGTAGTTATCGCTAACGCAGAAGGCGCAAGAACTACTCCCTCAGTAGTTGCTTTTTCAAAAACAGGTGAAAGAATGATAGGTCAGGTAGCTAAAAGACAGGCTGTTAAGAACCCTGACAGAACCATTTCTTCCATCAAGCGTCAGATGGGTTCAAACTATCAGGTTTCCATCGACGGTAAAAACTACACACCCCAGGAAATTTCCGCTATGATTCTTCAGAAGCTTAAATCAGATGCTGAAGCATATCTTGGCGACACAGTAACAGAGGCAGTTATCACCGTTCCCGCTTACTTCACCGACGCTCAGAGACAGGCTACCAAGGACGCAGGTAAAATCGCAGGCCTCGAGGTAAAGAGAATCATCAATGAGCCCACAGCAGCTGCTCTCGCCTACGGCATCGACAAGGAAGCTGACCAGAAGGTTATGGTTTATGACCTCGGCGGCGGTACCTTCGACGTTTCTATCATCGAAATGGGCGACGGTGTTCAGGAGGTTCTCGCTACTGCTGGTAACAACCGTCTCGGCGGTGACGACTTTGACCAGAGAATCATCGACTGCCTTGTTGCTCAGTTTAAGGCTGAGCAGGGCGTTGATCTCCGCGGCGACAAGATGGCTATGCAGAGACTCAAGGAAGCTGCAGAGAAGGCTAAGATCGAGCTTTCCGGCATGACCACCGCACAGGTTAACCTACCCTTCATCACCGCTGACGCAACCGGCCCCAAGCACCTCGATATGACCATCACCCGCGCCAAGTTCAACGAGCTTACCGCTGACCTGGTAGCT
>JAZUOC010000312.1:0-4332 GCA_045604465.1 Acutalibacteraceae bacterium
CATTGAGGCAGGCTAAGACACTGTCGGTCGCCCAGAGAACATAAGGTCTCGGCTTTTTCGTGGCAAAGGGAAGAACGAAGGCGGACCAGACGAAAAGAGTTCCCAGAATAACACCCAAGGACCAGGGCGATTCATTGAAAAACGTCATATTCAGAAGAATACACACGAGATTCGGTATCGCCATAACGGTAGTTACTATAGCGAGTACAAGCTTCTTTCTTCCGTAGGGTGAAAGCTCCTCGGGAAGATGAATATGCTCAGAAAACGGATGAAGTGCTTCCTTCTGTTCCTCTTCATTTTTATTCGGATTATAGACAGCTGTGCCGCAAAGCACACATTTACGGGCGCTGTTATCGAGCTCTACGCCGCAATTAACACAGTAAGACATTTTATTTCTCCTTTAGCTTTAATCAATCTCTGTTGCTTTCAATTTTTACATGGACACCCATTTTGACGAGTCGGGTAAAGAACTCCCTCTGTATGTCCGTCTCCTCATAACAGCTGGAGAAGCCGAAAATGAGAGTGTCACCGGTACTCAGTGCCGAGCATCTGGCACCGTTAAGCTTTCCTGCTCCCGTGTAGAAGATGTACTTTTCGATATGCTCCTGCATTTCCTCGGGAAGCTTTACGAGGCCTACATTAGACATAAGAATGGAGGTTTTCTGTTCAGCGGTAATCAAAAAGGTTATCGCTACACCTAAATCCTTAATAGGAAGCGGAAGAAGTCTCGCCACAGGGTTCCTTTCGATCTTCAGATTATCTGTCATAAGGGAATTAATAAGCTTCGGATCATTGGCCAGACGAAGCTGTAAAGAAACGTTGCGGAGAATTTCCTCAAAGGTGTATTCACCGAGATTAGGATTAATTCTGACCACGAGACAGAGAACAAAATTTCTCAGAGTCTTTGACGGGAAAGCCTTACGGAGATTTACGGGAACCTGAACGCTGATTTCCTTCTGCTTCTTATTTTCTCTGAGCTGCTTGTGATAATGAATGTCAATAAGCAGAGCCGTAAAGAATTCCGTCACCGTAACGCCGTAGCTTTTGGCGATTTTATGAACCTGGCTGAAGGACATTATACCTGTGATGTAATTTCTTTCATGTCTGGGCAGACGTGTCTGCCTTGCATGATAAGCCCATTTATCGCCGCGGTCAAACTTCACCTTAGAGCATGCATATTTACTGTAAGAATCCTCCAGCTCTTCTGCCTTCGGCTCCTCGTTTACATCTAAAACAAATTCGTTACAGGAAATGCTGTGTCCCCTCAGGCGGAGATACTCGGCAGCCAGAGTGGAAACGAATATTACTGCACCGTAGCCGTCACACAGAGCATGGTAAACATCGACGCATATTCTTCTGCCGTGATAATAGGTACGGAAAAGAAAGCCGTTATTTTCCTTGAAATTAATTCGGTAGCAGGGGTTGTTTATATCGGGGCATACCGTAGGCTTATTAGGATTTTTCTCGAAATAATGCCAGAAGAATCCGTTTCTCATGCGGACATTGAAGGTAGGGATTCTTTTCAGAGTTCTCTCCAGTGCCTTTTCGAGAAGCTCAGGATCGACCTCCTCCTTAAGCTCCACACCGAAGCGGAAAACATTTGACCAGGTTCTGGAATTCTGTCCCGGGAAAATTTTTGCCGCGTTATCAAGCCTGAACCATTCAAAGGTGTTCTTTCTCATAGGTATATTTTCTCCTTTATATATAGGTGAATTGGCGAAAATAGAAATATATAGCTATTATACTACACTGAAAGAAAAATGACAATAGTAATTAAAAAATTAGCAAAAAAATGCGGCGGGATGAGTCATCCCGCCTACAGTATTTACATTTGCTTCGGCATATGCTTTTCGACCAGCTTATCCGTATCTATTCCCGTGATCTTATCAAATTTAGGAATAAAAAGATAAATTCTGCGTGCTGTTCTCGCAGCCTTCTTAATAATCTTAGCAGCTATAACAAATTTCAGAATTTTTCTCGGAAGATTAATTATAGTTTCTCTGTCCATGGTTTTCTCCTTCTGCTTTCATTAATCGTCTATGGAAATGGTGTATCCGCACTCACCGAAATAGCGGACAAGGAACTTTTTGTTATTGCCCTTGCTGAGCCACAGAGTGGAGACCTTTCCTGTCTTGATTATATCGTCGAGAAGCTCCTTGTTTCCGTTGACCCAGGCTTTGTATTCAATATCCGGCATAAAAATAACATTGCCCGACATAAAATCACCCCATAATATTTCTCAATAGAATTATTGACATTTTTTATTATATTATATACTTAGAACAAATATCAATAGTATTTTCAAAATATTTTTTCTTTTTTTATTGTAGGATTTACACAAAAATCTCACCCCTGAAATTGTTAATTTCAACTTGCCAATAAATTAAAACCGTGATAGAATAGTATGGTTAAATCTATATTAAAAATCAGGTGAAATAATGGATGTAAGAAACAGTGTAAGAAATGTAGCAATAATAGCCCACGTTGACCACGGTAAAACCACTATGGTTGACGAGCTGCTCAAGCAGAGCGGTACCTTCCGTGAAAACGAACAGGTGGCTGACAGAGTTATGGACTCAAATGACCTGGAAAGAGAAAGAGGTATCACTATTCTTTCTAAAAACACCTCCGTAAATTACAAGGATGTAAAAATAAACATTGTTGACACACCGGGTCATGCCGACTTCGGCGGAGAGGTAGAGCGTATACTTATGATGGTAGACGGTGTTCTTTTGCTCGTAGATGCCTTCGAGGGATGTATGCCCCAGACACGCTTCGTTCTCAAAAAGGCCTTAGGCCTCAAAAAGAAGGTTCTCGTCGTCGTTAATAAAATCGACCGTCCCGGTGCAAGACCCGCTGAGGTTATCGACGAGGTTCTCGATCTTTTCATCGACCTCGGTGCTGACGAGGATCAGCTGGAGTTCCCCGTTATCTATGCTTCTGCAAGAGACGGTTATTCTTCAGCAGATGAAACCGTAAGAGAGGGCGATATGAGACCTCTCCTCGATGCCATTCTCGAAAACATCGACCCGCCCAAGGGTGATCTCGAAGGCCCCACGCAGATTCTTTTCTCCTCTCTCGACTACGATGATTACATCGGCAGAATCGGTATCGGCAGAGTGGAAAGAGGCACGGTAAGACAAGGTCAGCAGGTAGTTCTCTGCAATAACGACGGAGACAGCAGAAACGTCAGAATCTCCAAGCTTTATCAGTTCGAGGGTCTCAAGAGAACTGAGGTTTCCACCGCTTCCATGGGTGATCTTATCTGCGTTTCGGGTATTTCGGAGCTTAACATCGGAGACACAGCCTGTGATCCCGAGCATGTAGAGCCTCTCCCCTTCGTCAAAATCGATGAGCCTACCATCTCCATGAACTTCATCGTAAATAACAGTCCCTTCGCAGGTAAGGAGGGTAAATTCGTTACCTCCAGAAACATCCGTGACAGACTCTTCAAGGAAGTCGAAACCAATGTTTCAATGCGTGTCGAAGAAACAGAGACCACAGACAGCTTCAAGGTAAGCGGTCGCGGCGAGCTTCATCTTTCCATCCTTATCGAAACCATGCGCCGTCAGGGATATGAGTTTTCAGTTTCCCGTCCCAAGGTTATTCTAAAGGAAGAAAACGGCGTTATAATGGAGCCTATAGAGCTTCTCATAGTCGAGGTGCCCGAGCAGTATGTCGGTGCGGTTATCGAAAAACTCGGCTCGAGAAAGGGTGAGCTCGAGAATATGGGTTCAAGAGACGGCGGCTCCACACATCTCGAATTCAGAATCCCCTCACGCGGTCTTATCGGTTACAGAAGCGAATTTATGACTGACACCAACGGAAACGGTATTATGAATCAGCTTTTCGCAGGCTACGAACCCTACAAAGGTGACATCGTAACCAGAGAAAGAGGCTCAATCGTCGTTCACGAGACAGGTGAAAGTTCAGCCTACGGTCTTTTCAACACCCAGGACAGAGGCAGACTTTTCATCGGCGCAGGCGTACCCGTTTACGAGGGTATGATAGTCGGTGAATGCTCAAAGGCAGAGGATGTGGTATGTAACGTCTGCAAGCAGAAGCATCTGACAAACACCCGTGCTTCAGGCTCTGACGATGCACTCAGACTCGTACCTCCCGTTACGCTTTCACTCGAGCAGTGCATGGAGTTCATCAAGGACGATGAGCTTTTAGAGGTTACTCCCCTCTCACTTCGTTTAAGAAAGACCATTCTTTCCAAGGAGCTGAGAATGAAAAAGCAGTTCAAAAAGAACTGACAGATAAAAAATTCAGGGGCTGTTGCACTAAGGCAGCCCCTAAATAAAAAGAATAAAGCCACTGAGTTACCGT
>JAZUOC010000313.1:0-6632 GCA_045604465.1 Acutalibacteraceae bacterium
TCTTTAAGGCCTTGAGAAGTAAGCAAAATTTCCTGTGCCATTGTATATCTTCCTTTCGTAAGTAAAATTTACTAAATGTATTATGTTACATAAACTGTCAGTTTAATATTATATAAAATTTTTGTAAATCTGTCAAGGGGTGAGACAAGATTAAAGGGAACGGTGTGTGCCGTCCCCTGTTTTTATGCTGTTTAGTCAAATCAGAGGAACGCCCCTGTCTTATCCAAACATATATGTCTTATGAATTCCATATCTAATAATTCTGTGCGAGTTACTCTTTATCCAATTTTCAATAACATCAAATATACCAACCAAACTTTTCTTTTTATCTCTCCAATTGTATATTGTGGAAAGTTTTATTGTTAATTTGTTTTTGTCAGAAGCTTCCATTCTTTCATAAGAAATATACGAAAAGCCGTAAGGTATTTCTATAACCTCTGAATTATCGATTACTTCAATGTTTTTATCTACTATTATACATACTGAAGAATCATTTGATTTTTCTTCTTCAAAAACAGCATTATCGGAGTTGCTAACCTGAGGCACTAATATTTTACAGTTACACATTTGAATTATAAATGCAAGCAACTTCTTTTCATCTGTTGATGAAATTTGAATATAAATTTCTTTATATGACATAAAACACCTCAAATAAAACGTTACCATCAGAGGACAGTTATATGATTGATTACACTAACTTCCTGCCCATCAGCACGCCCATAACCGAAGCCATCATAAGACCTCTGGTCCAGCCTGAGGAGTCGCCGAGACAGTGCAGACCCTTTACATTTGTATTGAAATTCTCGTCCATCTTTACACGGTTAGAGTAGAACTTAAGCTCGGGTGAGTAGAGCAGTGTTTCCGTAGAAGCGAAGCCGGGCACCACGTGATCCATAGCCTTGATGAAATTAATTATGTTCATCATCGCTCTGTAGGGCATAGCAGCAGTGATGTCGCCTGCCACTGCATCGGGAAGAGTAGGCTTGACATTTGACTGTGAAAGCTCCTTTTCCCAGGTTCTCTTGCCGTCTAAAATGTCACCGAAGCGTTGAACCATAATGTGTCCTGCACCGAGCATATTTGTCAGCTCACCCACTTTTCTTGCATACTCGATGGGCTGATTAAATGGGTAGCTGAAATTATGAGAAACGAGGATGGCAAGATTGGTATTATTGCTCTTCAGATCCTTATAACTGTGACCGTTGACCACGGCAAGGTCATTATCGTAGTTTTCCTGGCTTACAAAGCCACCCGGATTCTGACAGAAGGTTCTTACCTTATTTTTAAATGGACCGGGATAACCGATAAGCTTAGATTCGTAAAGAACCTCGTTCACCTTTTCGATAATCTCGTTTCTTACCTCAACTCTGACACCGATGTCTACAGTACCCGGCTGATGGGCGATGTCATATTCGGCACAGATTTTCTCGAGCCACTCTGCGCCTCTTCTGCCCGTGGCGATAACGGTGCTGTCTGACTCTATGGTCATAGTGTCACCCTTACTGTTTCTGATGTGTACGCCCTTACAGGTACCATCCTCGAGAATAATATCGTGGCACTCATATCCAAAGATAATTTCCACTCCGTTATTAAGAAGGAACTGCTCGATGGCATAATAAATGCTCTGTGCCTTCTCGGTGCCCATATGTCTGATAGGACAGTCAACAAGCTTAAGCCCCGCCTGAATTGCCCTCATACGGATTTCTTTTACTTCCTGAGAATTGCTAATGCCTTCGATGTGAGTATCGGCACCGAATTCAAGATAAATGCCGTCAGTATAGTCGATAGTCTCCTGTGCGAGATCTTCACCGATGAGAGAGGGAAGATCACCTCCTACCTCATAACAGAGTGACAGCTTTCCGTCAGAGAATGCACCTGCACCGGAAAAGCCTGTGGTGATGTGGCAGTAGGGCTTACAGTTTACGCAGTGCTTCGTCTTATCCTTAGGACAGTGTCTTTTTTCTACAGGCTGACCCTTTTCGACGATTAAAATGCTTTTCTTACTGCCTTTTTTAATCATTTCCAAAGCAGTAAAAATACCCGCAGGGCCTGCACCGATAATTACAACATCTTTTTTCATTTCAAATCTCCTTCAAGCATAAAAAAAGCCTTATCTGCGGAACAGATAAAGGCTATTTCTTTAAAATATTCCTCTTTAGTTTAACACTAAAAAAGCTCTCTTGTCAATACAAAGCTGTATTTTTGTGCGGAAAGAGGAATATACTTTTAAATAAATACTTCACGGAGGTTACTATGGGAAAAACACTCAAACGCTTCGGAATAATCGGCTTAATTTTTACGGGAGTCATGGGAGTTATGCTCCATTTCCTTTATGACATCACGGATGAAAGCATACTTGCCGCACCCTTTTCGGCGGTGAATGAGTCCACCTGGGAGCATATGAAGATTTTATTCTTTCCGCTGTTTTTGTTTGCTTTTATTGAGTACAGACTGATAGGCAAAAGCTATGAAGGCTTCTGGTGTATCAAGCTCGTCAGTACGGTGACGGGACTTCTCACCATCCCCCTTCTCTATTACACCTATACGGGTGCTCTGGGTGCTTCGGCGGATTGGTTCAATATCGCTATCTTTTTCATCGCCGCCGCTATTACCTTCTCACTCGAGACTGCTATGCTTAAACGGAAGGTATCCTGTCCCGTACCGCCTGTTCTCTCCATAGGGATTTTGGCTTTTATCGCTGTACTTTTCGTCGTCTTCACCTTTATTCCGCCTGAAATTCCGCTGTTTACGGATCCCGTAACAGGAAGGACAGGCATTTAACCGCCCACTATTCCCTCACAGATCTTTCTGAAAACAGGTGCACAGTCCACATTACCGCCTTCACCGTTTTCATTAAGAACCACCACTATATAGCTCGGATTATCCGAAGGAAAAAAGCCTGTGAACCAGGTGCGGCAGATTTCCTTTCCTTCCACATAAATGCCGCTCTGTGCCGTACCCGTTTTTCCCGAAAGGGAAACGAGCTCACTTTTAGCATTATCGGCAAGGCCCTCATTTACCACACCTGACAGCATCTCTCTTATCCTTTTCACCGTATCATCAGAAAAGGTTTTCTCCGTTTTCGTTTTTTCTGTCAGAGTCATCAGCCCCACACAATCCGTAAGGCCTCTTACGAGAACAGGCTTCACGGCATATCCCATAGCCAGAGCGTGGTAAGCCGAAGCAAGCTGTAGGGGTGTGGCGGAAAAAGTGCCCTGACCGAAAGAGAAATTCGCGAAATTCCCCTTTAGTTTCAGACTTTCTTCATCAGGCAGAGTACCCGATGAAGTCACCATAGAGGGTGCAAGAATATCGCTCTCACCAATACCGAGCTGACGGCAGAGGGAAAGAAGCTTTTCCGAATCGAGTCTTTGTGAAAGCTTCACAAAGTACGTATTACAGGAATTCTCCAGTGCAGATGCCATATCCGTTTCACCGTGAGCCTTTCCGTTATAACATCGGAAGGTAGTATCTCCCACCGTGATTTCACCCTTACATTCGTAGGTTTCTTCTGCAGAAATTCCGCTTTCCAATGCAAAGGCCGCCACTATGCTCTTAAATACCGAGCCTACGGAATAGGAGCAGAATGCCTTATTAACCAAAGGCGAATTATCCTTCTTAAGACTCTCCCCCACCCTGTCCGGATGAAAAGAAGGCACACTCGCCACCGCCAAAAGCTCACCTGTCCCTGCCTTCATTACCAGAGCCGCTCCGCTTTCTATTCTGCTCTCCCGAAGAGCACTTTCCGCGATATTCTGAATTCGGCTGTCGAGAGTGAGAACCACACCCGCCTTCGAAGAGAAATTACTGTCCGTTACTGTCTTGTCCATTCCTGCCAGAACTCTGCCTACCGCGTCCACCTGAAAAGAGACCGTCAGCTTACCGCTGTTTTCCGTGAGATACTGATTATACGCCTTTTCTATTCCCGACACACCCTTCCCCTCCGAATCAAGATAGCCGATGATGTGCGGAGCGAGAATATCTTCACAGTATCTGACAGGCACGGAAAAGGTACGGATATGTTCATTATTTATTTCTTCGTTTACACTGCATAAAAAAGGATAGCCGTCACTTATCCTCTCCGTAAGCTCTTCGGCCGAAAAATAATCCTTCAGATATTCTGCCGACTGAACCACAGGTGTGACAGCCGCAACGAGACGGCTTTTCGACTCGGTAAGAGGAATGTAATTTCTGTCGTATACCGTTCCCCTCTTTTCACCCGCAATGAGAGTTTTTGTGGACTGATTACGGGTAACCGACGAATAATTTTCTCTGTTTATATCCACAATTTTTAATAAAAGTGCCATAAAACAAAGACTTATAATCATATATAAGGAAAGAGCTCTTTTTAACAATATTATCACCGATAATATTATTTAGAGGAAGAATAAATCTATCCTTTGAAAAAAATTCCTGATTTTTTCCATTATTTTCATAAAAAGACTTGACTTTATTAAAAATCTACCCTAAAATAAGAATTAGCACTCGAGAGGTTAGAGTGCTAAAAACAAAAAAGCAAAAGAATTCAGGAGGAATGAATTATGAATATTAAACCCCTTCTCGACAGAGTAGTGCTTAAAAGTGCGGAAGTCGAAGAAACAACCCAGAGCGGTTTCATCCTTACCTCTGCTTCTCAGGAAAAGCCCCAGTTTTCCGAGGTAGTGGCAGTAGGCCCAGGCGGAATCGTAGACGGTAAGGAAACAGAAATGTATGTAAAGGTCGGCGATAAGGTTATTACCGGCAAATATTCAGGCACAGAAGTAAAGCTCGACGGTGAGGAATATACCATCGTACGCCAGAGCGATATTCTCGCTGTTATCGAATAATCAAAGGAGGAATTTATAAATGGCTAAGCAGATTATCTATGGCGAAGAAGCCAGAAAAGCATTACAGACAGGTATCGATAAATTAAGCGATACTGTAAAGATTACTCTCGGCCCCAAGGGAAGAAACGTGGTAATCGACAAAAAATACGGCGCTCCCCTCATCACAAATGACGGTGTTACCATCGCAAAGGAAATCGAATTAGAGGATGCTTTCGAAAATATGGGTGCACAGCTCGTTAAGGAAGTAGCAACAAAAACAAACGATGTAGCAGGTGACGGTACAACCACAGCTACTCTTTTAGCACAGGCTCTCGTAAGAGAGGGTATGAAAAACGTAGCTGCAGGTGCTAACCCCATGGTAGTTAAAAAAGGTATCAAAAACGCAGTAGCCAAGGCTATCGAAACAGTAAAAGCCAACTCCAGTCCCGTTACCACCTTCGAGGATATCGCCAGAATCGCTACAGTTTCTTCCGCTGACGAATCCGTAGGTCAGCTTATCGCAGAGGCTATGGAAATCGTTTCCACCGACGGCGTTATCACCGTAGAGGAATCAAAAACAGCCGAAACCTGTAAGGAAGTAGTAGAGGGTATGCAGTTCGACAGAGGCTATGTATCTCCTTATATGGCTACAGATCTCGATAAAATGGAAGCAGTTATCGACGATGCCTTCCTTCTTATCACAGATAAGAAAATCAGCAACATCCAGGAAGTACTTCCTCTCTTAGAGCAGGTACTCAAAATGGGTAAAAAGCTCGTTATCATCGCTGAAGATGTAGAAGGCGAAGCTCTCGCTACTCTCCTCGTAAACAAGCTTCGCGGCACCTTCACCTGTGTGGCAGTCAAGGCTCCCGGCTTCGGTGACAGAAGAAAGGAAATGCTTCAGGACATCGCTATCCTTACAGGCGGTCAGGTTATCACAGCAGAGCTCGGTCTCGACCTTCAGACTGCTACGGTAGATATGCTCGGTACTGCAAGACAGGTCAAGATCACAAAAGAAAACACCACCATCGTAGACGGTGCAGGCGATAAGGAACAGATTAAAGCACGTGTAAATCAGATCAAGGCTCAGATCGAGGCTTCCACGTCTGAATTCGACACAGAAAAGCTTCAGGAGCGTCTTGCCAAGCTCGCAGGCGGTGTAGCAGTTATCAAGGTAGGTGCTGCAACAGAAACCGAAATGAAGGAAAAGAAGCTCCGCATCGACGACGCTTTAGCCGCTACAAAGGCAGCCGTAGAGGAAGGCTCAGTGGCAGGCGGCGGTGTGGCTCTTCTCAATGCAGTACCCGCAGTAGCCGCTCTCGCAGAAGCTACAGAAGATCCCGACGAAAAGACAGGTGTGCGTATCGTTCTCAAGGCACTTGAAGAGCCTGTACGCCAGATCGCAAAGAACGCAGGTCTCGAAGGCTCCGTTATCGTAAATGCTATCCTCGAAAGCAGCAAGACAGGCTACGGCTTCGACTTCGCTAAGGAGCAGTATGTAAATATGGCTGAAGCAGGTATTCTCGACCCCACAAAGGTTACCCGTTCAGCTCTCGAAAATGCTTCCTCAGTAGCCGCTATGGTGCTTACTACAGAATCACTTATCGCAGACATCCCCGATCCCGCAGCTGATGCAGCAGCCGCTGCAGCTATGGCACAGGGCGGAGGAATGTATTAATTTCATTTAATGAATAATTAATATTGAATAACGAAAAATGAATAATTTCGGTCGCAGGTTCCTGCGACCGTTCAGACTGTCGAAAAAGTCCAGTAATAACTGGGCTTTTTATCATATTTATGGTATAATAAATATGGTGATGAAAATGT
>JAZUOC010000314.1:0-2608 GCA_045604465.1 Acutalibacteraceae bacterium
ACCGTTACTATTATATATGGAGGTTTAATTTATTGGCAAGTGACTTGGGCTTGCTTTGAGCTCGCCCGTTTTGACTTTGCTAGAAGCCTTCTTCGCCCCCAGTAGAACTGGGGGTTTATTTCCACGCATAAATGCACCAAAAACAAGGCTGCCGCAATTATGCCGACAGCCTTAATGCTTTATTATTCCGGTTTGGCTCTTCTATTAATACTCTGCCTCGCCCTCGAATACGAGAACAGCATTACCTGTAAGGAATATACCCTCATCGTTATAGGTTACGGCAAGGTCACCGCCCTTAAGCTTAACGGTTACCTCATCGCCTTTTTTACAGAAGCCGTTTTCCACAGCGGCTACTACAGCGGCACATGCACCTGTACCGCAGGCAAAGGTTTCACCGTTACCTCTTTCGTAAGCTCTCATCTTAAGAGTATGGGAGTTAACCACTCTTACGAACTCGGTATTGATTCTTTCGGGGAATATGTCAGCTTTTTCGAAGGAAGGACCGATTTTATGAAGGTCGAGTCCGTCCACATTCTTATCAAATACCACACAGTGAGGATTACCGATGTTAAGACAGGTGATATTATAGCTGTTTGCACCGATAGTGATGGGATAATCGATAATATCCTCTTCGTCGAGAGTACAGGGAATAGATGCACAGTCGAAGGTGGGCTTGCCCATATAAACCTGAACAGCT
The DNA here is from genome assembly GCA_045604465.1 of Acutalibacteraceae bacterium. Taxonomy (GTDB): domain Bacteria; phylum Bacillota; class Clostridia; order Oscillospirales; family Acutalibacteraceae; genus UBA6857. The sequence goes on from JAZUOC010000314.1 coordinate 698, forward strand.
GTTACACGCTTATTAGAGATGTAGAGCTTAAGCTCCTTAATACCTGCACCTGTTTCGACAGTGATTTCTTCCCTATTTACGATACCCTTATCGTAGAGGAACTTACCTACACAGCGTATAGCGTTACCAGCCATAGCACCTTCACTGCCGTCACGGTTGAATACTCTCATCTTCGCATCGGCTACATCGGAATTTTCGATGAGGATAAAGCCGTAGCCGCCGATACCGTAATGTCTTTCACAGAAATTTATACAGAGTGATTCGGGACAGGTAATCTGACCGTCACGGTTATCGATAAAGATGTAGTCATTACCTGTGCCGTGCATCTTAGAGAACTTAAAGATATTTCTGCTGGTTCTCATACTGTTTATATCGATAAGCTCTGTATTCTGCTGGGTGTAGTTACTTGCCATAATGTCGAGCATGGCATTGGCCGTGTCGAGAGAAGTAAAGCAAGCGATACCGAGCTGAAGAGCCTTTCTGTGAAGAGCGATGTAGTGGTCCATAGTAGCATCGAAGAGTGCGCCCGTGTAAACGATGAAGTCAATCTTGCCGCTTTCGAGAAGCTTGAAGCAGTAGTCGCTTTCTCTGATGCCCTTTACGTAGGTTACATTTATGCCGAGATTTACGATAGCTCTGGCTGTATCCTTAGCGGCATAGATATTTATGCCGAGATCCTGAAGCTTTTTAGCGATGGAGACGATTTCGTCCAGATCATGTTCATCGACGCTGAGAAGCACGCCCATTTCGCTCTTGTCACCCTTGGCGTTAACCTTGATACCCGATGAGGTAAGTCCCTTAAAGAGTGCTTCGTTAAGAGTTTTACCGATACCTAAAACCTCACCTGTGGACTGCATTTCGGGGCCGAGGTAGCTGTTTACATCATTGAGCTTTTCGAAGGAGAACACGGGAGCCTTAACTGCGAAATAGGGAGGAGCCTCATAAAGACCTGTACCGTAGCCTAAGTCCTTAAGAGCAGAGCCTGTCATAACCTTAGTGGCAAGGTCAACCATAGGAACATTGGTTACCTTACTGATGTAAGGAATAGTTCTGGAAGCTCTGGGGTTAACCTCGATAACATAAAGCTGATTTTCATAAATGAGGTACTGAATGTTAACCAGTCCCTTTGTACCCAGAGCAAGAGCAAGCTTTTCGGAGCAGTCTACGACTGTCTGTGTCATCTTATCCGTAAGAGAGAAGGGAGGATAAACAGCGATGGAGTCACCTGAATGAACACCTGCACGCTCTACGTGCTGCATAATACCGGGAATAAGTACATCCTTACCGTCGGAAATTACGTCAACCTCGATTTCCGTACCACTCATATATTTATCGACAAGAACAGGGTTTTCGATACCGGTAGAAAGAATCTTCTTCATATATCTTTCTACCTCAGCATCGTTATGAACGATCATCATATTCTGACCGCCGATAACATAAGAGGGTCTGAGAAGTACGGGATATGTAAGTCTGTTAGCTGCTTCAAGTGCTTCCTCTAATGTCATAACACCGCAGCCCGCAGGACGCATAAAGCCGTACTTTTCGAGAAGAGCATCAAACTTCTCTCTGTCCTCGGCTGTGTCGATACCCTGCTGAGATGTGCCGAGAATTTTTATGCCGTTATCGTCAAGGAATTTTGTAAGCTTGATGGCTGTCTGTCCGCCGAAGGCAACAACAACACCGATGGGCTTTTCAACCTTGATGATGTTCATTACGTCTTCCTCGTTAAGAGGCTCGAAGTAAAGTCTGTCAGCTGTATCATAGTCGGTGGAAACGGTTTCGGGGTTATTGTTTACGATAACCACATCATAGCCCAGCTCCTTAAGTGTCCATACGCAGTGAACGGAGGAGTAGTCGAATTCGATACCCTGACCGATTCTGATGGGACCTGAGCCGAGAACCATAACCACA
>JAZUOC010000315.1:0-5915 GCA_045604465.1 Acutalibacteraceae bacterium
AAACCGAATGGAAGAGCATCGCTCTGACCCACACCGAAGGTACGGCTGCTACCTGCACCAACAAGGCAGTTTGCGACATCTGCGGTGAAAGCTACGGCGAGTTGGGCGGTCACATCCCCGCAGAAAATGCCACCTACACCGTCAATGAAGGCGGCACTCACAGCTACGCCTGTTCTGTTTGCGAAGAAGCTGTCACCGAAAGTCACACCTTCACAGACGATTCTTGCACCGTCTGTAAAGTGATCGGCGGCTACTGCGGTGCGCCTGACAACGACGGCGGTGAAGAAAGCTTAAGCTGGGTGCTTTACGACGGCACTCTTACTGTCAGCGGCACAGGTGCTATGGCAGATTATCTTTCTGATGCTACTCCGTGGGAGGCTTATAATGAGCATATTACCTCTATCGTAATCGATGAAGGTGTAACCGGAATAAGCGACTGTTCTTTTGATTTCTGCTTTAATGTTGAAGCTGTTGCTTTACCCGATACACTTAAAAGCATAGGCCGTTGGGCATTTGCTAACTGTAAAGTTCTCGAGAGTATAGCTATTCCCGCCGGTGTTACAACAATTGGCAAAGATGCGTTCGGCGGTTGTTATGCATTGACTCAGATTAATGTAGACCAAGCGAATACTGTTTACAAATCTCTTGACGGTGTCCTTTATTCTGAGGACGGTAAAATTCTCCTGGTGTATCCTGCGGGAAAAACAGATGCTTCCTTTACTACACCTGACGGTGTAAGAGAAATTGCTACAGATGCATTTAGTTGCTCTGTAAAAATCGAGGAGCTTATTATTTCTGAGGGTGTAGAAACTCTCGCTGATTACTCAGTGTTTGGCTGTTACGCACTTACGACGATTACATTACCCGATAGCATCAAGACTGTTGATGCAGATGCAATTGGAGAGTGTATTAATCTTACCACAGTTAATGTGCCCTGCACATGGAATTCAGCTCCTCTTTACAGCTTCGATGAAGGTGTAAATGTTAATATTGCAAAGCACGATTATTACGAGTATCTCGGCGAGAGCCACTGTGAAGTGTGCGGTTATGTCTGTGACCACACAGATGAAGAGCATGCGGTTGAGTTTGCATGGTCGGATTTTTCTGACGGCTCATGCACTGTAGATGTATTTCTTAAATGCACTGAATGTGACTATATCATTGATGCAGCTGATAACAGTGAGCCTGAGCTTGTTGAGACGGTTATACCTGAAGATTGCAGTCAGAAGGGCGGCTATTTCTACACAGTAACCGTGACCTTAGGCGAAAAAGAGTACACCGATGAACACACTGTTGAAATCAAGAGTGATAATCATGTCGGAACCTTCTCCGCTGACGGCTTCTGTTCAGTATGCGGTGACTATCAGCCGGCAGTATATAACGAAGAGACCGGTATTTATGAAATTTCAAACGCAGGCCAGCTTTACTGGTATGCTGATATGCTTAACACCACCAACGCTGAGATTACAGCAGAGCTTACAGCGGACATCGTTATCCCTGACTCTGCACCTGAATGGGAGCCTATCAACGCTTCCTATGTAACCTTTAACGGTAATTATCACACTGTCTCCGGTTTGAAATGTGCCGACGAAAATCTGACCTATGTCGGTATGTTCGGTAATGAGATATGGTGGTACGAAATCAGTAATCTCCATATCACAGACAGCTATTTTGAGGGCAGTGATTATGTCGGTGCCTTGGTTGCCCGTATGAGTAACGGCGGTTCTGTTACTAACTGCTGTGTGACCGATACCACCGTCAAGGGTGACGGCTCTGATGTGGGCGGTCTGGTTGGTTACCTTGGGTATAGTAATATTATAAACTCCTACAGCACAGCCACAGTCATCGGTGAAAACGGTGGTGTACTTGTCGGTTATGACAGCTCTTACGGCGGTGGCGGTACCATCGAAAACTGCTACTATCTCTCCGAAGCCGAAACTGAAGACGGCGGAAAAACCGCTGAACAGTTCGCTTCCGGTGAAGTCGCATATCTTCTTCAGTCAGGTGTTCTCGAAGAAGAGATCGATGGTGAAACCGTAACACCTCACATCTGGGGCCAGAAGATAGGCACAGACTCTTATCCGGTTCTTGGCGGCGACAAGGTTTATTGTTTAACCAACTGCGTAGATGAAAAAATTTACAGCAATGAAACTACAGTTGATATACACGATTGGTCAAATAATGACGGAATTTGTGCAAACGGCTGCGGTACAGAATGTTCTCACGGAAGCTACACAGACGGTGTCTGTGACGACTGCGGTTATGAATGTACTCATGAGAACATGGCTGACGGCGAATGTCCCGATTGCGGCTACATCACTAAGCTTGTCACCGTCGTAATGGAAGACTCCTACGGTGACGGTTGGAACGAAAATGCGATTCAGATCTGTACTGTTTCCGACGGTGAATTTATAAAAATTGCTGATGCTACTATAGACGCCGGTGAAGTCGGCACCTACGAAGTAGAGGTGTCCGCAAACAGTATTCTTGCCTTTATATGGACCGAGGGCGGTTATGCCGATGAATGTAGCTTCAGAATCCTCGTTGACGGTGAGGAGATTTTCGGAACATCCAATTGCTACATCTATAATACCGGTGATGTAATTTACATATCGTGTGATCACAGCTTTGAAGACAGCCTCTGTTCTCTTTGCGGACTTACCTGCGGTGTTGATTTCGAACACAGTATGAACAGTGACGGTGAATGTACCGTTTGCGGATATGTATGTTCTCACAGCTATACTAACCATTATTGTAAAGTCTGCGGTGATGTTGAGGACGGATATTATGCCGGTGCCTGCGGGGCAGCAAAGACTAACGATGTGATCTGGTCGCTGGATTCAGAGGGAACTCTTACTATCAGCGGTACAGGAGATTATTCAATTGAAGCTTATAATGCTCCCTGGTATGAGCACAGAGACAATATTAAAAATGTTGTAATCGAAGAAGGCGTAACAAATATTTACGAAACTTCTTTTTATGGATTAAATAATGCGGTTTCTCTGTCGATACCTTCGACTGTGGATTATATTTTTCCGACGTATAATAACTCTTTTGCTGAATTTAAGCTCGCTCAGGGAAATGCTTTTTATACTCTTAAGGACGGTGTTCTGTTTAATGCTGCTCAAACCGAGCTCGTTATGTATCCTGCAAAGAGAGCAGGGGAAACCTATACTGTTCCTGACGGTGTAAAGACATTGGGCCATTTGTCATTTTATAATACCGAAAATCTCAAAACAGTAAATATTTCCGGTGAAGTTAACATGATAGTAGCGCGCTGTTTTGATTTTTCTTCTGTTGAAACGGTTAATTTTGAAGAATCCGAAGCCGATATTTATATTGATGTAGCTGCTTTTGAATGTTCAAGAGTTAAAAATGTCGTTTTACCTGAAAGTCTTACTGAAATTCCCCACGCATTGTTTAACGGATGTGACTATCTTGAAAACCTTGTAATTGGCAGTAATGTGACATCTATCGACAAAATGGCAGTATCATCTTGTGGTATGCTTGAAGTCCTGCACTTCACGGGAACTGAAGCACAGTGGGATGCAATTACAAAGCCCGATAGTACGACTGATGAAATTTATACAATTCCCGTTCATTTCGGTCCGTTGGAGGAAAAGGACGGCGTAGCAGAAAACTGCGGAGCTGACGGACACACAGCAGGTCTTTACTGTGAAGAATGTGATGATTATGTCACCGGTGAAGTGATTCCTGCAACCGGCGACCACGACTGGTCAAATGAGGACGGTATCTGTGCAAACGGCTGCGGTACAGAATGTACTGCAAGTGCCACCATCGACGGTGAAGTTACATATTATCCGACCTTGGATGAAGCAATTGATGCAGTTGAAAACTGTACAGCCGAAGATGAAGCTGTGGTTAAGCTGTTTAGGGATATTGCTTTGGGTACATCAAATCTGTTTATCAATTCCGGTGAGTTCACCTTCGACCTTAATGGGCATAAGATCACATCTGAACATATTACCATTTGTATCAGCGAATATTCAGAAATTAAGACTGTTGTGACCTTTACTGACTCATCTGAGGCACAGACCGGCGGAGTTTTTGTTGAAAAGGAAGGCGGTCCGGAAAATGGCTACCAATATGCGGCTTTGTTCATAGAAAAAGGTACAGTGACTATTGAAAAGGGAACCTATTCAACCGACGGTCTTGGAGGTAATCCGATTTCTGCATATATGAGTGAGGTAATCATTAACGATGGTACCTTCTACGGCTATACGTGTGCAGAATATCAGAGTACGATGACAATCTACAACGGAACCTTCATCAACACAGAGGAGTATGGCTACTGTGTGAGTTGCGGTGTGGAAGCCAATGTGAACATCTATGACGGTGAATTTACTGCTACAGGATATGACAGCGGTGCATTAGCAGCAGTACAAAACGGAAAGCTTACAGTTTATGGTGGTACATTCACTGCAGATACACATTTGATGGCGAATGATAAAAACATTATTCTGACACTTGCTGAAGGCAAGACTGAGGGTGCTACCTTCAAAAACGGCCTCAGAGCCAGTGAATATTATGATGCAATCCTGGCTAACAGTCTGGCTGAGGGTATGGCTTACTGGCAGGGCGACAAAATGGTTATCCTGTCCGAGGGTCAGAAAGAAATCACAGGCGGTGACGTAGTTGTCAAAGCTTATAGTGAACCTGTTTACTCCGGCTGGAACGAAATTGACGGCGACTGGTATTACTACGACTCCGAAACTAATGAACCTGTTACAGGTATAACCCGTGTACCTTATCCTACCGAGGAAATCGGCGGCTTTAAGTATGAAGCTGATAAGGAAACTCTTGACTACTGCGAGAGCAAGGGTATAACCTTTATCGACGCCGAGGAAGGCTTCTTCTACTTCGATGAAGACGGTAAGTTCCTCAGCAGCTTTACAGGCATCGTTGAATATGACGGTCAGAGCCGATACATCGATAAGGGCTTTATGACCTGGCATCCCGGCCTTGTCGAGGCTGACGGCGAAATTTACTACTTCCTCGGCGAAGAAGTAAAGGGCGGTAACATATCTGCTGACGGCGATACTTACATCATAGAGAATAACGGAAACGAAGAATACAAGCTCAGCGATATTTATAACTTTGCTGACGGTAAGCTCAGCGGTGCTGACGGCATAGTAGACGGTAAGTACTACGAAGACTCCAGACTTATGGTTTCTAACGGTATTACAGCTGTTGAGATTGACGGTGAAACCGAGTATATCTATGTCCGTTCCTCCGGTGAGATAGTTGTAGGCAGACAGTACTGGATAGGCGAAAACAGCTTCGATATTGTTCCCGGTATGTATGAATTCGATGAAAACGGCTATATGCTCGGTGTCAAGCAAACAGATGTAACAGGCATCGTTTACAAAGACGGCATATATTACTTCTACGAAAACGGCAGTCTTGCCTATAAGGGACTTATCAGATACACAGGTACGGCTAATAACGGTACAGTATACGATAACGACTGGATTTATGTTCGTTCTAACGGACAGCTTGCAGCTAACCGTGCTTATTGGACTACTAAAAACGACAGCGGCGAGCTTAAGAGTCAGAACTATAACTTTGATGAAACCGGTAAGATGATCATCAAGAACGGCTTCGTGGAAGAAAACGGAACACTGTACTATTATGTAAACGGTGTCAAGCAGATGGCCTTAGGTCTTATAGAGATTGAAGGAAAGTACTATTATGTAAGATCAGCAGGCGAAGTGGTAAGAGGCAGAGAATACTGAATTTCCAATGCAAACGATACAGGCGTTTCTGCTCAGAGCTACTACTTTGATGAAAACGGTGTACTTCAGAATCCTGTTTACGATAAGGATGAAGCAGTAAACGGTGTCGTAGACGGTTACTACTATGAAAACGGTAAGATTGTCTGCGGTAAAGGTCTT
>JAZUOC010000316.1:0-4280 GCA_045604465.1 Acutalibacteraceae bacterium
GGAGCAGGTGTTATTCTGTACATAACAAGGTCCTGTTGCCATTCTCTCACGGGCGACACCTCCTTACTTCATTGATTTTGCCGTATCCTCATACAGCTTTTTCTTTTCCATATCCTTAGGGTATTGGGTAAGCTCGTATTCCGTTTCTTCGACTGCACGGTACATTCTGTCCTCGGCAAGCCTTGTTGCTAATTCCGCAAACTCAGGTGTGATTTTGCCTCTGCTTTTATCTACACGAATCGAACCGCAACGGTTTCTGTATATTCTGAGTGCCGGGTCGTTTTCGCATCTTTCTTTTAAGTTTATATATGCCGCATATCTTCTGCAGGTGACCCGTTTACCCTTGTACTTGAAAGGTGCATATCCGTTACAGTATTTCTGTCGTCTTGCAGTCAGCATAAGAAAGTGCTTCTTGCAGATTTCACATTGCCTCGGATAATGTCCGTACTGTATTCCCTCAAATAAATCCGTAACAATAAAACTGTAGAAGCTGTTGAAATACAGCCTTCGGGCGACAAGGCTTTCCGAAGTATATTCCGTGTTGACGGGAATAACCTTTTCACCGAAAATGTCGGTGGCAAGCTGCGATAGATGTTCTTTGCTGAATTTCTCCAACTCATCGAGTCTTAACACAAACCTTCTGAGCTTATTGAACGCAAGGGTAATATCATCACCGAGGTTATCGTAAAAACTGAGTGTTGTTTTTACATCATTCAGCAGTTTTTCTGCCTGTGTGAAAAAATCCTTATCGTATTCGGCCGGCAGGATTCCGAGAATGATATATTCTTCTTTGATGTTCTGTACCTTGCCTTTGCGACGGAAGTATTCAATTAATATTTCTGCATTTTCATAAGTGAAAAGCTTTGCGATTCTTTCCTTTTCTTTGTCTATGTCAATTAGATTAAAGGGCTTCAGCTTCGGCAGGGCAGTAAATATATTGTTGATTACGGTTACGGCTTCAACAAAAAGTCGGGGATTTAAATAGCCTTTGGAGAGCATATCTTCAAGCTCCCAATTCTCGGCTCTGAAAACAGATATTCTTGCAGCGGTATCATCCTTGTAATACTGATTGAGCAGGTCAACCGCATATTGTCCCGCATCAATAGTTTTTGAGGCAACGGTTACTTTGCCGACACTGTAATCGGCATAGAAGAAGCCTTTGTCATTCATCCTTTACCACCTCCTGACAAAAATTATATCATAGTCCATAGTCATTATACAAATTTTACTGTCCAATAAACCGGACTTTGCTTTTTGGGAGATATGTTAATATCATTATAATTGCAAACTACCTCGCAAGGAATAATCATCCTGCGAGGTAATTTTTTTGTTTTATGGGGTTTGAAGATAATTTTATAAAATATTGTTTCGATTATTGTACTTAAAATTATACATATATGCAGAAAAGCCTTGATACATAAGGCTTTGAACCTTGTTTCGCACATCGTTTTTTGCTGTTTCGTGATTCTGTATGATTTTCGTTTTTTTCTACATTAAATAATCAGAGGAGGGAAAACACAAGGTTATTCGTCTTCCGACAAGTGGCTTAAAGAGATTAATACCGTAGTTTCCCAAATCGCTAAACTATCAATAAAGGAGAGCATAAAAATGACACATGCTGAATATGAATACGAAAATCAGGAAGACCTTAAATATCTCTGGTATCTGCAAGTTACGGGCAGAGCAACTGAGTATGCAACCGTCAGGAGGATTAACTGCAAGGGATGTGAACGGGTATATTTCACTCAGGTTCACTGTGTAAAGTTTTGTTATCACTGTCAGCAAGGCAATGTGGGTGCAATGTATTTAAAACGGAGAAAGAGTCTTGAAAGGCGTGAAAACACAGTATGTAAAAGCTGCGGTAATACTTTTACACCGAAGAGGTCAGGTGCGGTGTACTGCAGTAATGCTTGCAGACAAAAGGCTTACCGTGAGCGTGTTACGGAAGTAGTAAGTGACCCAAAAGATTACTTACTATATAACGACATTTCCTCAAGTGGCCATTTTGGCCATTTGGAATAACTGTAACGCAAAAAATTATGATTATGGTGTTACGGTTACAGTAATGGGTCAAAATGGCCCGTTACTACAACTGTAACGATGTTTGATTTGAGAACTGAGTATTACACTCAAATCAAAGGGACAAAAAGACCCTTTGATTTTCCAATCGGTCAGATTTCGATTTTTCAATCGGTCTGATTTTTTCGCTTTCGGCAAGTAACAAAAAATTAGGGAACAAACTGACTGCAAATAAGTGCAATTTGTTCCCTAAAAATGTTTGATTTTGATTTAAGCAATTCTGATTATTTGTTCGTAAAGCATGATGAAATCGCACATTATTTGTTTGTTGTCATGATAATGTCCGAAAAACCATTTTTTGAATTTAACCTTTTCATTAACGATATCAAAATACTCAGTTAACTCATCGGATTTATAACAACCGCCTGAAAACATTGCGACAACTTGTTGGGGAGCACAATGAGTTATTATAAAGTCAACTTCATAATTGTGTTCGGCAAGCGTATTTAATCCGAAGATCATTTCTTCTTCGGTTGGCATTTCTTCTTTCCACCAAGAAATGTTGTTTACACGAAACATCTTATTGGCTTTTGACCAGCGCTTGTATTTTTCATTAAATTCTCTTTCTGTTTTAAAGTCGGCTGGGTCAAGAATTCCGTCATTAATATCGTGACTTTTTGCACCGCCAAAAGCAAATATCTTTTTATCGCAAATATCAAAAACATAGCCGCGCATCAGATGATAAATATTATCACGAATTTTGTGTGCTTTACCGCCGTGAAAATCAACAGTTTCAAACTCACTGTTCAAACGTGTATAGTTTTCGTGGTTGCCATCAACAAAAAGTGTTGTGAACGGTTTGTCATTCAACCATTTCAGCCAATATTTTTCTTCGTTGTTATCATTCCACAATCCGAAATCACCACAAATAATTACAAAATCATCACGCGACATTTCCTTTTGTTCAGGAAATATATTTGTGGAGAATTTAGTCCAATCGCCATGTGTATCGCCCGTACAGTAAATCATAAATATATCTCCATTCGTTTTTTTGATTATATCACATATTTCTAACGCTTTTCAATTGTGTGGAAATATATAATAACTGCCACCACAAATGAAGATTCCGATATATGAAGACTGCGTTGGATTTTTGGTGAAGGGGCGTTGTGACCCTTTACCACTTTTATGTTCATAAATTTCAAGTGACCAATGTGGTCACTTGAAATATTATCCGTTTTGGAGTTCCTAATAAAAATTCAGGAAACAAACTGACTGTAAACAAGTACAATTTGTTCCCTAAAATATTTGATCTACAAATTGGAAATTATATGTTTAATTCCTTAACAATCTCTAATGCCCTAGATGATGCCAGAGCATCTGTTCCCATTTCTAAAAGTGCAGTTTTGTCTACCCACTTATAGTCAACTGTTTCTCCATCTTGTAAAATAACGGCATCTTTATCCCAATCAGTAATACATAAATATTCCACATAAAGAGAATGGTGTCCATCATGTATAATTCTTTTAAGCTCTTGCAAATTGCAAGATACGATGCCTGTTTCTTCTCGCAATTCTCTGACGGCACACTCCATTGGTGTTTCACCCTTCAATGCAGAACCGCCTGCCGTTAATTCCCACATTCCGCCTAAATGTTTTTCAAAATCTCTTTGCATAAGCAGATAGGTTCCGTCATTATGCTTAACAATTATTTCACACACTAAATGATACATACCATCAGGAACGGTTTTTCCCCTTACTAATGTAGCAGTCTCTATTTTATTAAACTGCCTATCATATGCATCCCACATCTCGACCATAAAGCACCTCTCCAAATTGGATTTTATCGACGTATTAAAACACCTTTCATAAACTGTGTTTCATTATGTGTTTCATATACTATCCTTTTTTCTTCGTCTGTGCATCCAATCAATATTTTAATTTCAGAGTCTTTTTTCATTAAGTCAACAATGCACATTATTGCATCAACCTTTTTCTCGCCACTTCCAACCCACACATCTATTCCTGCACCATCCATAGAGGTTGTGTTTTTCAAATATCCATAATCAACCCGATAAATGTAATCAGGTTACTTGGGATGTGTAGTTCCTTTTGGTCTATCAATCACAATTTCAGAATTGTTTACCAATTCGTCTAATGCGTTCCAAAATTCGATATTATATTGCATATTATCAATCCCTTGCAAATTCATTTGTCTATCTCTTTTTCTTGCATAACAGTATGTAGCAGTTTCCCATTTAT